>CAJUCG010000001.1 GCA_910585065.1 uncultured Lachnospiraceae bacterium
TTGTGCCTGATCTTCGATTATCCGTTTACCTGCCACAACAATAATTCCCATAGTGGTAAGCAAAATACTAACAATTACCAGACCAATCACACTAAAGGTAAGTCTTGCCTTAATTGTCCTTAACATTATTCGATTCCCAAACATTTTTTAATCACCGATATCTGTATGTCCCTGCTCAAATTCCCACTGAAGACCATAGCGGTCAAGGAAATAAAAATACTTTATATTCCCTAAGATATCCGCTGCCTCCCTCTTTGCCTGCGGATTGTTTTCCTTTTCCTGGTCAAAGAAAATAAACTCAGAAGGTTCTGTCCTGCTGACTTGGAAAACTTTGTATTCCTCAGTTGTATTAATTAAAGTTACATCCGACTGCGCCTTGATATATTCAAATGCAGCTTCGATATTATTTACCTTCAGCGCGATATGTCTTGCCCCACTAATATCATTGGCATGAAAAAAAACCGGAAGCTGCCGACCCTTCGGATAGTGATAGCACATTAATTCAAGAGTGAGTTTTGTGCCGGGCACATCCATAAAACCGATCGAGACATCCGCGTCCTCCGCCTCCTTGATAAAACCGCCCGCCATAAAAAATCCCTTATTTTTCCAATGAGGGAGATACTGTCTCGGATTCGCATTTAATATTCTTTTGTAATATACAAATGCCTTCTCAACATTATCCACAAAAATACATACATGTGATAACCCTGTAAAAACTGGTCTCTCCATTTTTGCCTCCTTCTCGACATATCCGGTAATTTGATATATAATATAACGAGTCCGATTATAGCAAAGAACATTTTATCGGGAAAGCAGTTTGGCATGATTTGCAGTTTTTTCGGCACACTTCGCAAAATCCGACATATTCCGCAAAGGATACAAATTTGGATAGCCCTTCCGTCGCACTGAGGAGATTTTTCCATATAATATTTTGAAGAACTTTTTTTGCAGGAAACAAGATATGGAAAAAATTTACAATTTCTCCGCACTACGACAAAACCCCGTGTTATCGGTACTTGACCCATCCGCCTGCTACCTGATTCAGTTTGCGTTAGAGAGGGAAAATTTCCGGGTGGAACTTATCTATTATGACAGTGTTTTAGAACTCTACTGTGCCATTTGCTTTCTTGTTTCCCTTCCGCCTAAAAAAGCTGGGGAAGAATGCCCACCCAGCCGATTTCATTTTGGCAGAGAGGGATTTGAGCGCACTGCAGCATGGATTGACGCGATGTTAGATTCCTTTTTTACCGAGCATGTTCCGCTCGCGATCTCCGGTATTCCCGCACTGGATTTCGATCCTGAACTGCGCAGTCTGCTGCTGCGTCATCTGACGAACCGATGTTATAAAAATAAGCTTCCATTAGTAATTTTGCCATAAAAAGCACATATCCCAGGCGTGTCAGAACAGGGTTTAGACGCGCCGGGGAATATGTGCTTTTTCCTATTTCAATATTTAGCGCGCAATCTCCTCCACCCTCATCTGTTTTAGCGCGCGAATTACATAATACACCAGCACAGTATTAAACGGAAGCTGAATCATACTCTTAATACTGCGCGATGCAAAATAAAACCAGAAACCCTTGCCATACATCAGCACACACCAGAATGTCCCCAAAAGCATCTGCACAATAACTGCCACAAAAAGCATAGTAAAAAAACACCGCAACAGAAATTTTGCGTCCACTGCTCTCTCGTGCAGCACCGCAAAAAGGTTTAATAGAACACAGGCAGCAAAGCCCAGGCACAAAAACACAAAACCAGATCTTGCCGCCAAAATCTTCCGGTCGTTGTACATCGGCAAAAGCAGCCACAGACAAGCTACTACGCCGGAAAGAATCACAAATACGCGCTTCTTACACAGCGCGAAGATCCCCCCGGCAAGAATCAGGACAAGTGCCGCTACTGCAAGTGTTTTGGGACTTGTACTTACGGATTCTCCAACTGCCCCACTGATGTAGTCAAAAGCGGTGCCCGCATTTAATATCTCCCGCTCTGCGGATGCATCTGCCTTTGTTGTTACATCAAGGAATGGAAGAAAAAACCAGACCGCAAGCAAAACGACAAAAATTCCTACGCTAAGAAAATCTGCCACGCGAAAATTTATTTTTTCCTCCCCAGATAAATCTTTTGTCGATTCTTCCCTAGGGGATCTTCGGTAAAATGCCAGCCCGTACATCAGACCTCCGAGCGCGGCGTTAAATGTCCAGCCAAAAAAATATCCCCCCACCGGTTTTAACAGATATTGCAGGATATCGCCGAGTGCCCCGGTAACAAGTGCCATCCACGGACCAAACAGATACCCTGTCACTACATTTGTGATAAAAGAAATGCTGAATTTTACGCTTTGCGTCAGATAAATTCCCAGTACCATCGCCAGAATAATATGCAGTGCCAGCAGCATTCCTGCTATCACTACTGCCCTGCGGTTTTTAAATACTGATGCCGCACCCTTAAATCCACTTTCCATTCCCTGCGCGCTTCTCGCGCCACTTATGCTCTGCATAGATAAATCTCCTTTTCCCAATTTTTGGAATACTGATTTTACTCAATCGAGTAGAGAAAAAATCTTTCTTCGCAAAAAGAAAAAGCCTGCCCAAAATGGACAGACTCCATCGCCGCCCGCATATCGCTATGCGGACACGCTACAACACAAAATCTTATCGATCGTTGTAACAGCGGGATGCGAAATCTGCACCGCAAGATAACTTTTCGTTCACACAGCAACTCCCCGTCTGCATGACACTTAACGCGCAAATTCCTACTCTGCTCAATTTGTTTGACGACTGCATTATAGCATGAAGATTTTAAGAATGCAAGAAAATTTTCTTGTCATCCTGCAAAAAATATCGTATGATATATCAGATATGGGATGGCTCCTGCCGCTATAGCGGTAAGCAGCTTATTCGCATTTGTGGCGGGACTCAATCCCCATCGAATATCGTATACATACGGAGGTTTTTTATGCTCACCTATTCCCTTGCCGATAAAGGTGCGGACAGCTTGTACCTTTATCTCTATAAATGTATAAAAAATGATATTGTAAAAGGGGTGCTGCCCTCCGGAAAAAAACTTCCCTCCAAGCGCAGTTTTGCTAAAAATCTTGGAGTCAGCAATATTACGGTGGAAAATGCCTACGCTCTATTACAGTCGGAGGGATATATTTTTTCGCTCCCAAAGCGGGGGTTCTTTGTCTCGGATATCGCATTCCCCTCCCCGGCAAAATCTGCTTCTTTTTTTGCACCAGTGTCACAGGTAGAGGAAGGTTTCCCCCGCGCACAAAAAGCCACCACACCCGCTTTTTTCGCCGATTTCGTAAACAATCACACGACCCCGGAGAGCTTCCCTTTTTCCATCTGGGCAAAACTTTTGCGCGAGATAATCTCCCAGAAGAGCAGTGAGCTTATGATGCCGCCTCCCTGCGGCGGAATCTATGAGCTTAGAAGTGCTATCTGCTCGCATTTAAAACAATTCCGCGGCATGGAAATCACCCCGGAACAGGTGATTGTTGGCGCGGGGACGGACTATCTTTACAGCCTGCTAATCCTGCTGCTTGGGCGTGACAAAATCTACGCAGTTGAAAATCCCGGCTACACAAAAATTGAGAAGGTTTACCGCAGTCACGGTGTTGACTGCCGTTTTGTCAATATGGATTCCTCCGGTATTCTCGTGGAGGAATTAAACCGCAAGGACGCAGATATTGTACATATTTCACCTTCCCACCACTATCCGACCGGCATTGTAACACCTGTAAGCCGACGCTATGAACTGCTTGGCTGGGCAGCAGCACGCCCCTCCCGCTATATTATTGAGGACGATTACGACTCAGAATTCCGTTTTGCCGTGTGTCCAATGCCGACTCTGCAAAGTATTGATACAATGGAGCGGGTGATCTATATCAATACCTTTACTAAGAGTCTTTCCTCCACCATCCGCATTAGCTATATGGTGCTGCCGCCCAGACTGTTAGCACGATTTTATGGGGAACTTTCCTTCTATTCTGGCACCGTCTCAAATTTCGAGCAGTACACTTTAGCGAAATTTATCCGCGACGGCTATTTTGAAAAACATATCAACAGAATGCGCAATCACTACCGCGCTATCCGCGATGCTCTGCTTACCCAGATTGCCAAAAGTCCGCTTGCTGGGTGCAGCACTATCACCGAAGAAAGCGCGGGACTGCATTTTATCCTACGGCTCGACACAGAAAAATCGGATGAGGAATTAGTAAATAATGGAAAAAAGAATGGACTGAATCTCTCATGTCTTTCACAGTACTACCATATGACTTCGCCCAAAATACCAAACTATTCCTCCACGCACTCCCTTGTAATGAATTACTCCGGCATTTGCAAACAAGACATTAAAGAAGCCGTACAGCGACTTTGTAAGAGCGTTCTTACGAATTTTTAGCAAATTATTTTCTGCGCAAAATCACAGAGAGAATCCGCGCAGAGAGAATTCCCATCAGCATCCCCGTAAATACTCCCGCTGCGATAAGCACTGGGGTATAGTACAGCACTGCCTTGTTTTTGCTTATCCATGCCGCTGCGCAAATCTGACCGATATTGTGCGATACACCGCCCGCAATACTAACGCCAACCACAGAAAATCCTTTTTTTCTTTTTAACAGGAACATAATAAAAAAACTTAATATCCCCCCAGCAAAGCTGTAGAGAAAGGAAACTCCATTTCCAAACAAAAAGGAGGTAAAAATAATCCGCACAGTGGAAATCAGAAGAACTTCGCCGGGGGAAAGGTAATAAAATCCGGTGACAATTACAAGATTTGCCAGTCCGAGCTTTACCCCCGGCACACCGAAATGAATGGGCAAAATAGCCTCTATGTAAGAAAATATCATTGCAAGTGCCACAAGTACTGCACAGTACGCTATTTTTCTTCCCATTGTTTTCCTCCTCCTACTGTGCCACTGCATCCAGCGGCAAATTTTCCCCGATCACCTCGATCACTAACTTGTGCGGCAGGCATACAATTGTCTGTCCCGCCCTGTGAATTTTCCCCTGCCGAATACAGTATCCATCCGGGCAGTCAGCTTCCTCCATCCATGCAATTCCATCTCCAAGGTGAAGAATATTTTTGCCGGACTCCTGTTCAATTACCACTTTCTGTTCTAAAAAAAGCGAATATACCCCATATAATTGCCCGTCCACGGTAATCCGAACCTCTCCCCCTTCCTCTTTATCTGGAAGGAGGAAAAACAGGAGAAATGCGATAAAAAGAAGAGATGCCGCCAAGATAATATCCCTTTTTTTCAAGATTCCCCTCCATTTCTATTTTCCCTAAATTTATATTTATGGTTCCCGCTCAATCAAGTTTACCGGAAATTTTGAGGAGAAAGCTTTGACAATCCCCTCTGTTACATATAATTCCTGCTCTTTTGTATAAAAGACCGCGTCAAATTCTTTCGAGTGTTCCCTCCAAAACTGGATTGCCCGCTCCTTCCCCATAATAAAGAGCGCAGTGGACAACCCGTCCGCAAGTGTCCCGTCCTCACTCACCACGGTGACAGAAACAAATTCCGAATCCGCAGGATACCCCGTCGCCGGATCTAAGATATGGTGATACCGCACCCCATCCTGCTCAAAATAGCGTTCATAGCTGCCGGAAGTAATTACTGCGCAGTCCTTTATCTGCAAAACGCCCAGATACTCTTCCCCGCCGTCCGGGTTTTGCAGTGCGATGTGCCATAAACTTCCATCCGGCTTCGTGCCAAGTACCTGCACATTTCCCCCAAGGCTAACCAGCCCGCTTACAATTCCTTTCTCCCGATAGATCTCCATAATACGCTCGGAGGCAAAACCCTTTGCAATTCCTCCAAGATCGATCTGCATTCCCTCCATCCCAAAACTTACATATCCCTCTTCCTCACTAAGCACAATCTGCGCTGCATCCGTTTTCTTTTTAAGTCTTGCAATCTCAGTATCCGACGGGACATGATATGTTTTTTCTGGAAATCCCCAGGCACGCATTAACGGATAAATGCTAATGTCAAAAGTGCCCTCCGTCAATGTACACAATTCCTTGGCACGCTTTAACAAAGATAGGGTATCCTCCGAAACTGCGCCCTCTCCGAAAGCATTAATTTTTGCGATCTCGCTGGTCTTAATCCCTGTAGAAAAGAGATTTTCCAGCCGTTCTACTTCTTCTTTTGCCGCGTTTACAGCCAACTCACTGTTCTCTTCCTCACCGTAAGCCAAAACCCGCATAAAAGTATCCATCGCAAAAAATTCAAGTTCTGCTCCATCCTTTTTCTCCCCTGCCTGTCGGTTTGCACAGCCAAGGGGAAGGAAACAGAACAAAACCAAACTAAATTTTATTAAAACAGTTTTGTATTTGTAAAATTTTTCCATAAACAATAACCCCAATCGCTAAAAAATCCCGCTCCAATTATAGCAGGATATTTTTTGGATTGCAATTAGAAAAAAGAAACGAGCCGTCACAGAAAATTCTGTAACGACTCATTTCTGACAGGCGGCGCACCCCTTAATCCTGTGGAGCAGCCATTGCAAGCTGCATGATGCTTTCGCCCTCCTGCCACAGACGCATATACGCCTTGCTGCAGCGTCGAAGCCTTGCAAAAGCATATTTCGCGCTCTCTTCCTCTGCGTACACTTTCCAATATCCGGCGCATTTGCAGTGCCGCCCACCATAATGGATAAATCCTATCACATCCCTTGGCGGATATCCCAAAAACAATCCGATCTCATGTGGAAACCCGTCTTTTTTCAGGCGCGCGCGCAATGTTGCAATCGCGTCGTCCTCCTTTGGTGTTTTGTAGCCGTAATGCTTAAGAATCCGAAAAGCCATGGGGTCTGAGAGGTCGCGTTTTAATTCCCCTGGTCGATACATATAGATCAGTGCATTTTCTTTCTTTTGAAGCATACACAGCTTTATCCCCTTTTTATGCAGGCATAAATTCCAGCAGGCCAAGCTTTTCTCAAGTTCTGCTTCCACACCCGCAGGATAGGAAAACAAATTTGCTGTTTTTAAGGAAGCCAATGTCGGCGCGCAATATTTGATTAAATATTTTTCCAGTCGTTCCATTTTCCTCCTCTTCAGTTGATTGTTTTTCACTTCCTCTGTTATCTTTCCCGCAAAACAAAAATTCATACGGATATTTATTGTACTACTATTGTTTCGTATTTTAATGTCAAATAATTTTCATACATTTTCCTGCCGATCTCGTTTGCCGTGTAGAGCGGACCGCCCGGATACTCGCAAAAAATTCGCTCTCCTCGGTATTCCGGATGTGTAAGGCGGTAAATATTCTCATAAGGTTCGGTCAGTTTGTGAAGTTTTGTTACATTTTCCGCAATTAAATCCTCCTGCATCTGCATCATTTCCTGCGCCGTATAAAATTTTCCGATATCCTGGTTCATATACTTTGCCCAGAATACTTTCTCCCTGTCAATATACACGGAATCCCCGACCGTTATCGTATAATTTGGCACTCCCTTATCCGTTCCACTAAGGAATTTTCCAAATTCTTCCATATCTATTTTATCATCCAAAAAATCTTTCCAGAAATTCTCATTGGAGGCAAAGCGCATATTCCAGTCCGCAGGAAACTCCTCCAAAAATTTCATCACCTTATTGTATTCTTCCTTGTTGTTAAAACGGATTGACCATTCCTCTCCCGTTTCCCCAGCTTTTCTACAAAAAATTCCATCTTCCGTATAGCAGGTAATATAATGGGCGGGTTCCTCCTGCTTACTGGACGGGTAAGTTGCCATCGTATAATTGCCAGCTAAAAGAGAGGTCTCCCGCGCCCTGGTTTGCTTTTGCTGACTTGCACTATTTTCCTTTTCCTCCATCCTCTTTTTATGTTCCTCGCGCATCTGTGTGCGAATGGAGTCTTCTAGCTCGTCAAACTTCTCCAAGAGTTTATCCCATTCCCGCTCTGTAAAAGAGGCGGCACCAATCAGGTAACTTGGCTCCGACTCCCCATTTTGAAATTTAACATAGAGTTCCTCAATAGTTTTCTTTAGAAATTTCCGGTAATCCATAGTTTCCTTTGTTTCTGAAGGTTCTTCGGTTTCTGAATTTTCCAATTTTTGGATCACCGACTGGTAAAACTCCCTTTCCTGCGCGCGGTACTGTGCAATCCCCATACTCTTTGTCTTGGCAAGCGGATGCTCCAGATCATAGAGCATGGTCTTTACCGCCTGCAATGCCGAAGCCACACTGCCACCAAATACATCCTCCGGATTTATCGTGCCATTATACTGATTTTCCAACTGCTGCACGGTAATCTGAGAGATATGATTCATTTTTCCGTAAGGGTGATAGCCTGACTCCTCTGCTGCCTGGCGAATCGCCTCCTTTACCGCCTCCGGTGCATTTGGCGCGAACGAAAAAAAGTCCATCTCCTTCTGCGCAGACTTCGCCTTTGCCGGGTAAACAGATCCAGAATACCCGGCTTGTACTGCTCCTACTGTCATGTTCCTCCTTTCTGCAGTCCATCTGACAATCCGGACTGCGCCGCTCTCCAAATGGTCCAAGCGGCTTATCTCTGCGCAGACTCACATATAAGCTGCGCGATCTAGTGGGCTGACAAAAGCTCTTTAACTACAAGATGGCACTATGACTTTCCTTTCTCCATCCTGGAAATCACAGTGCCATCCATAGCATCCATAAAATTATCTTATTTTTTGTCAAACCCGATCTATATATCGGCAGAAAGCACAAAAAATTTAACCCTCTACTTCCCTCTGTATTTTTTCATAAGCTTCGCTCAATCCAATCTTTTGTTCCCTTGCAATTCGCGCGATATCTTCATATTCATATTTTTCACGGAGAAAATTTTCACCAAAAAAGCTGCCTTCCGATTCCTTGCGGCGCACCGTTCCATAAGGAGTTTCAATGGATGTGATCTTACGCTCAAGAAGATAGCGCGCGCGCTCCGCCTTGCGAATACCGATGGTGGTGGTATGTTTAAACAAAAGTGCTGCCATCTGCACTTCTTTCTCCGGCGCACATAAAACAGTAAGCAGCACACCCGGACGTGCCTTTTTCATTCCTGCGGGCAGAGTAAAGACCTCAAGCGCGCCCCCCTCAAACAAGCGTTCCATTGCAAAGCCTATCGCCTCCGCTGTCATATCGTCAAGATTGCAGGAAAGTTCAAGTACCTTATCCGTCAAAAACATCGTATCCTTTAGGGGTGCATCCAAATCCTTTAGCGACTCGCCAAGAAATGCGCGGACACAGTTTGCTTCCTTAAAATCCTTTTTCCCCATACCGTACCCAATCGCCGCAGTTTTCATTACTGGCATTTCCCCAAAGCGCGTGGCAAAGTGTTTTAACAATGACGCTCCGGTCGGTGTACATAATTCTCCTTTTACATTGCCGCCATAAATTGGCACATCCTTTAAAATATATGCCGTAGCAGGCGCGGGAACTGGCAGAATACCG
The DNA here is from genome assembly GCA_910585065.1 of uncultured Lachnospiraceae bacterium. Classification (GTDB taxonomy): domain Bacteria; phylum Bacillota; class Clostridia; order Lachnospirales; family Lachnospiraceae; genus RGIG4057. Next base: position 9,430 of record CAJUCG010000001.1, read on the forward strand.
TGCGCACAATGCACTTGTCCGCTTCCGACATGGATCGGCGAAACTACCACCTCCTCCGGTGCCAAACGCTCCATCAACATACAGACCGCAGTGATATCTGCAACCGCATCGAGCGTGCCAACCTCGTGAAAATGAATCTCTGTGACAGGGGCATTATGTGCATAGCTCTCCGCCTCCGCAATCAGGCGGTATACTGCCATAATATCTTCCTTAACCTTCTCTGAAAGTGCAAGATGTTCACGCACAAGATGCTCAATATCGTTCAGGACCGTGTGGGAATGTGTGTGGTTATGGGAATGCTCCGACGAAGGTTGTTCGTGCATATGATCATGGGAATATTCTGACCTCTCATGCGAATGGTTATGAGAATGTTCTGATACATCATAACTTTCCTCATGCACACCATTCACGGTAACAGAAATATAGGTTCCCGAAATTCCACATTTCATGGTCTTCTCTCTCTCCATCCGCACACCGGGAAGTCCAAGAGCAGCAAATTCTTTTAAAAATTCCTCCGGATCAGGCAAAAGTTCTAAGAGTGCTGCGGTGAGCATATCCCCAGCAGCCCCCATCCCACAATCAAAATAAAGGGTTTTCATAATCGATTCTCCTTAATTTTTAGTTCTTATTTTTAGTTCCGCAGAATCCCCTCCCAACACCGGAAGGAATTCTATTGTTTTTTAAGTCCGCATATGATTGATCATGCTGGCGAGATACCCCGCACCAAAGCCATTGTCAATATTTACCACAGATACACCGCTGGCGCAGGAATTCAGCATGGATAAAAGTGCTGACAGTCCGTGAAAAGATGCACCGTACCCCACACTTGTCGGCACGGCAATCACAGGGCAGTCCGCAAGCCCGCCAATCACGCTGGCTAGTGCCCCTTCCATCCCCGCAATTGCAATAATTACACTTGCCCCCATAATTTCCTCCAGATGCGCCAATGTCCGGTGCAGCCCTGCCACACCAACATCGTAGAGCCGCACGATCTCATTGCCTAGAACCTGCGCAGTCAAGGCGGCTTCCTCCGCTACAGGAATATCACTTGTCCCCCCCGTCGCCACCACAATTTTTCCCATACCGCCGGGCGCGGGGATCTCGCCGACAACCCCGCAGTGTGCCTCCGCATAATAGGAAAGCGGATGTACCTTTGCAATCTCCCTGGCGGACTCTTCGGACAGCCGAGTAATCAGCACCAGATCCTGCCCATTTTTTTTCATAGCATCTACAATCCCTATGATTTGTTCTGTAGTTTTTCCTGCGCCGTAAATAACTTCTGCCGCTCCCTGGCGCAATCTGCGGTGCATATCCACCTTCGCATAACCGATATCTTCAAAAGGTTTTATTTTTAGGCGCAGCATCGCGTCATCCACAGAAAGCGTTCCATCGCGCACTCCTGCAAGCAGTTCCCGAATATCCTGACTCATTTTTATCCCCCTAGATAATTCTTCTCACAATTAATTCATCTCTCCACGCGCCTGTAAATCAAGTGTTACCATATCAAAATATTTTTTAAACTCCCCCAAAACTTCTCTCCGATTTTCTATCAACCGCGAAAAATCTTTCGCGGACAGTTGTATCCTTGCATTCTTTTTCTGTATTCGGACGCGGACATCCGTAAATCCAAGCGAAAAAAGAAAATTTTCTGCCATTTCTACCGCCGCAAGTTTTTCCTGTGTAATCTCTTCCCCCGTCGAAATCCTTGTGGCAAGACAGGCATAGGCGGGCTTATCCCAGGTAAATAGCCCCGCCTCCCTTGACAGACGGCGGATCTCGTCTTTGGTCAGTCCGGATTCCCGCAGTGGTGAATACACGGAAAACTCTTTTAGTGCGCGCATTCCCGGTCGATCTCCTGCATCATCGGATGCATTTGTCCCATCAAGCAGTACAGAAAAACCATCAACAGCAGCCGCTTTTGCGATCGCGTCAAAAATCACCCGCTTGCAGTGATAACAACGCTCCTTCGGATTTTCACAAATATTCGGATTTTCAAGAATATGAAGTTTTAACACACTCAATTCCACATCTAACATCACCGCAAATCGCAGTGCATCCTCATATTCAAACTGCGGCTGAAATTCCGATTTTACATAGTATGCGCGAACCTTTGTGCCGCAAGATTTCGCGGCAAAGAGCAGATAAGCGGAATCCACCCCACCAGAAAAGGCAACTGCCACTTTTTTATGTTGTAAAAAAAAATCAGATAATATCATCGGCTGTCTCCTTTTTCCCTGTTCCTGACAATGATCGCTTCCTGCAGTTTTCAGGAGCCACCACCTTTTAAGGCTCTGAAAGCCTTATAATCACTTAGAAATGCGTGATTACAAGGCTTTCAGAGCCTCATATTTTTTACGCTGTTCTGTTATGCAAACCTTTTCTTACATTCCCATCTGCGCTGCAACTTCCGCTGCAAAGTTCTCACTCTTCTTCTCAAGACCTTCGCCCGTCTCAAAACGCACGAAACGCTTGATCGAAAGGTTCGCGCTATTTTTCTTTGCAACCTGAGCCAAATACTGCGCTACTGTCTGTTCTCCCTCCTCATCCTCAGCCTTTACATAGATCTGATCAAGCAGGCAGATTTCTTTAAATTCCTTGTTGATACGCCCTTTAATGATCCCATCAATCACATTGGCAGGTTTCTTGGACTGTTTTTCGTCCTGCATAATCTGCGCTAAGATAATCTCTTTCTCATGATCGATAAAGTCCTGCCCGATCTCATCCCTCGAAACATATTTTGGACTGAGTGCTGCAACCTGCATTGCCACATTAGAGAGTGCCTCTTTGACCGCATCATTTACCACATCTGTAGCCGCCTCAACAATCACACCGATTCTGCCGCCGCCATGGGTGTAAGTAACCACGCAGCCATTTTCTGCCGTAACTTTCTCAAATCTGCGGATGCTCAATTTCTCACCGATCGTCGCGATCTTCTCCACTAAAGCTTCCTGTACAGTATCTGCATCGATAAACGGTGCAGCAAGAAGTGCGTCCACATCTGCATAATCTCCTTGTACAATCACATCGGCAACCTGCCCTACAAAGGTTTGGAACTTCTCATTCTTTGCCACGAAGTCCGTCTCGGAATTGACCTCTACAACCGCTGCGCTATTGCCCTTTACTGCGATCCTGCAGATCCCCTCCGCAGCGATACGGCTTGCCTTCTTCTCCGCTTTTGCCTGACCTTTCTTTCTCAAAAATTCAACGGCCTCATCCATATTTCCTTCTGTCTCAACAAGAGCCTTCTTGCAGTCCATCATGCCCGCACCGGTCATCTCTCTCAAATCCTTTACCATCTTTGCTGAAATCTCAGCCATTATAATCCCTCCGTTCGTTTACAATTATTTTGTAGTCCTATATTTTTCACGCCTAAAATGCGATAAATCTTATGCTTCCTGCTCTTCCTCGACAGCCTCGGCTTCCTCTGGCACATCGCTCATGGAAACACCCTGGTTTGCCTCGATTACCGCGTCCGCCATCTTTGCCACAATCAGTTTTACCGCGCGGATCGCATCATCATTACCCGGAATTACATAGTCAAGCTCTTCCGGATCACAGTTTGTATCTGCAATGCCAATTAACGGAATTCCTAAAGTATGCGCCTCCTGAATACAGATTCTCTCCTTTTTCGGATCTACAACAAAAATTGCATCCGGGATATTCTTCATCTCCTTAATTCCGCCAAGATTTTTTTCCAATTTTTCCCATTCTTTTTTCAGTGCGATAACTTCTTTCTTTGGAAGTACCTCAAATGTGCCGTCCTCCGCCATCTTCTCAATCGCTTTTAATCTTGTGACTCTGGACTGGATTGTCTTGAAATTTGTCAGCATACCGCCGAGCCATCTCTCATTGACATAGAACATACCGCAGCGTTCCGCCTCGGATTTAATGGAATCCTGCGCCTGCTTTTTTGTCCCCACAAAGAGAATCTTTCCGCCATCGGCAACGATATCCTTGATTGCGTAGTAAGCCTCGTCCACCTTGCCCACGGATTTTTGCAGATCGATAATGTAGATGCCGTTTCTCTCCGTGTAAATATACTCCGCCATTTTCGGGTTCCATCTTCTTGTCTGATGACCAAAATGAACCCCTGCCTCAAGTAACTGTTTCATTGAAATAACGCTCATGTCTTTTTCCTCCATTTGGTTTTTCTACCATAGCCATGTCCGCTGGCAACTTCAACCGTCCTTTACCCGGCACCAAAAGACCGCTCAAGGCTATGTGATTTCTATATCGGCACAGCATATCACCAATTTGCCGATATTTACGACTTATAGATTTTACCACAGTTTTCCTTGCAATGCAAGTACTTTTTTTAAAGTAAGCTCCCGCTAATTTGCCGTCACTTGCCTCGCGATTTCTTCATAGGTCGCGCCCGGAAGGATGCGGTAAGTCCCCGGTCTGATATACAGCGCGTAATTATTTTGCATCAAATAGCGATCGAAGTCCACTGCATCTTCCACTACCCCCGCTTTTTGCAGTTCAAGTGCGAAACTTTCCGATCCCATTCCCTGAGGAATTGTAATACTTATCTTCTCCCCATTTGTCTCTATTTCCTGTGAAGAGGATTCTGGGGGAGGCATCATCGGCATCGTCGGAGAGTCCGGCATAGTTGGCATAGTTGGCATACTTGGAGTCCCCGGAGTATCTGATACAGTTGGTACAGTTGGTGCTGGTGTATCGGATGCACTTGGCACGACCGGAGTGGAATTTGCGTCTTTTTCTGGAGGAACCGAAGGAGTCAACTCTGGCAATTTTTGCGGAGTTGGCGTTGGACTTTCCTCCCCGGATGGAGTTGGTGTATCCGTTCCCTTCGGCGGAGTTGGTGTGCCAGTTTCTTCCGGCGGAGCCGGCGTGCCCGAAAGTGCGGACAGATCCACATCCGTATTTTCCCTTTCCACCATTCCAAGCTCCTTTGCCCGCGCCAAAACTTCCTCGTCCGTCATTTTATATTTTCGCGGTATAATCATCGTAGAATAAACGACGACGGCGAGAATCAATCCAACGCCGACGCCGCGCAAATAATATCTTAACTTCAAGGCTTCTCCCCATTCTTTCCTCTATTCGCTCTGCTTTGCATACAGATCAACGATAAGTTTTACTTCTCCCTGCCCTATCGACAATAGCTTTGATATCTCCTTAATCGATTTTTGCTCCTGGTAAAGGGCAAGCACTCTTTCCTGACGATCCATCCCCGGTTCCGGTTCTGGCTTTGATGCCTCCGAAGCCATATCCCGCACCGGATTCTCCCTCTCTAATTTTGGCGCGAATACTTCTGTGAGTGCCTCTGCCTGGGTATGCTCCAACTCTGAAATCCCCATCTTTACCACTGGAGTCTGAGAAAGTAAGGATTCGGTCTGCTCGCTTTTTGCAGGCTTTACAGCTTGTCCCTTGGCGGCGGCTTTTGCCGCATTGCGGCTTGCCACGCGCGCCTTCGCCTGTTTTAACTCCTCAAGCCGGTCAAAAAGTTCTCTGTTCTCCCGTCTTGTCTGCTCCATCTTGTTCATCGTGGACTTCATCTCGTCTTCTTTCTTTTGGAGCATATCATACAAAAATACAACGGACTGATTGTTGGTTTCAATTCTCTCAAGCACCTGGCTCGCATACTCATCCACCGCCATAATCTTATCATTGGAAACTTTAGAAAGCTTCTCTTTGACCTCGTCCAACGCTGCATTACACTCTTTCGTGATCAGGGTATCCAGACGATCCCTGACTTCACTCTCATGCAAAACTGCTGCCTCCTTGATTTTGCGAATCTCCGCATCAGTATCCACTTCTTCCTTAGAAGAATTTCTGCCGCCGAGAAAAAAACTTGCCACCACAAAAACAAAGCCCGCGACCAGGATTATAATCTCGTACTCCGTCATTTGTACCTCCTTATATACGCATATCAAAGCCGGAATTCATCTGATCCGTGCCCTCATGTTCGTGCTTCTTTTCTTTTTTGGCACCGTTTTTTCTCTTGTAGAGCATCCCCTTTCCATTGCCGGAACTCCCGTCATAGCGGTACTCCGGCTGATCGGTCTTTGCCATCATCACCGTCTTGGCAGCGTCCGTCATCACTTTCTGCTGCTGACTGTTCTGTAAGACGGTCTGCTCGTTGACGGGTTTTTGGACATCGTTGTGACGCTGGAAGGATGCCTCCTGCGATTTCGGCAAGAATGCCGCAGTTTCTATCGGTGTAATTGCCATTATCTTCCCCCTCTACTTAATATTCCACCATCTTTACATCCGCGCGGTCTTTGATCAGCCTGCAATATTTTAATTCAGAGCGAATATGGTATGGAGTATTGTATATCACGACTTTGCAGCCGGGGTAAATGATCCCGCTCACCCGGATACAGCCGCCCGACTGCATACCTGCAATTTCCTCAAGATCATCCATTCGGGAAAGAAAGTACTGGATCTGCTTTTCTAAAACCTCTTTTGCATTTCTTGCCTCCTCAAGCTTCTTTGCCTTATCTGCTGAGAGCCTCTCCCCCGTCTTCATCCGTCTAGTCAAAACATTGATGGTCTGTGTCGCCGCCTCTAACTCTTCCTCAAGTGCCGGCAAATCATCATTGATCTTGCGAAATTCCTCCATATAGACTGGATCCGCACCAATCTCAAGAATGGTTGTCGTCCCCATAGTCGAACCTGCCGTCCGCACGGAAATACAACTTCCGGAACGGATGGAACCCCCTACCACGAACCCGCGTTTTCCTGTTGCAGTCACATCTCCCTTTGCAGAGACATTGCTGTGTAAAATTGCCTCCGTCGAGACATAGCCATCACTTTTTACTGTAGCGTTTTCGATAAATTTCGTAATAATATTTCCCTTTGCCTCTAAAATACCACGTCCCATTCCCTGAATTCCACGTTTTAATACAATCTGTCCCCCGGCTTTCAGCGTGGCACCTTCCACTACACCATTTACAATAATATCGCCTTCCGCCTCCACGGAAAAGCCCGTGATTACATTGCCGTGAATAATCACGCTCCCCGCAAATTTGATATCCCCTGTCGAGGTATCCACATCCGCGGGCACATCGTAAATATTGGAGACAAAGATCTTTCCGCCAATCAGTGAAACCAACCCGTCCACCTCCGAATAAAGCTCTAAGCCATCATCCGAAAGACAAGTGTTCTTCTCTGGGCGAAGTGTCACTTTTTTAGCTGTAGCAGGGGCGATCGGCCGTCCCATAACATCGATCCCAGGCTTTCCCATAACCGCAGGCGTAAGCGTGACAAGCTTGTCGCCCTCCTGCACATGGCAGATAGTTTCAATCTGGTGAAAGTCCACGCTGCCGTCCTGATTTAATTTCGGTTTTCGCGAAAGGTCAGTATTAAAATGATAGGTTAATATAGCATTTTTTCCATCCACCTGAGGCATTGCCTCCGCAATCAGATAGGTGTAACAATATTGCCTGTCTTCGAGAAACTTGTCAATTGCCTTTTCTTTCGCACCAAATTTTATTCCTGCGCGCACAAGTTCGCTCACAATCTCTGCTTTTGTCAGACAGGCACCATTATCCATCGGAGGGTAGAATCTCGCAATCGCCTTTTTTTTATCCTCCGAGATTTGAATAAAAATATATTCTTTTTCCTTCATATGTGGTTTTCCTGTCAGCTTTATGCTCGTCGCCTCAGAAAAACTTGACACTGCCCGCATCAGGGGTTCCCTGTCATACTCGATCTGCTTTACGCGCAGATACGAGTCAATCTCTTTAAAATTCAGCTTATTCTGTTCACAACCCGGAAATAACAGCAAATAAGTGCCGTCCGCCTGTGTCTGAAGCTGAAAATATGCATTTTTATTTGCCACCCGATTCCTCCTCTATCCAAAAAACAAATCCATATTGCCACCAAGCCGGGTTCTCATTTTTTGCAGCGCCTTTGTATGGAGCTGTGAAATCCGTGATTCAGTCACGCCGAGAACCGCGCTGATCTCCTTTAATGTCAGCTCTTCAAAATAATACAAAAATATTACTTTTTGTTCTTTCTCCGTCAGTTCCTTTAATGTGCGTGTAAGGATCTCTTTTAACTCCTTCCGCTCCATAATGCGTTCCGGCTGCACATAGTCCTCGCTGGTTCGTGTGACCTCCACCTGCGGTTCCCCCGCCTCCATACACTCGTCGAGTGAGACGAGGGCGGAGATCTGTGCCTGCGACTGCAGAGTTAAAAGCTCATCAATTGAGATTTCAAGTTCTTTTGCCACTTCCTCTTCCGTTGCCATGCGCCCAGTTTCGGCTTCGATCTTTAAATACGCTGCATCTAATTTTTTTTGTTTTTGCCGCAGCGTCCTTGGAATCCAATCCATTTTGCGCACTTGATCAAGAATCGCGCCACGAATACGCAGTGAAGCGTAGGTCTCAAATTTTACGCCTTTATCGTAATCGAATTTGTCGATCGCATCGATCAGACCAAAAGTTCCATAACCGACAAGATCGTCATATTCCACATTATAGCCCAGATACATGCTTAACTTTCCCGCCACAATCTTTACCAGCCCGACATACTCTAAAATTAGCTGTTCCCGCAACGCGGCGGTTCGCTTTACACTGTATTCCTCCCATAATTTTTGTTTGTCCATTTTCCACCTTACCCCGCTTCAAACGAAATGTGCCTTAAGTTTCCTCCTCGTTTTCGTCGTCCGTGACTTCCTCCCCATCCCCCATATTTTCCACAGCCGCCATCGCTTCCTCCTGCTCTGCTGCCGCTGCTGCCTGCCTTGCCTCTTCTTCTGCCTGCACTGCGGCCATATACGCATTCTTATTGATCTTAAAAATAATATGCTCAATAATTCTGCCTATGACCAGAAAAATGATCAGTACAATCAGCACCGACTGCAGCGTGTTCAAGATTGGAACGCGGTTGATCAGGCAGCAGAGCGCGGCAATTGCCCCGGCTAAAAGCGTAATCAATGCCGATATATTGTGATTTTTTTCCATTTTCCCCTCCCTCCGCCCAAAGCCTACACTACAGTGTTTTTATTGGCTTCCCGACAGATTTTACAAGGAGTTTGCCGTTTTCCGGGTAAAACTCGATCGTGCGCCCATAATTTAATCCCGTGTCCTCCGCCACAACTGGAATTCGCAGGGAAGCAAGTTTTCGCTTTACCGCCTCGACATTGCGCAGACCGACTTTTAGCATCTCATTGTCGGAATTAAATGCAAACATCTGTGCGCCCCCTGCAATCTTAGCGACAAGTGCGGTGCGGCTTGCACCCAGTTTTAGCACACGGTTTAAGAGTTCCTGAATTCCTGTATCTGCAAATTTTGCGACATTTTCATTATTTCTGATTCTCGCGCTGTCCGGCAGCATTACATGTGCCATGCCGGATATCTTCTTCGCCGGATCATATAGTACGATGCCAACACAGGAGCCAAGCCCCAGCGTTGTGATTGAATCCGGCGGCAGGCAGACATTTAGATCCGCCATTCCCACTTTTATCATCGTTGCCATATGCTCTCCTATAATCCCAGAGAGGTAAGTATTTGACCATAGGATTCCAAAGTTGGGATCAAAATAAAATAGCCGTTTACTTCTTCACCTACATCTCCGAATTCAGTTTCTATCAATAACGCCTTATCGCTTATTTTTCCAAATTCAATCGCTGGGACGCTCAAAATTGCCCCCGCCATATCAATTGCCATATAAGGTACGCTCGACGTGATTTTCATATTGGTCAGTGCAGAGAGAGAGGATAGATACGCACCTGCAATAATATTGCCAATTTCCTGCATTGCAGAAAGTTCCATCTCGGAAAAATCGTCGTCGTCCTCACTGCCGCTACAAAAACCTCCCATCAATAGTTTAACCATACTCTTGGCTGCCTTCTTTTCTACAAGGAACATCATCATGCCGTCGATATCGTCCTGAAGGGTCAAGAGAATGCCTACTACAATATTTTCCGCGCCGCCGATCAATTCTCCCAGTTCTTTAAATTCCAAAAGATCAATCTTTGGCACTTTCATATCAATCTTTGAGGAGAGCATCTGTGACAGAGCCGTCGTTGCATTCCCGGCTCCGATATTGCCAATTTCGCGCAGCACATCAAATTGCATATGGTTCATTTCTTCAAGTTTTACTTCAGCCATATTACACCAAGCCCTTTCTGTTGTCTTACAACTGGGCGGTATGTTCCCCCTGCCCACTCATATAGAAACCCCTTATCCTGCGGGGTTCTCCTATATGCAAAAAGCCTATAAGGGTTGCCGCATTATGCGGCAACCCCGCCATTTTATATTGTGCTTTCCTTCTCCACAACAACCGCCGGGATATTAAGCAGCGATACTAAACCGTCCGGCTGCTTGCCCACACCGTAAAGGTACGCGCTTCTCTCATCATTGTTCCCGGAAGTCCGGTCAATATTTTCCTCACTCAGTGTAATCACTTCCTTGACCTCATCCACAATCATGCCGATTGCTGCCTGCGGCTCAATTTTAATGATAAGGATTCTGGTAGCATTCTTGAATTCGTCCGGCTCTAAGCCAAACTTTAAGCGCAGACTCATCACCGGGATGACTTCGCCGCGAATATTGATAACGCCCTTAAAATATGGCTGTGCCTTCGGCACTCTGGTCACTCTCTGCATTCTTACAATATTATCCACATACTGGATATCAATTCCATATTGTTCGCTGCCAAGCTTCACAACAATATATTGTTTTTCAAGTTCTTCTATCTTTTTCTCATCCATGATATTTCCCTCCCTACACCACTAAGACGTTGACATCAAGGATCAGCGCGATCTCGCCGTCGCCAAGGATCGTAGCACCGCTGATAAGCTTGCTGTTGTTAATATATTTACCAATGGACTTGATCACGATCTCAAGCTGCCCGATCAGATTATCTACAATCAGACCCGCCAACTTATCGCCCTTCTTTACAATAACGACGGTTAAGCTGACCGGTTCTTCGCCCGTAGGCTCGACATCTAGCACCCTGTCAAGGCGGATCAGAGGGATCACCGAGGAGCGCAGATTGATCACTTCTTTATTCTGTACATACTTTACATCATCCAGCGCGATATCCTCAATAGTTTCAATGCTGCCGAGCGGGATCGCATATTTTTCATTTCCAATTTCTACCATAAGCGTCTGAATAATGGCGAGGGTAAGCGGCAGACGGATAATAAAATTGCTGCCTTCGCCGAGCGTTGTCCGGACTTCGATGCTTCCGCCCAGAGCCTCAATCTTTGTCTTTACCACGTCAAGACCGACACCGCGCCCGGAAACATCCGAGATAACTTCCGAGGTCGAAAAGCTTGGTCGGAACAAAAGGTCGATGATTTCCTTGTCGCTCATCATCTCTGCCTGTTCCTCGTTTATCGTCCCTTTTTGAATCGCTTTTTGCTTTACCTTCTCCACATTGATGCCCGCGCCATCGTCGCGCACCTCAATAACAACATTATTGCCCTCCTGGTAAGCGTCAAGGAAAATTGAGCCAACCTCCGGCTTGCCTAAGCGCACGCGCTCCTCATTCGATTCAAGACCATGATCGGCCGCATTGCGCAAAAGATGCATTAACGGGTCACCAATCTCATCGATTACCGTGCGGTCAAGCTCTGTGTCCTCACCGGTCATATACAGATCCATCTTCTTGCCGAGTTTTTTGCTCAGATCGCGGATCATGCGCGGGAAGCGATTTACCACACTCTCGATCGGCACCATTCGCACTTTCATTACGGATTGGTGCAGGTTTGTCGTCACGCGCTCTAAGTATTCAATCTGCTCGTTAAAGCTATTGGCGTGCAGGGAATGCTCACTGTCGCCATTTACGGACACAAGCCCGTTCTTTGCGATAATCAACTCGCTGACCAGATTCATTAGATCGTCTAACTTCTCGATATCGACACGTACAGAGCGGTTTACTGCTGCCTTTGCCGCCGCCTTCGCCGCCTGTTTTGTCTGTGGCTGCGCTGCCACGGCTGCTGCCGCGCTAGCTCCCGCCGGTGCTGTCTGTGCCGGAGTTTCCGCTGTCTGTGGCGCAGAGACCGAACTTTCCTTTTCCGGCTCAGAGGAAGTGGAAGCTGGGGTTTCTGCTGCCGTCCCAGAAGCCGCAGAGGCCGTTTTCTTCCCTGCAAGATCTGCCGGTCCAATCACCACATCGCGGATTTCAGACACATTCATCACCGCCGTGCGAATTTCTTCCTGTGATTTTTTGGTCAACAGCACCATCGAGAAATCATAGTCAAATTTCTCATCCTCAATATCCTGCACTTCTGGAACCGACTTGATAATATCGCCGCACTCCTCCAATGCCTTAAAGACAAGAAAGGCTCTGGCCGCTTTTAAGATACAACTCTGCTGAACAAAAACCGTAATCTCAAAGATATTTTCTCCCTCTTCCTTCGCCTTTAACGCCGCCGTAAGTTCATGTTCTGCCAACACAAGATGCTTCCCCTGCACAGGGGGATCTACCGATGTGGCAGCCGGGGAAGGAGCCGAGGATGCCGCCACTGCCGTGCCAAGCCCTTCCTCCATCACTTTCTGAAGACCATCAATAATATCCTGGTTATCCTCCGTCCCCTCGTCCTGGGTATTGATAATAATATCAAGATAGCTCTCCAGTGCATCAAGACCGCGGAACAACAGATCAATCAAATTCGGTGTTGCCTTCATCTTGCCGTTGCGTATCTCGGAAAATACATTCTCCATATCATGGGTCAGACGCTGCATCCGCTTATATCCCATTGTGCCCGCCATTCCTTTTAAGGAGTGCGCTGCCCGGAAAATCTCGTTGATGGTATCCTCATTTTCCGGTTCCTTCTCGAGAATTAAAATCTGTTCGTTCAGTTCCTGTAAATGTCCTCTTGTTTCGTCGATAAAGATCCCTAAATATTGGCTTACATCCATACTTAATGTACCCCCACATTCTTCGTGATTGCATCTGCTACCGCATCGAGCGGAACGACCTCATCCACAAGCCCTGCCTCGGCCACCACTCTTGGCATACCGTACACAGTACAAGTCGCCTCATTCTGCGCGATAACGTAGATGTTCTTTTTGTTGTTGAGCTGCTTGATTCCAAGCGTGCCATCCCCTCCCATCCCGGTGAGGACAACGCAAGTAATATCTTCAAAGTCCAAATCTACAAGAGACTCGTACATGATATCCGCACACGGTCTTAGACCGCCCCGCGCCGGTTCATTTGCATTCTCCGTAATTACGTAATCCCCGCCCCGCCGCACAACGCGCATCTGACTGCCACCCTGGGCTATGTAGACTGTCCCTTTCCTTAAAACATCCCCCTCAGCTGCCTCCTTGACATTGATCGCGCTCATCTCGTTTAGACGGTCAGCAAGCGATTTTGTAAATCCCACTGGCATATGCTGCACAAGGATCATCGGCGCGTCAAGCTCTGCTGGAAGTTTAGGAATCACAGACTGCAATGCCTTTGGACCGCCGGTAGAGCAGGCAAGTGCCACAAGTTTTTTCGCGCCGCTTCCCACACTTTTATGTGTCGCACGCTTTGTTGGTGCTGAGGTGACATCATAGAGTGCCCTTGTCGCGGACGGTTTGATTAAGGACGGACGCGCGGAGGAAGGCTCCGGCTTCTCTTTTGGCGGAATCCCGATATCCACCCCCGTTGCCACACCGACCGTTGATAAAATCCTCTGTTTAAACCGCTCATTGCGCGCCTCCATATAACTGTCCGGCTTCGTTACAAAGTCGAAAGCACCAAGTTCCAGACAGCGCACTGTTTCCACTGCGCCCTCCTTTGCAAGGGTACTTACCACAATGATTTTCTGACGGATTTTCATTTTGTTCAGCTGTTCCAAAAATTGGATGCCATTCATCTTAGGCATATTGATGTCAAGCAAAATTGCCTCGTATTTTTTGGGATCGCGCGTTACAAGATCAAATGCTTCCAGTCCGTTCATCGCAAGGTCGGAGACCTGGAATCTCTCGTCACTATTTATTATATCAGATATCAGTCTTCTCATAAGTGCAGAATCATCAACAACTAAAATATTTTTTTTGCTTTCCATTTTCTTCCTTTCCTTTCCGATTTCGGCACTGTTTCATGACTGTGCCCCGTCCATTTTCATTAAAAAGGTACAAACGATCACCTACTGCTCTCTCTTTTGCGCCGTTTCTCCTCTTCAAATACATATTTTACAATAATTTCCCGATCCGCTTCGCTGATATTTGTAAATTCTACACGGTTCTCATAAATTTTTTTGCGGTTTTTAAGATCTGCGCTGGCAATGACTTTTGCTCGAAGCTGAAATTCACTTTTGTTCTCTCCAAGCAACAGTGCAAAACTAATGCCAAGTTCCTCCCCCGGCAAAAAGGCTTCCTCCGCGTTAAAACGCGCGCCGCCCCCGCTGATATCAACAATAGTCGCCGCTTTTATGTCCTCCGCCAGTTCTCCCTCCTGCGCCATCGGTCGGTAATACATATCGATAATACAGTTTAAGCGAAAAAATTGTCTGCACTGAAATTTTTCTATCTCCGAGGCACACTCCATCTTTACCAGGAAAAGCTGTTCCAGGCAGTAGCGGTCACTTACCTGCGCGATACAATAATAAAGTTCTTCTTTGGCATGAAAAAACATATTGTAGCGTTCCCCGATATCAAGAAAAACCATTTTTTCCTCCATCGGCATTGCAATCACCAGGGTATCGTCATCTTTTACCTCTGTCAGCTGACCAACCAACGTCCTTGCCCCCGCGATCTCCTTTAATTTCCCCGTGTACTTTGTCAGCGTGATCTTTTGTCCGATAGTTAGCCCTCTTGCCATCATAATGCCCCCATTCTAAGCGTTCCACTTCTGTCGGTTCGCCGTCCGGAGCAGGTTGTTAAAAAGATGCGCAATCCCCTTTCTTCCCTCCCCCGTCTGAGCATAAGCCCCTGCAAGTTTTACGGCCAACTCTCTAAGTGCCTTTCCCGCGCCCGAATCCGGCACGGATAACACTACTGGCTTTTGTCGTATAATCGCTTTTGATACCTGTTCATCCTGCGGGATGCTGCCGAGATATTCCATCTCAAAATCTAGGAACCTCGTCACCACCATATTGATTTTTTCGAATAGTTCCCTACCCTCATTCTTTGCCGTCACCCGGTTAGCAATCATTTTAATGCAAGTATCCTCCGCAGAAAATTCTGCCTTTTTGTTCAATGTTTTTAACAGCGCGTATGCGTCGGTGATCGAGGTCGGCTCCGGCGTTATCACCAAAAGAACCTCCGCGCCCGCCGACACAAATTCAAGAACAGCATCTGTAATGCCCGCCCCCGTATCAATAATCACAATATCCGCCATCTCATCTAACTCTGCAAGCCGCGAAGTCAGATTTAAGATCTGATCCCTCGTTAGGCTTGTCAGCTCGTGAATTCCGGAACCTCCGGAAATAAACCCGATCCCCTCCGGTCCTTTTATTATAATATCCGTAAGATTCTTCCCCCGAAACATCATATCCGCGAGATTGTATTCCGGGCGGATTCCAAGCATTACCTCAATATTTGCCAGACCAAAGTCCACATCTAACACCAGCACCCGCTTGCCCATCCTTGCAAGTTCAATCGCCAGGTTTACAGAGATGCTGGATTTTCCAACGCCGCCCTTGCCACTTGTCACGGTAATTACACGGGCGGGATTTGAAGGTTGGCTAATGGTATTTTCCCTTACCAGCTTTCTTAACTGTTCCGCCTGATCCATTTATTCACTGCCTCCTAACAATTGTTTTGCAATGTTCTGAGGATCGATCGCGCTGATATCATCCGGAACATTCTGACCAAAAGTTGCATAAGACAGCGGTGCCCCCGTTTTCATACGGATATTTAGCAGATTGCCAATGCAGTTTGTCTCGTCCAGTTTTGTGAAGATCAGCGCGTAATCTACAATCTGTAAATAGCTGTCTGTAATCTTTAATAAGTCGTGATATTTCGTCGTGGCACTCAGCACAAGAAAAACTTCTCGCTCCCTTTCCGGAACGGAATTCAAAAGCCGTTCAAGATCGTCGCGCTGCTCCCTGTTTTTGTAGGAACGCCCCGCCGTATCCACCAGTACAATATCATAATCTTTCAGTTTCTCTTTCGCCTCTTTCACTTCCTCCGGCGAGTAGACAACGTGCAGCGGAATATCGAGAATATTCGCGTAGGTCGTCAGCTGCTCCACGGCGGCGATACGGTAAGTATCCGCCGTCATCAAGGCAATCTTTTTCTTTTTGTTCATCTTGAGCATGGAGGCAATCTTCGCGATGGTCGTTGTCTTGCCCACGCCCGTAGGCCCGATAAAAAAGATATATTTCGGCTGGTTTTTTCCCGCTTCAATCGCGTGGATCTGTCCCAGTTTAAGCACAATTTTTTGATACATACTCGTCAGAATATTATTCATCCCCGTATTTTTTTTCAGACTGTGTTCAATCTCGCCAATCATCTGGTTTGCGTAGGTTTCATCCACCTCGTTCGCAATCATCTGATTATAAATTAGCTGCAGACATGCAAGGTTGGAGTCCATGTCTTCCTCTGCCACAGCCTCCTTTTCCTCCCCCCCGTCACTCTCTAATTTGTTTGTGCGAATAGTGATTTGATTTTCTAATATATCCTGGAGTTTATCCAGTTTTTGTTCTATCGCAGTAGAACCACCTCCGAAGCCCGCCGCTGGCATCTCATCCTCATAAATAATATTTGGATTGCGCTTTACTGGCTCCTCCTTTGCCTTTTGCTGCTTTCCATTCTCATCCACCGCCGCCGTAATCTCCACGCTCGGTTTGCGAAACAGCTTATAGATCCCCCTTGGCAGATTTTTCTTAATATTCATCACGATCGCATCCATGCCAAGTTCTTTCTTCGCAAGTAATATGGCTTCCGCTTCCGTACTTGCGGTGAATTTTTTAATTATCATTTTATGCTGTCACCATCCCCACTGATTGTAATTCAACATTTGATTCGATCTCATTGTACGATACAACGATTAAGTCCTGGAAATAATCTCTCGAAAGGCGTTTAAAGTACATACGCACAATCGGCGAGGTGATAATTACTGGGTTCTTTCCAAGATTTTCCAGTTTTCCAACTTCCTCCTCGACAGATTTCATAATCTTTTGTGTTCGATCCGGGTCGAGTGCCAGGAAAGCTCCCTGCTCCGTCTGCTTGACACTGCCCATAATTTCCTGCTCGATCTTCGGGTCGAGCGTGACCACACTTGTCATCTCGCCGCTCGGGAAATACTTATTTGAGATCGCGCGCTTTAAGCTCTGGCGAACATATTCAGTCAATACATCCGTATCGCGCGTAGTCGGCGCGTAATCGGCAAGAGTTTCAAAAATCGTGACAAGGTCTAAGATGGAGATTCCCTCGCGCAAAAGATTCTGCAATACCTTTTGAATTTCGCCCACACCAAGAAGTTTTGGAACAAGCTCCCCGATCAATGTCTGATTTGCCTCCTGCATATTGTTGATCAGGTTCTGTACATCCTGGCGTGTTAAGAGTTCGTCTAGATGGGTGCTGATTACTTGGGTCAAGTGCGTCGCAATAATGGACGGCGGATCAACTACCGTGTAGCCGTAGGACTCCGCTCTCTCCCTCTGATTCTCTGTGATCCAGATCGCTGGCAGATGATAGGATGGCTCGAATGTCGGGATTCCGGTGATTTCCTCCTCGACATAGCCGGGGTTCATTGCCATATAATGGTCAAAGAGAATTTCCCCGTCGCTAACTGGAATTCCCTTGATCTTAATTACATACTGGTTCGGGTTGAGCTGGATATTATCGCGCAGACGGATAGTCGGCACAACACAGCCAAACTCTAATGCAATCTGCCTTCTGATCATCACGACACGGTCAAGCAAATCGCCGCCCTGGTTGACATCGGCGAGCGGGATAATCCCGTAGCCGAATTCCAACTCAATAAAGTCCACATGCAAAAGTGAAGTGACATTCTCCGGTCTTCGTATCTCCTCCGCACTCGTCTCCTCGATACTTGCTTCCGCCTCGATCTCCTGCACTTTGGTTCTGTTCTTGATCACGGTAGCCGTGGCGAGAAATGCAATGCCGTAAGGGCAGAAAATAATAAATGGCAGCGGCGTAAAAATGCCCAAAAATACCATGCTTCCGCCAACCATATAAAGCACCTTAGGAATCGAAAAAAGCTGTTTTACTAATAAATCGCCGATATCGGCTTCCTTTGAAACCTTTGTGACAAGAATACCGGTAGCAAGTGAGATCATCAGCGAGGGAATCTGACTGACTAAGCCGTCCCCGATGGTAAGCATCGCATATTTATTTAACGCCTGCGTTGCAGTAAGTCCGCCGCGCATCATTCCCATCACCACGCCGCCGACCAAATTGATCACAGTGATGATAAGACCCGCTGTCGCATCCCCCTTTACGTACTTTGTCGCACCATCCATAGAGCCGAAGAATGCGGATTCCTCCTGAATTTTTTCGCGGCGTTCCTTCGCCTGCTGATCAGTGATCGCACCGGTATTTAAGTCGGCATCAATCGCCATCTGTTTTCCGGGCATTGCGTCGAGCGTAAATCTCGCCGTCACTTCGGATACGCGCTCCGAACCTTTGTTTATTACAAGAAACTGGACAATTACTAAAATAATAAAGACAATCATGCCGACCACTGGATCGCCCCTGCCCACAAACTCTCCAAACTGTGTCACGACAGCTCCCGGCTCTCCGGTAGTCAAAATCAGTTTTGTCGACGATACATTTAGCGAGATGCGGAATGTCGTCGTAAAGAGCAAGATGGTTGGGAACGTGGACATATTTAGCACTTCCTGCGAAAAGAGCGCATTGAACAAAACAATCATGGCGATGGAGATATTTAACGCCAAAAGAACATCGAGCAGACTTGACTTCATCGGTACAATCAAGAATACAATTGCCGCGAGAATATAAATTCCGATTGCAAAATCCGCTTTTCTCATTCCCGTTTCTCCTTTCCTCTATTCTCTAAATGGAATTTTCTTCCAATTCTTTTCATTAAACCGCTTTATTTTTCAAATTATATACATAGGAGAGGACTTCCGCCGTCATCTGGTAAAGTTCTACCGGAATTTCCTGCTCCAAATCAACATTGTAATACAGCATACGTGCAAGAGGTTTGTTCTCGACAATCGGAATATTATATTCCTTTGCCGCCTCCCTTATTTTTGCCGCCACATAATCCGCACCTTTTGCAATCAATACCGGCGCGGAAGAAACTTCCTTATCATATTTGAGTGCGCAGGCAAAATGCGTAGGGTTTGTAATAACAACATCCGCCTCCGGCAGCTGCTGCATCATTCTGCGCTGGGATGCCTCACGCATCTTCTGGCGAATCCGGCCTTTGATCTGCGGGTCGCCCTCTGTCTGTTTATACTCATCCTTTACTTCCTGTTTGGTCATCCGCATTTCCTTTTTAAATTTTCTCTTCTGGTAAATCAAATCGGCAAAACCAATCACTAAGAAAAACGCGCTGATCCGAATCCCTAGATCGATAATCTCCTCGCCAATATAGACGGCGGCAGCAGAGATATTGCCGATCTGGTAGAGAAGATATAAATGGTCAATCTTATCCTTTATCATCGAGTAGGCAATCACACAGATCACAAGAATCTTGGCGATCGCTTTTACTAGCTCCATCACCTTATCCATGGAAAAGATCTTTTTAAATCCTTTAATGGGATTGAGCTTGCTAAATTTGGGCATCAGGGGCTTTCCTGTCACTTTCCATTTTACTTGAACTACATTGGTGACAAACGCAATCAAAAACGCGATCGCGAGAAAGGGCAGAATCGCCAACAATATAGTGAAAATCCCACTCTGCAAAAGCCTTCCAAGGGTATTTTGGTTAAACTCATCTAAACTTATCGTGCCAATCATGCCATAGGTGTCAAAAAAGGATCCGAGCAAAAGATTTCCAAGAAAGCCTGTAAACACCTTTAGGGAGAGAAAGAGCCCCATCAGACCAAAAGCGGTGGTCAGCTCCTGGCTCTTTGATACCTGACCTTCCTTTCTGGCATCCTCTAATTTTTTTGTCGTCGGTTCCTCGGTCTTTTCCCCGCCCGGTCCCTCCTGCGCAAAAAACTGTAGACGAAGCGGATACGGGCAGAAAAGATCCCTTTCTGCATTCCCCATCGATTCCGCACTCTGCGCCATCTGCCTCATCCTTCCCCTTATATTAATGCAGATAAACCGATGCCTTCTTTAACATATCAAGCATCTGGTCAAAGATAAAATCGGCGATCGAGTCAAGCTGTGCGGTAATTACGACAAGTACCACAAGACCAATCAGGACCTTTAGCTGGATTCCGATCACAAACATATTCATCTGCGGTGCTACCTTTGCCAAGATTGCAAGCACCGCATTTGCAATCATAATCGCCGCAAATACCGGGAGTGCGATCCGAAACCCAATCACACAGAAGTCCACAATAAACTGAACCATCAGCTTGTAAATTTCAGTGTTGAGCGAAACACCATTTAACGGGATCAATTCAAAGGAATCGACAATCGCCTCCACAATATAATAGTGCAGCCTTGACACCAGCATCACCAGCAAAACCGCATAATTATAAATATTTGAGGTTAAAGAAACCGTGCTTTTTGTCGCGGGATCATACTCCGTTGCCATGGAAAACCCAATCTGCATATCCATAATCTGCCCCGCAAACGAGAGAATAAAAGTACAGATATTGGAAAAGAGTCCCAGCACCACTCCTGCAAGCACATTTTCTGCCACCAAGAGCAGATAGCCGAGTGAACCGGAATAGGCAAGCGGCTGGTAGGTCGAGATTGTAAATACCAGATAGGCAAGCACCGCGGAAAGACCGACCTTTATCCTCTGTGGAACGGTATTCATCGAGAAGAACGGTGCGGCATAGACAAAAGCCGATATTCTTGCAAGGATCACAAGATAAAACTCAAACTGCTCTAAGGTAAATGTCATATCTGCTTCTCGCCCCTCTCGTGTATCAAAATTTTCGGTGTGAAAGGGGTAACTCCAAAAATCCCTTTAGCTTTCCCTATGCCCCTTCACACTCAGCCCTTTAAGAAATACGGTAAATTCTGCATCAGATAGGCGAAGAACTCGACGACTGAGTTCATAATCCATCGTCCGCAAAGCATAATAGTGATAAAGATCCCCAATAATTTTGGTACAAAGGTCAGTGTTTGCTCCTGTATCGAAGTAACTGTCTGCAAAATACTGATAATCAGACCGACGATAAGCGACACCAAAAGCATCGGTGCTGACACCTTTACAATCAGGTAGAGTGCGCGGTTTACCACCTCAATTACCTGCGTCTCCGACATATTGTTCCCCCTTCTTTTTGGCTTCGGAATTTTTTTATTCCATTAAAGCATCCGAAATGTTGCGATTAACTGCTCAATAATCAGGTTCCAGCCATCCGCCATAATAAAAAGCAGGATCTTAAACGGCATGGAGATTGTTGTTGGCGGCAGCATCATCATTCCCATTGACATCAGCGTGGAGGCCACTACCATATCAATAATGATAAACGGAATATAAATCATAAATCCGATAATAAACGCCATTCGAAGTTCGCTGATAATAAATGCCGGAATCAGCACGGAAGTCGGACAGTCCTCCCTGCTCTCAAGCGAAGTATAGCCCGCCACCTTCAAAAAAAGCTTTAGATCCTTCTCGTCCGTCTGGTTAAACATAAATTCCCTCAGTGGTTCAAGCCCCCGCTCAAAGGCCTCCTCCTGTGAAATTTCCCCCGCAGAGAGCGGTTCGATCGCCTCAGTATTGATTTTTGAAAAGACTGGTGACATAATAAATACCGTGAGAAACAGTGCCAGTCCAATCAAAACTTGATTTGGCGGCGTTGTCTGCATTCCGAGTGCCGTCCTAGTAAAATGGAGTACAATCAGGATGCGGGTAAACGAAGTCACCATAATCAAAATTGACGGCGCAATGGAGATAATGGTAATTAAAATCAGGACTTGCAGCGTCGAAGTCAGGGAACCGCCATCTTTGGTGCTAAAATAAAAAGAAAGCTCATTTCCGCCCTGATCCGTCAGCCCATTGTCCGTTGCCGCAGCAAATATTGTTTTGGGAGCATCAAAAAGAAAGGTCAACAGGCACACCCCGAAAACAACAAGTACTGCAATCATCCTTTTCTTATTCCTCTTTTTACAGTCCTTACATTTCATGTGTATCAACCTTTACTTTATGTCATCGTCATATTCGCTGTTAGAAGAAGGATGATCCGAATCGGATCGCTCCTTCCCCTGTATGTCTGCACTTCTTTTTAACATCCCGTTAAAAATATTCTTAAAACTCGCCGTACTCTGCATATCCTCCCGCCACATCAAAATATCTTCCTCCTTTAATTCGGAGAGCATTGTCACTGTGTCCTTGCAGATGGCAATTATAAAATACCGCTTGCCCACCTGAATCAGAGAAAGATACTTATTCTGCGCCAGGTGAAATGTGTCAATCGTCTTGAAATTACTATTTTTCTGTCGTGAAAGCTGTTTTCCCCCCACCAGGCGCGTAACAAAATAGCTTGCCACAATAATCAGGATACATACCCCAATCAAACCAATCAGACTCGCAATGCTGCCAAGTCTTGTGTCGGATAGAGGACTCGCGCCGCCATTTCCAGAGATTTCCAGAAAAATCATCTCAGCCAATCGCTTTCTTTACTGCCTCCAATACGCGGTCCGGCTGGAATGGTTTTACGATGAAATCCTTTGCTCCGGACTGGATCGACTCAATAACCATCGCTTGCTGCCCCATCGCAGAACACATGATAATCGCCGCATTCGGATCCGCCGCCTTGATCTTTTTGAGTGCCTGAATCCCATCCATCTCCGGCATGGTAATATCCATCATAACAAGATCTGGCTTGGTTTCATTATACTTCTCCACCGCCTTCTGGCCATTCTCCGCCTCGCCGACAATCGTGTATCCGTTCTTGGTCAGGATATCCTTGATCATCATCCTCATAAACGCTGCATCATCACAAATCAAAATATTCTTCGCCATATTCTCTCTCCTTTTTGTATGAATTTTGGGCGCGACTTACTTGTCCTTTATAATTTCTGTTACCCGGATGCCGAATGCCTCCTCAATAACGACAACCTCACCCCTGGCAACATACTTTCCATTGACCAGCACATCGATTGGTTCCCCTGCCAGTCTACTTAATTCTATGATAGTTCCCGGTGCAAAGTCAAGTATTTCTTTTATCGACTTGCTTGTTCTTCCGAGTTCTACCGTAACCTCAAGCGGCACATCGAGCAAAAGATCGATATGTTCTGTCTGCAATAGAGGGCTTGGCTGCATCATAAACGGCTGAAATTGTGCTGGTGCGATGTTGACTTCCTGCTGTGGCATCATCATGCCATTCATCCCCATCATCTGCTGTGACGACATTCCCTGTGACATCATGCCGTTTGGCATCATTTGCATACCTGTCATCTGCTGCTGTGGCATTCCCATACCGTTCATCCCCATCATTTGCATACCACCCATCTGCTGTGGCATTCCCATGCCATTCATTCCCGTCTGCTGGGACATATCTGGAGCAGTCGTCTGCTGTTCCGGTGAGTTGTTGAGTGCCTCCACCTGTGCATCGTCCACGCCGGTGTATTTCATAAATTTCCGGCACAGATCTCTTGCGAAGTCAAACGGATAAAGCTGCATTAACTCGCTGTCGATCAGATTGCCGATCTCCATGCGAAAGGACACCTTCACGAATTTTCCCTTCAGAAACTCCGCCACATCCGCCCCGTTTAAGACTTCTTGTAAATCCACTAACTCCGCACTTGGCGGGCTGATATCCACCTTCTGTTCAAGCATGGAGGAGATGGAAGTCGCGGCGGAACCCATCATCTGGTTCATCGCTTCGCTGATCGCACTCAAATGCAGTTCAGTAAGATCCCCCTCCGTGTTGGTGCCGTCTCCGCCCATCATCAAGTCCGTAATAATCTTTACGTCGCTCTCCTTTAACACAAGGATGTTATTACCATCCAACCCCTCTTTATAACAAATCTGAATAAAAACGCACGGTCTGTCGTAATTCTTGATCAGATCATCCCATGTAGTGTAAGTGACCACCGGCGTTGTAATATTCACTTTCTGATTTACCAGAGAAAAAAGAGTTGTTGCCGCAGTTCCCATACTGATATTGGAAACTTCCCCGACCGCGTCTTTCTCCACATCATTTAACTCTTCGTCCGCGTTTGGTATCACTCTTGCCGAAGCCGGGGTACTTTCTTCTGGTTCTGGGGTTCCCGCTCCCGAAGTGTCCATCCCCGCAAGCAAGGCGTTGATCTCTTCTTGCGATAACATTCCATCCATGGCGCTCCTACTCCTCCTCTCTTATAATTGTTGATATCTTCACTGCGTAGGCATCCGAGGACGAACCCGGCAATGCAGTAAATTTTTTGATATTTCCGACATAGACACTCAATTCATCTTCTACTTTTGAATTGAGTTTGATAATGTCGCCTTTCTGCATATTTAACAGATCGTTTAATGAGATGGTACTCTTGCCGAGTACCGCGCGTACCGGCACCCTGGCTCTCGCGATCATCACCTCGATCACATCCCGGTAACTTGCATCGTCCATCGTCTGCATGGAGGCGTACCAGAACTTGGTATTTAGTTTGTCAATTACATCCTCGACGCAGCTATACGGAATGCAGACATTCATCATGCCTTCCACCACACCGATCCTAACATTCATCGTAACGATGGCCGCCATCTCGGAAGGCTGTATAATCTGCGCGAATTGCGAGTTTGTTTCAATGCGCGTCAGACGCGGCTCGACGTGCACAACATTCACCCACGGCTCCGGCAACAAATTTGTGATTACATTGTAGATGCGCTCAATAATGGCAAGCTCAATCTCTGTGAAATCTCTTGATTTTTCCAGAGGATTTCCCTCACCTCCAAGCATTCTGTCTACAATCGCATATCCAAGATTCTGTGCAAGTTCAATAATAATACTTCCCTCAAGTGGCGAGAAGTCCACAATCCCAAGCAGAACCGGATTGGACAGCGCGTTTGTAAACTCTTGGTAGATAACCGCCTCCGAGTTCATCACCTCCACATTCACATTTTTGCGAAGGTAGCCCGGCAGATTGGTCGAAAGCAATCGTCCGAAATGCTCAAAAATATTTTCAAGTGTTCTTAAATGCTCTTTGGAGAATTTTGACGGGCGTTCGAAATCATAGTTTTTTACTGATTTCGCACCGTCCTCCTTAAATTCATCCGCGTCGAGTTCACCGCTGCTTAGCGCATGGAGCAGTTGGTCAATCTCATTTTGTGTTAAGATGTCGCCCATACCTGACCTCTATTCTTTCTGAAATTTATCCGTTAAAACTGTCTGTCTTAGTTTCCCATATACACAGCGAAATCAAGACGATAAATACACTCTGTATCGAATTCCTCCTGCAATAATTTGAGGATCTCTTCTTTTACTAGGTCTTTGCTCTCCTTGTAGTTATCATAGGTTAAATCGCTGATCGAATTCTGAATAATTTCCTTGATGCGCGCGTTTTGTGCCTCGATTAACGGCTGCACCGTCTTGTAATCCTTCGCCTTTGTATTTAAAACTACCGAGGCGGTAAGCGAAAGGTAATGCATTTTGCCGTCCTCACCCCTAGCAAGCTGAATCGTCATATTGTCCGCCACGGAGATCGGTTCAAGATCAGTTACTGGAATTTCCTCTTCCTTCTCCGTCGGAAGCGGCGATTCAAGCTCCAAATCTATGAGTTGACAAATTTTGGAAATCATGTCATTCATCTTCTGGGCATTCGGCAGGTATACAAAAAGCATTACTCCGCACAGCGTCAAGTTCACGAGCGTTGCCGCCAAGATAATTACTGTCAATATATTCTTCTTCATTTCATACCTCCATCAATCTGAATTTAAGGAATTGTAGATCCTTATTTCAATTCTTCGGTTCTGCGTCCGGCCGGCCTCCGTCGAATTGTCCGCAATTGGAACATTCTCTCCCTTTCCTACCCACTCAATCTTCGTCTTATCAATGCCCTTGTTGTCAATCAGGTATTTTGCTGCTACACTGGCTCTCGCCGAAGAAAGTTCCATGTTGCTGTCATATTTGCCGCCTTTTTGCACTGGCACATTGTCCGTATGCCCAATCACGGCAATTCGGTAGCCGTTGTAATTCTTTAAGATATCGCCAACTCTGGAGAAAATCGGCAGCGCATCCTTTGTCAGCTGCGCGCTTCCGGATGGATAGAGGTAATTTCCGCTGATCTCTATCGTGATGTACCTTCCTCCTGCCTCATCTATGCCAATATCCACATAGCCATCTAAATTGTAGTCGCTGCTCATCTCTGAAACTTCGTCATAAATCTGCTCTGACTCCTCGCGGTTTGCCTCCTCTACTGCGTCCCCGATACGATCATAAGGGTCTTCCCCCTCCTTATCCTCCGCAGTTTCCCCCATACTGTTGATGTACTCATCAATCTGGGTTAGCTGTGAAGCACCGGTGCTGATCAGCTGTCCCTCCCCAATGGAGGAGGCTCCCCCGGTAAAAATATTTAATCGGCTGGAAAGCACATTTGCTAATTCTTCAAGCTTTGCTTCGTCAATACTTGACATCGCGAAGAGAAGGACGAAGAAACATAGAAGGAGGTTCATCAAGTCGGAGAATGTTGCCATCCACGGCGCGGGCGTTCCGGCTGGAACGCCACCCTCTTCTTTTTTCTTTCTAGCCAACGTCCTCACCACCTTCACTTGCACTTAATTCTTCTCTGCGGTTCGGCGCGAGGAAGGACTTTAATTTCTCCTCAATAACGCGAGGATTCTCACCCGCCTGGATCGAGAGCAGGCCTTCGACTAGGATCTCCTTTTGCTTTAGCTCTGCTCCATCGTTTTCCTTTAGTTTGTTTGCAACCGGAGTACAGATCCAGTTTGCAAGCAGTGAACCGTACAGTGTCGTAATCAACGCGATCGCCATGTTCGGACCTACAGTTGCCATATCCTGCAGTTTTCCGAGCATATTGATAAGTCCAATCAGGGTACCGATCATACCCCAGGCAGGACCTGCGGCGGCAAGTGCTTCCCAGAAACCAATATTTGCCTTGTGCCGCTCCTCGATACTGGAAAGTTCTGTCTCCAAAATGCTTCGGACAAGCTCCGGGTCAGTACCGTCAACGATTAAGAGCAACCCTTTTTTCATAAAAGCATCATCCATGCCGTTCGCCATCTCTTCAAGCTGCAAAAGACCGTCCTTGCGGGCGACATTTGAGAGCTGAATAACCGTCTGGATCGTTTCGAGTTCATTGATCGTATGTACTTTGAAAATCAAACCCATTGATTTGAGTCTCTGGATAAACACCGGGATGGACGACTGCGTTACCATAATACCCATGAACGCACCGCCGAATGTAATAAGCGCGGACTGAAAATCCAAAAACCCCAACATTGCACCGAAACCATCCTTCGCTACAATACCATAAACAACCAATACTGCGGCCATTAAAAGACCAACCAAAGAAGCTATGTCCATTTTTCCACCTCAAGTCCTTTTCGTAAAATTTATGTTTCCTTTTCCACGGTCGGATTTAATAATTCCATTCTATATAATATTACTAAATTTTTCACCTTTTGTCTACTTTCTTTTACAAATAATTTTTTTCCATTTGTAAAAGTGATCACAGTTTCGGGAACTTCCTCGATCATTTCGATCAAATCCGCATTCACAGTTACTTTCTCATCATTTAATTTTGTAACTTCAATCATGTTCCACCCCCCGACTGCGGCGATTATTTGTAATTTTTTTACATTTCTGCATAAAAGCCCCGGTTGATTTTTCCTTCCATCTTAGACTTTTTTATCCCCTTTTCCCCTCTTTACAAAATTCTCTGGCAGTTTTTACACTGCCAGGGAAATCCCTGCGGCATATCGATGCTAAATTCATGCCACAGGGATTCTTTTATTAACGTTTCAGATTGATCAGCTCTTCAAGCAATGTATCCGAGGTTGTAATAATACGGGAGTTTGCCTGAAATCCTCTCTGTGTAATAATCATATCGGTAAATTCGTTTGCCAGATCGACATTGGACATCTCAATAACACCCGGATTGAACTTGCCGCCCGTGGTCAAGATATCCTTGCCAATGCCATCAAAACTGCCGGAGTTCTGTGTGGTCGCAAACATATTATTTCCGATCGCCTCAAGACCAGCCGCGTTCGGGAAGGTCGCGACAACCACCTGACCTAAAAGATTGGAATCCCCGTTGTCATAAGAACCATAGATCTTGCCGTACTTGTCAATGCTAAGCCCCGTCATATTGCCGACTGGTTTGCCCGCACCCTCCGCCGCACTTGCCCTAGTTCCGCGCGCACACTCTAAAGTGGTGGTATCGCTCTGCGAGAACATGGTCAGGGCGGAGAAATCGATATTGATCCGCTTAAATGGAGTGCCCTCTGTATCACCAGCAAGATCAAAGGTAAGAGATGGATTTGTCGCCTCATCAAAAAATTCGCCTGCCGCATCCGCATCCCCAGTAATGCTCTGAAAATGTCCAGTTATAGAATCAAAGGTTAAAACAGCCGCTTCCATCTCAATTGTGACTTCCCCTGTTTCCTCATCCACTTCTACGGTCTGCCCCTGACCATTAAAATTAAATCCGGTAAGCGTGCTAGGCTGATAGGTAATAACCCCATCCTCCTCCACCTCATCTACAAAGACAGACTTTCCTCTCTCGTCATAGACATTTTTTATCGTAACATCATACGTATTTGTAGTTTCAGCCTCTGCCTGATGCTTAATATTAAATTCCACCGTAAACAGGTTTCCGAGATTGTCGTAGAACTGCACATTAGCCACGCGCCCTGCTGCATCCGCTGCAAGCTGCGTATCATTCATATCGATATTCCCGGTTACATTACACTGTGTTGTCGCCTCAGGATTTGAGAACATCTTATCCGGGGACATTACCCGAAGTGCGGATACGGTATCCGACTTACATTTCGACGGATCGTCCTCGCTTACCTGCCAGCCCATAACTAACGCGCCGGACGGCGTGCAGAGATTTCCGTTGGCATCGACATTAAATGAACCCGCCTTGGTAAAATAGTTTGTGCCGTTGCTCTGCACAACAAAGAACCCGTCGCCCTCAATCATAAGGTCGGACCAGCCGTCCGTGCGCTGCGATCCGCCCGTGCCCGTAATATTTGTTGTGATGGAGGCAAGGTTCGCGCCAAGACCAATCTGCATTGCGTTGATACCTGCTGTCCCCATCGCATCGTTCGGTCCGCTCGCCGGTTTCGATGTCTGATAGAGAATATCTGAGAATGTTACCGTGCTACTCTTAAACCCAACGGTATTTACGTTCGCGATATTGTTACCAATTACATCCATCCTTGTCTGATGTACTCTAAGACCTGATACACCAGAATACAATGATCTCATCATAGTAAAATGACCTCCTTATTTTACGTTCCCCGACCTCTGTCATTCAGCCGGGAACCGCCCCCTTTTGTGGTCCGGCGGTTTAGCCTATCACTGCTCCATCAATATTGGTAAATACTTTGTCGTCGCCCCCTGCCACCGCAGTGACCACGATATTATTTCTTGTATTTACAATAAATGCATAACTGTCCACCATAACAAGCGACTCCACAATTCCCTTTTGCTGTGCCTTTGCCGCACCGGCAAAAAGCCGCTTTACCTGTTCCTCGGACAGATCAATGCTCCGATCCAAAAGCCTCTCATTCGCGTGCTTTGAAAAGCGCAGCGGACTTGCCTCGGTTTCTAAATTTTTCCTCTCCTGCTTTTGACGCAGCAGGATATTTTCAAAAGAATCCTGTACTGCCCTGCCCCCCGAAGTCTTTCCTGCCGGTTGGCAAAGTTTGCTCGTCATTTGTTCGATGGAAGAAAAGCTGTTCTTTATCTGATTCATCGCATTTGCCTCCCTCATAAAAGAAAAAACTTCCTGACGCTTATCTGCTTCTTAATTACTCTTCGGTCTTATCCGTTTTGTCTGTTTTGTCTTTGTCCCCTTCCGTCTTATCTCCCTCGGTCTTATCGGTATCATTCGGCTTTACTTCCTCCGGCTTTACCTTGGAATTTACAATCTCCACGGAAATCTTATCCTCAATCGTCGTATAATCGTTGTCGTTAAAGACTACTGCAACCGCATATGATCCGTTTGGCAGATCGGCAAACGCACCGCCAAAAATTGTAAGTTTATTGCCGTCCAGCTTGAAATTCGAAGGATCAATCAATTTCTTGTTGATGACTAATGCTACCTCGTCCGCCGCGTACTCATCCTCACCAAGATTTACCTCAACAATACTTGCTGACGGCTTATCTGCATCATACTTAAACTTGTAGCTCTTGTCGATGGACGGAGCGCAGACATTCTTTACATAGCTCTCATCCATAACCGCATACAGATCATCAATATCATAGAGCTTCCCATTGACATAGATCTGCACAGTCGTTCCGGAGGCATTGACATACTGCACTTTCCCCGCTACCTGTGTTTCCTTGCCTGTGGAATCCTCCGAGTTGACAATAACATCCTTGCCAATCAGCGAGAACGCCTGGGACTTCTCATAGGAAGCATTCAAATTCTGCATCTGCTCAAGCTGCGAGAAAGTCGCGAGCTGTGATACAAACTCCGTATCATCCTGTGGGTTTAACGGATCCTGATTCTGGATCTGACAGACAAGAAGCTGCAAAAATGCATCTTTGCCAAGTTCTGATGTCCCCTTGGTCTCCTTCTTTGTGGTCGTGATCGCATTGTTCGCATCCTGCAATACACCATTTACTACTTTTCCAACTAATTCCGCCATAATTTCCTCCTTTCTGCTATGCCGTGTAGTCTACCTGGTTTCCACTTCGCTCCATCAGATCAGCAGCGATCTGCTCTGCTTCCGACATCCCCTGCGGCAAGCCACCATCATTTATGGACTCGTCAAAGCGAAGACCTCTTCTGCCTCTCTGTCTGTTCTCCTGGCCACCATTATTTGCCGCGGCACCGCCGTTTTGGGTAAAATCAAAATTGGAAACTGTCACTTCGATCGCCTCAACCTTAAGTCCCTGGCTCTCCAAATTTTCGCGAAGCACCACCATCTGGCTTTGGATCGCTTCTTTTGCCACCTCATTCTGCGCCGTAAAATGCGCGGTCAGTGCCCCATGTCTTGAGACGAGGTTTAGGGTTACTCTCCCAAGGCTTTCCGGCGTTAAAGAAATCTCCATCGAAGTCTGCTTATCACTTAATACCACACGCACCTTCTCCAAGATCTGATCTGCCACCGCCCGAACCTGCTCAGCTTTTGAGAGCTGTGCAAACTCTGCCTCGTCCGTCTTCGCCGCATCCGCAACGAAATTTAAGAATTGATCTCCCAGTGTGGCTTGACCCGGCTTCACATCACTTCTCGTCCCATGACTGTCAGTATGATCGGAAAGACTCTCTTTTGCTGCCTCCCCGCTCTCTCTTACCGCTTCAAAAGTAAATCCTGTCTCCTTTTGCCCCTGCACCTCTCCCTTTAGCATATCATCGCCAAGTTCTTTCTCTGATTGTTTCCCAGTATTTTCCACTTTGGTTTCCACAACCTTTTCGTCCGGATTTGCGGTTTTTGCCAGAACTTGTGCAAAATCCGATTCCTCCGCATCTCCAGCGGCCTTTTGTGACAGGAGAGCATCCTCTTCTCCCAGTTTAGGAATTTCCACCGTCTGGGAAAGTTCTGAGAGATCAGTTTGAATTTCCTCCGCCTTTGCAAGCAAATCCTTCAGAGTATTCATTGCGGACTCATTGGTCAGCAGTCCCATCGGATCGCCGCCACATTCTGCGTTTACAACAAGTTGCTGTAAAAGCTGCGGCTGTAACATCCCCTGCATATTGGTTCCCATCTGCTCTAAGAGTTGTTCTAACTCCTCCTCGTCCATCTGCAGCGAATCCATAATTGCCTGTTTTAACTCGCCGAGTTTCTGCATCTCCAAAATCTTTGATGCCTCACGAAAAAGTTTTAAGCTTTTGACAAAGCTGGTATCAAGCACCGAATTCTCCCCGGAATCCGAAGACACCAGATCCCCAGAAAGCACTGGCTCATCCGGCAGTTCGCCCTCCGGCATATCCCCCGGTTTCTCTCCCTGCTGTACTTTTCCTTCAACTCCCTGTGGATTCTCTTTTGTTTCCTGCGTCATCTCAGGTGCTTTTGCTACTTCCCTCTCGCTGCCCACATCTTTTGCCGACGATGCATTTGTCGTCTGTGCGCGGCTTTCCTGCGCGCGCTCCACCTTTGTCTGGGCGGTAGAAGAGACCTTTTTCGAGGAAGCACTCGCGGACATCATATCGGAAAAAGAAGTGCCGCCCGCAGTGCGATTGCCTGCGCGTGTCCCCACGGATGCCACTTTTACAGAGCGCGGTCCCGCTACTTGTACTCCTGATGTTGTCATCCCATTCCTCCTTTCAAAAAATGTTTTGCCTTGTATTTATGAAACGGTTTCCCGGTTTCACCATACCTTAGAAAGGAAATGAACTTCTCCCTATCTTCCTAACTGCTGTCTTATCGAATTCATCTTTTCCTCGTTAATATCTGCAATTACCTGCATAACATGAGCCGCGTAGAGCGTATCCATCTTCTCTAAGATTGCCGCACTCTCCGTTGTCTTCATACATAACAGATACTGCGCCACTAAATTGATACTCGCGTTCATCTCCTCTAGGATCGCCGCCGCATTGCCTGGCTTCATCTTTGCAAGGCGATTTGCTTCCTCCTTGATCAAATCATCATATTCTAACAATTCTAACACCTGACGGTAAATTTCCTCCGCCGTTGTCGGATTGATCTCCTCGTAAAATTTGCGGTACTCCTCCACATCGGGAGCCTGATCATTAAAGACGACATTCCGGTCAAATTCTTCCACGCGCTTGGCAAAGGCCAACTGATCATCTTCAAATACCTTGAGTCTTGCGTTCTCTGCCTGAAGTTCCGCAACCAATTTTGCATAGTCTGAACTTGAACTTGTCGCGGCATCTAACTGCGCCTCAAGTTCCTTAATTCGTGCTACCGCCTCTTCCATTGTATCAAATGGATAGTTATTTTCCCAGGCCTCCTGCTCATCCGACACAGCGGGCAGGAGATATTTTAGCACTGGGACATCCTTTAACATCGGTCTTAGGCTTGTTCCAAGATTACCAACATCCATCTTTATCAAAAAGGCAAAGGTAATGATCCACATCAACAGAACTAATAAGATAATAATGAAGGTCACAAATTTTCCGCCGCCCTTCTTTTCTTCCCCGCCTGCGTTTTTATTTTTTTTTGCCATTTGCGATGTTTCCTCCTATTCCACCGTCTCTGTTAATTTATGCCGGAAACTTACCAATTCGTCAATTTCTTTTTGTTCCTCGGCATTTAATTCTGCCAGATATCCCTGAAACGCTTTTTCTTTTAATTTCTCCTGTGTCTTGCGCTCCGCCATCGCCTCGCGTAACCGGTGCATTGCCGCATCCACATTGTTCTGCGCCCTCTGTACCGCCATCTTCTGACGCTCAATAAAAATCTTCAATGTTTCCAGTGCGTCCTCCCCATGCCGTATAGTCATTATATTTAGATTCGCGCCCACCAATTCCCGCAGATTTGCCTCACAGTCCGCGCGCCGCAAATTAAGCGCGTCAAGTTTTTGCTCTTCCTCGTTTAATTTTGCCTGTGCCGCCGCATAGCGCGCCTTTTCCTGCTCTTCTAATTTCTCCTTGATATTGAGTACACTCTGCATTTTATAGACAAATTTCTTCAATCAGACCACCACTTTTCTCTCTACGCCCCAAAAATCCCTTCTAGTTCCGACAAGGTCTCCTCAAGCGATACTTTTTCATCCGTCGCCTGACAAAGAAATGAATTTACCGCATCAATCTTTTCTATCGCATAATCAATATTTTTATTGCTCCCCGCCTTGTAAGCACCGATATTGATCAGATCTTCCGCCTCACTGTAGGTCGCCATCACCATTTTAAGCTGTCCCGCTGCTCTTTTATGATCTCTGTCTGCAATTGAACTCATCACACGCGAAATACTCTGCAAAATATCGATCGCCGGATAATGATTCTTGTGCGCGAGAGAGCGCGACAAAATAATATGCCCATCCAAAATTCCTCTCGCGGTATCCGCGATCGGCTCGTTAAAATCATCCCCATCGACAAGAACCGTGTAGAGTCCTGTAATGGAGCCATTTGCGTCGTTTCCGGCGCGCTCTAAAAGTTTTGGCATCTCCGAGTACACACTCGGCGGATACCCTCTTGAAACTGGCGGCTCACCGCCCGCAAGTCCTATCTCTCTCTGTGCCATTGAAAAGCGCGTCAGAGAGTCCATCATCAGCAAAACATCTTTTCCCTGATCTCTAAAATACTCCGCGATTGCCGTTGCTGTCTTCGCTGCCTTCTTGCGGATAAGTGCCGGCTTATCGGAGGTCGCAATCACAAGCACCGATCGCTTTAAGCCTTCCTCCCCAAGATCGCGCTCAATAAACTCCCTTACTTCGCGACCTCGTTCGCCGATCAGGGCGATCACATTGATATCCGCTTTGGTATTGCGCGCAAACATACCGAGCAGGGTACTTTTCCCCACGCCGCTGCCCGCAAAAATCCCAATTCTCTGCCCCTTGCCAAGCGTTAAAAGCCCATCGACTGCCCTCACGCCAAGCGGCAGGATCTCCGAGATCAGCACGCGGTCGAGTGGGTCAGGAGCAGGAGCATCCACCGGGTAAGCATCACTTGTGACCAGTTCGCTGCCGTCAAGCGGTCTTCCAAGTCCGTCAAGCGATTTTCCCAAAAGCTGCGGTCCCACCCCGACAAGTAACGGCTCATGCATATTGATCACACTGCTTCCCACACCGATCCCGCTCACATCCTCATAGGGCATCAGCAGAAGCTTTCCCTCACGAAAGCCGATCACTTCCGCTCTGACCTGCACCCCTTCATCGCGTGAGCAGATCAGGCAGACATCGTTGATATTCGCATCCGGACCAAGTGATTCCACGGTCAGTCCCACAACTTTTGTCACTTTTCCCTTGGTATCGATATATGATTTTGTGTAGAGCGACTCATATTTTGATAAATCAATCATCCGGTCTTATTCCTCTCTGCTCCCGGCAAGCATCTTCAGATCGCCTGCTAGGTTCTTTAGCTGCACATCAATACTACAATCAAAAATGCGGCTGTCCGTCTCAATGATACACTGTCCTTTCTGCATTGTTCCATCTTTTGTAATCTCAAGTACGGCTCCCTCTTTTAACTGCCCCAAAAGTTTTTCTTTCCCTAAATTTGCCACCGCAAAATCTTCCGGAGAGACATGAATCAGGTAGGTCATACTTGATCCAATCTCATATAGTGCCTGTTCTATCAGGTAGGTGATCAGATCGGATTTCTCCTCTAAGAGAACTCCAGTCAATTTCCCCATAAGATGAATTAGAATCTCCACAAAAGCAGGTTCTAGCTCTCTTACCTGTCTCTCGTAAGCCTCCTTTGCCTCCTTAACTTCCCGCTCAAGCCGCACTTTCATTGTATCGTATTTTTCTTGCGCTTTCTTTTCTCCCTGCCGCAGACCATCATCGTAAGCCTGTTTTCGAATGCCATCCGCATCCGTCTGTGCCGCAGAGAGGATATTCTCCGCTTCCTCCCGCGCCTGTAAGAGCATATCCTGCGCTTCCTTTATCTTTTGTTCGGCTTCCTCTTTTTTTCTTGCAATCTCTAAAGCCTCTTCGTCCTCGGCTTTCTCCTCCTTATCCTGCTGTGCAAAAAGCCCTAAGATTCCAGGCTTAAACTCCCCGTCCTCCTCCCCATCCCTTTTTACCTGTGCGCGCTTTTCCACAGCAAGGCGGGTAAACCCGCCCTCCCGCAGATTTGAATCTATCGTGCGTATTTCCTGCGTATATGTAACAGCCGCCGCCTTGATCACATTAGACAACGATCTCGTCACCTCCGCCTCTCGAAATTACAATCTCGCCGGAATCCTCAAGCTTGCGGATTACATTGACGATCTTTTGCTGTGCCTCCTCGACATCCTTCATGCGGACAGGCCCCATATAGTCCATATCCTCGCGGATCATCGTGACAAGACGCTTGGAGAGATTGTTAAAGATCGCCGTCTGCACTTCCTCCGTGGACGCTTTTAGTGCCACCGCAAGCTCGTTGTTGTCCACCTCACGCAGCACGCGCTGAATAGAGCGGTCGTCGAGCGTAAGAATATCCTCGAACACAAACATCTTTTTGCGGATCTCGTCGGCAAGCTCTGGCTCCTCGATCTCCAAATTTTCCATAATATGTTTCTCTGTCCCGCGATCCACGGTATTTAAGATCTCCACGATCGCGTCCACGCCACCAGCAATAGTGTAATCCTGGTTTACTAGCGCGGAGAGTTTGCGCTCAAGCACTCGCTCCACTTCCTTTAACACATCCGGGGAAGTGCGATCCATCTGTGCGATACGCTTGGCAACATCCGCCTGCTTATCGGGCGCGAGTGCCCCGATAATTGCCGCCGCCTGCGCACTTGGCAGATAGGATAAGATAAGAGCGATCGTCTGCGGGTGTTCATCCTGGATAAAGGTAAGCAGCTGGCTTGCCTCCGCCTTGCGGATAAACTCGAATGGACGCACCTGCAAGGAGGCGGTCAATTTTCCAATAACCTCGCGCGCTTTCTCCGGACCTAGAGCCTTCTCCAGCAAATCCTTCGCGTAGCCAATACCGCCCTCCGCGATATACTGCTGTGCCAAGCACACCTGATAAAACTCATCTAAAACAGCTTCCTTTGTACTCTGTGATATGCTTCTGGTATTGGCAATCTCAAGCGTGAGCTGTTCAATCTCTTCTTCCTTCAAATGTTTAAATATTTTTGAGGAGCGTTCAGGCCCCAGCGAAATCAGCAGTATCGCTGTCTTTTGCAAACCTGAGAGTTCATCCCCTTCTTTTGCCATCGAATCTTCCCCCTTCCTGCCCTTTTTCTAAATTAAAGACTAATTAACCCCAATCATCGCTGAGCCAGTTGCGCAAAAGCGCGGCAACCGCCTCCGGATTTTCGTCCACAAATTTCTCGATCATGCGCTTTGTTTCTGAACTCTCGCCAAATTCCAGATCTTCGAGCGACTGATTTTCCTTCGTGGTCGCAAGAAGCTTCTCCACTGAAAGCTCCGGCTCTGTCTCGATCACTTCCTCCGGCTTGGATACGCGGAAGACTACGAAGATTAACAGACCGATAATAATGACAAAGAGCAGAATTGTAAGGATCAGGTTCCAATTAAACCCTTCCTCCGGCAGCTCGACATAATTCGGAATCTCAATAATGCGGATCGCAAGGCGAGTCACATCAATTCCTGTCGCCATTGAGAAAGCCTCAAGATAGTCCGCAATAAGTTCCTCATCCGTTATCTGTACTGGCTGACTGTTGCGGATCTTGTACTCCTCGTAGGTCATCTCCCCCAAAAGCCCAAGCACCTCAAGATCTCTCTCCGAGTACTGGCGAACGCGCTTTAACACGATCGCCCCGCTGCTGTTCTCCTTTAAAATATTCAAACTGCGCATTGTGCGCGTGGTTCTCTCACTTGGCAGATACTGAATCTTAGTCGACTCATACGAGCTGCTGCCCGTGCCGTTGGTCTGAATATAGTAATCATTCTCATCATTGGAATCCGTGCCCGGAATATCCGCAGTTCCAGCAGTATTCTCCGAAGCAACGTGTTCATAGATACTTTGCAGACCCTGCTCCTGCCCATCAGCTGGCAGATATTCATGCAGATACTCCTCAATGCGATCGTAGTTGATATCGAGATTAAACTCCGCATCCACATAGTCAAATCCCAGAAAAAGCCCATAGCGTTGTACCGCATCACGGTAAAAATTATTTGTCTGTACCCACTGCTCATGCTGGGTGTTTAGGGAGGCGGTCTGTTCGTCCTCAGGTCCGCTGTAGAGCATCTTTCCATGTTGGTCAATAATCTTTACGCTCTCAAGCGTCTTGTTGCCGAGTGCGTTCGCCACTGTGACTGCGATCCCCTCCGGTGCTACAGCAGTATTAAATTTTGAATTGATGGTCAAAAAGATAGAACACTGAATCTCTTTATTCTCATCCAGGATTGTCGAGGTACGGTCAATCGGAATATAGCGAACCTGTGCATCATCCACACCATCAAAATTCCTTATGTAACTCTCAAGCTCCGCCATCGTGTACTCGGCGGATTTTAAGTTCTTCTCGTAGTTCGTCGTACTCATATCGCTCTCTAAGAGCTGTTCTAGTGTTACCCGGCCCTCCTGCATCAGCGAACTTCCAACGATCGCATAATTTGCCTCCACCGTCTTTGTCGAGTCCACATAGATCGTCACACTGTCGTCCGCAATTTTATGTGCAATACCGGATTCCGTCAGGAGCTGATCCACGGACTTCGCCACACCGACATCCTCAAAGGTACGCCAGCGCGTATAGGTTGTGCGCCCAAAAAAGTACGCCAACAAGAGAAGCATAATCACCACAGCACCCACCGTGCTTAAGATAATCGTCTTCTGCTTTTTGGTGTACTTATTCCACATCTCCAATATTTTGTTTAATAATTGTTTAAACCTGTCCTGCATGGAATATTACCCCAATCATTAGAATTGTAACTGCATCAGCTCTTTGTAGGCATCCAGAACGGCATTCCGCACTGCAACGGTATACTGCAGAGACATATTGGCTTTTGTCTGCGCCACCTGTACATCCGTCGTCGAATTTTTAAAACCCATCATGTAGGAAAGTTCTTCCTCTCTTGCGGCATTGGTTAGATTGTTTGTCTCGCGCAGCATCTCGAGCGCGGATTGAAACAGTGATTCAAACGCCGTGTTTTTTTGTGTCGTCTCCTTTGGTTTCTCCCAACTCGCGGTGTAATCTTCGATCCTGTTGATCGCACCTATTGATGTAAAGTCCATTGCCATTCTCCATTCTTGACCATTTTACGGTTCTATTTTTCCCTTCTTATCGCCTTAACCCTTACCAACTTCAAGACCCTTTAACAACATATTTTTTGTCGCGTTAAACGCTGTGATATTCGCCTCATAAGCGCGCGAAGCATCAATTAGGTTCGTCATCTCCGTCACCGAATTGATGTTTGGCTGTGTTACATATCCGTCCTCATCCGCATCAGGATTGCCAGGCTCATAAACCTTTCTCAGCGGCGTGGCATGATCTTCCACAATCGCTGTCACCTTCACTCCGTTGCCGATAAGATCCGTCGCGTTATCCTGCTGACTCATCATCAGCATACTTGAAAAGGTATCGTACCCCTTCGTCTGAAAAAGCACGGTCTTTCGTCGAAATACATTCCCATTCTCATCTCTTGTCGTGTTGACATTTGCAAGGTTCTGCGCGATCGTGTCCATGCGCACACGCTGCGCAGTCAATCCGCTTGCACTGATATTGAGCGCGTCAAAACTTCCCATTTACATCCTCCTTTTCCCGTTTTCTTTTTCCCTTCCTTAATTTCTATTTAATACCATTCGGATTCGCGCAAATTCCTGCGTCATTGAATCGAGCAATGTGTAATAGCGGATCGAGTTCTGTGCCAAATTTGCATTTTCCACATCCACATCCACATTATTTTCATCCAGTCGGTAACTCAGTTCCCTCTGATCTACGTAGGTTGTCGTCTTTAGATTGGCGAGATCAACACCTGCCACTGCCTTATCCATAAAGACCTGTGTCCCTGCGCTTGCAAGCTCCTTCTTTAAATACTCTTCAAATCGGATATCGCTGCGCTTAAATCCCGGCGTACTCACATTTGCAAGATTGTTGTTCAAAACGGTGTTCCGCACCCAGCTCGCATTCGCCGCCTGGTTAAGCACATTTATGTAATTGTAGAGATCGGAACCTATCATGTCATCATCCTTTCAAATTTTTAAATTTATGTCTATGTTTACCTACAGCACAAATTACATACATTATATTATAGTCAGTTCAAAGGAAAAAAACAAGTAATATTTCAATTTTCTTTAATATTCAGAATTTTTCTTCATTTTTGCGACTCCTCCCCCGAAATTATCACGCATTTTTTACAAATGTTAGTACAATTGGAAAAAAAGAACAAAGAGATAGACGAAAAATACCCTCGTCATGACAAATCCCTTTGTTCCGACACAATCCATTTCCATATTATAGAAGATCCACTTTACCTAAACTTCCCATTTCTTTTTGACATTTTATATTATGCTGCACTTTTTACTGCATCTTCTTTAACTCGTCAAACACAACGTCGTTCAATACCCGAATATAGGTTCCCTTCATCCCTGATGAGCGCGACTCAATCACACCCGCGCTCTCAAACTTGCGCAGAGCATTGACAATCACGGAGCGCGTGATCCCCACGCGGTCAGCAATCTTACTTGCCACCAAAATGCCCTCGTTGCCATCCAGCTCCTCAAAAATATGGGTGATCGCCTCAAGTTCCGAGAAGGAGAGCGTGCTGATTGCAGAACGCACAATTTGTACTTTTCGGTTCTCCTCCGCATTTTCCTCGTTTACCGAGCGCATCATCTCTAAGCCGACTACAGTGGTGCCGTACTCGCTTAAAATAATATCGTCGATCGAGTACTGCTCTCTGTTCTTGTAAATAAATAGCGTGCCAAGCCTCTCCCCCGCGATATCGATCGGCGTGATGATCGCGCGGTAAGAATCCATATGCTCAAACTCGAATCCGAGCGTCGCCAGATTTACATTCTCCTTTGTCGAGAGGATATTTAAAAGTCTTTCGTTTAACATCCCATCGATGTAGCCGCCCACGGAATCCCTTATCAGCTCCGAGATCGGCGCGATATCCGAACGGTTTTTTATGCCGAGCACCTTCCCCTTCCTACTGATTACAAGGATGTTCGAGCCAAGAATATCACTCAGCACCAAGCAGATATCGTTGAATACTACCTTGTGAGAATTATTGTTATGCAGTAATTTATTGATTTTTCTGGTTTTGTCCAACAGTTGAACACTCATGACCTAACCCCCCGCACATAATTTTTCATAATCCAATAATAACACAACTATTGTTCAAAAACAAGTAGAATTTTCAATTTTGCCGCAATTTTAATCTATATTTTCTGATTTTTTGAATTCTTACGTTTATTTGTTCTTTTCTTCCTCTTCACTCTCCTCCTTTTTTGGCTGCTGGTATCCGCACTCCGGTGCCGGACAGACGAGGCGGTTTCCCTTTTCAACTAACAGTTCCCCGCATTGCGGACATACGGCATTGGTCGGCTTCTGCCAGGTCATATAATCGCACTCCGGATTGTGTTCACAGCCGTAGTAACGTCTGCCCTTCTTTGTCTTTTTTAACACAATCTCGCCGCCACAGCGCGGGCAGGTAATACCAATTTTTTCCAGATATGTCTTTGTATTGCGGCATTCTGGGAAATTTGGACAGGCGAGAAATTTTCCGTGAGGTCCATATTTAATCACCATATTGCGCCCGCACAGATCGCAGACCACATCGCTTACCTCGTCCTCGATCTTTATCTGGGCAAGCTTCTCATTTGCCTCCTTGATCGCGACTTCCAGATCGGGATAAAAATTGCTTACCACCGTTTTCCAAGCGACATTCCCCTCCTCCACACCGTCTAGGAGTGCCTCCAAATTTACGGTAAAATTCACATCAACAATACTTGGAAAGGCTTCTTTCATCATATTGTTCACCGCCTCTCCCAATTCGGTAATATAGAGATTTTTGTCCTCCTTTACCACATAGTGCCTCGCCATAATGGTGGTGATGGTCGGCGCGTAGGTACTCGGTCGTCCAATGCCAAGTTCCTCCATAGTTTTTACTAGGCTCCCCTCTGTATAATGCGCCGGAGGCTGTGTAAAATGCTGTCCCTTCTCAAGTTCCTTCAATTTTAATTCCATGTTTTCTTTAATTCCCTTTAATCCGGTGTTTAGTGCCTCATCATCATCTTCTTCTGCCATGTAGACTGCGAGAAAACCGTCCTTTTTCAATTTGGAGGCGGAGGCACTAAAGCGGTATCCGCCCCCGTCAATCTTGACGGAGGCTGTCTCGTAGACCGCCGCGATCATACGGCTTGCGACAAAACGCTTCCAGATAAGCTGGTAGAGGCGGAACTGATCGCGAGAGAGCGAATCCTTGACCTTTGCGGGGGTAAGCTCCACATAGGTCGGACGAATCGCCTCATGCGCATCCTGAATTTTTTTTCCGCTCGCCTGGTTTACATCCACCTGCGTCACAAATTCCTCCCCGTAAGTCTCGCGAATAAATTGCTTTGCCGAAGCGTCCGCCTCGTCGGAAACACGCACGGAATCCGTTCTCAGATACGAAATTAACCCGATCGTGCCATATCCTGCAACATCCACACCC
Organism: uncultured Lachnospiraceae bacterium; assembly: GCA_910585065.1. Lineage (GTDB taxonomy): Bacteria > Bacillota > Clostridia > Lachnospirales > Lachnospiraceae > RGIG4057. Next base: position 51,692 of record CAJUCG010000001.1, read on the forward strand.
TCATAGAGTTGCTGCGCAAAACGCATAGTTTTCTGAGTAGAAAAATTTAACAGTTTCGCTGCCTCCTGCTGCAGGGTGCTTGTTGTAAACGGCAGCGGAGCCTTGCGATGACGCTCCCCATTTTTTAATTCTGTCACGACAAATTTCGCATTTTCCAACTGTTTTACAATTTTTCCCAATTCCGTCTGCGTAGAGATGGAAATCTTTTTCTCCGCCGTTCCATAAAATTTTGCAATCAGCGGTCTTTTTTCGCCCTCGATTGCAAAGGCGGCATCCAGACTCCAGTATTCCTGCGGCACAAAATCTTCGATCTCCTTCTCGCGGTCCGCAATAATGCGCAGCGTCACGGACTGCACGCGCCCCGCACTCAGCCCGCGCTTAATCTTCGCCCATAAAAGCGGACTGATCTCATATCCCACCATGCGGTCGAGCATACGCCTTGCCTGCTGCGCATCCACCAGATCCATATCGATGGATCTCACGTTTTTAATAGAAGCTTTCACTGCGTTTTTCGTGACCTCGTTGAAGGTAATCCGGTTTTTTCCTCCCTCCGGCAGTTTTAACACATTCGCCAAATGCCATGCGATTGCCTCCCCCTCGCGATCTGGGTCAGTTGCCAGATAAACCTTATCCGCCTTTTTCACCTCTTTGCGCAGCATTGCAAGAACATCTCCTTTGCCGCGTATCGTAATATATTTCGGCTCAAAGCCATGCTCAAAATCAATTCCCATCTGACTTTTTGGGAAATCCCTCACATGGCCGTTCGACGCGACTACCTCATAATTTGCTCCGAGAAATTTTTTCACTGTCTTCGCCTTTGACGGCGACTCCATAATCACCAGATTTTTTGCCATAGAATAACCAAGCCTTTCTCACTTCTATTTTTGCAGACGCTAAGCAGCAAAGAATTAACTCTCCCGCCCCGTCCGTGCGTAATAATTTCCCGCGGGTGAATAAATTAACCCCTTCGCCTCAAGGGAAAACAATATTTTCATCAGTTCCGGAAGCGGAAATTCCACCGAAAAAAGAATTTCCTCAATATGCCTCGGTTCCAAACGCAAATAAGCATACACTATTTTTTCTGCGTCTTCAAGTAGAAATTTATTTTTTTCCAATTTCTTTAGATTTTGGCTTTCCGGATAGTGTTTCAAAAGCTCAAATAAAATATCCCCACTCCCCATTACCATGTACGCGCCCTGTCTAATCAATTCATTGCATCCCTCGCTTAGCGGCTCGCCAATCCTTCCGGGACGGGCAAATACATCTCTGCCCTGCTCTAGGGCGCACTCCACCGTGATTAACGTCCCGCTCTTTTTTCTTGCCTCCACCACCACAAGCCCATCTGCCAGACCGGAAAGAATGCGGTTTCGCATCGGAAAATGCCAGGCAGTGCCAGGGGAGCCAGGTGCATATTCCGATATGAGCCCTCCTTTTTGGATAAGTTCTTCAAATAAGGAAAAATTTTCTATGGGATAACAGAGATCCACCCCGCAGCCAAGTACCGCAAAGCTCTTTCCAAAGCTAAGTGCTGCCCTCTGGGCATGTCCATCCACTCCCCTTGCCATACCGCTGATAATCTGAACTCCCGCGCCCGCAAGCTCCTCCGCAAGCATCTGCGCAATTCCCCTTCCGTAGGAGGAACATTCCCTCGCCCCGACAATCGCCACGGAGGGCTTTTCCTCAGAAGGCAATTCTCCCCGGTAAAACAAGAAATCAGGCGCGCCCGGAATATTCTTTAGACGCTCTGGAAACGCCGCCTCATCCTTTGTTACAAAATATATGTGCCTCTCCTGCAATTTATGAAATTCTTCTAACACACCCCTTCGATAGCGCGGATTCAGCAATGCACGCACGGCTTTCTCTGAAATTCCTGCCCTTTTAAGTTCGTTCTCCTTCGCACAAAAAATTTCCTGCGCACTCCCGAATACATCAAGAAGTTTTGCGCGCGCACTGCCCCCGACTTCCTCCACCTTTGCCAGCCAGTACCAGTACTGCTTTTCTTTTTTATCCATTTTTAATTCCCTTCCCCACCCTACACAAAATTTCGATATCCGATCGCCTCGTACAAATGCTCTTCTCCGATCGCCTCCGCCCCATCCATATCCGCGATTGTCCGCGCTACTTTAATGATGCGGTGGTAGGCACGCGCACTTAAACTGTAACGAAAGAATGCCTCTTTTAAAACTTCCTCCCCGGCGGCGTTAAGTGCGCAAAAATGTGCAAGCTCGCCCGCCGAAAGTTCGGCGTTCGTCATTATCCCAAGCCCCGCATAGCGATCTTTTTGCCTCTGTCTTGCGCGCATAACCCGCGCGCGAATCACAGCGGAAGATTCCTCCTTTTTCTTTGTTGTAAGCTCCTCGTAACGCACCGGAGCCAACTGCAAAAACAGATCGATCCGGTCTAAAAGTGCGCGGCTGATTTTCCCCTGATACCGGCGAATCTGTACCTCGCTGCACCGGCATTTTCTCCTGTCCGGATAAGCTCCGCAGGGACAGGGATTCATCGCTGCCACAAACATAAACGATGCCGGATAATCACAGCGGTCCGCCACGCGGTTCACCGTGATCTCGCGCTCTTCTAAGGGCTGGCGCAATAATTCCACTGTCCGCCTCTCAAATTCCGGCAGCTCGTCGAGAAATAATACCCCATATGTTGCAAGGCTTACTTCCCCGGGTTTTGGGTGCTTTCCGCCGCCCGCCATCGCGCTGGGTGTGATCGAGTGATGCGGTGCTAAAAACGGGCGATTTTTCATTAGCCCACCGCCCGTCATCCGCCCGGATACACTGTAAATTTTTGACAATTGCAGACTTTCCTCCTTTGTCAGCTCCGGCATAATCGAGGGGATACACTTTGCAAGCATAGTCTTTCCTGCCCCTGGACTTCCCATAAAAAGTAGATTATGTCCGCCGCAGACCGCGATCTCGATCGCGCGTTTTGCCGCTTTTTGCCCGCAGATCTCCGCGAAATCCGGCAATTTTTCCCCCTCGTTTTCCGTGAAAATTTCCTCATCTTTTTTAGGAATTTCCCCGCTTGACAAAAAGCGAAGCACCTCGGATAAAGACTTGCACCCCACCGCGCAAATTCCCTCCACCAACGCTGCTTCCGCATGGTTTTTTGCGGGAACAACAAGTGTCTTTATCCCGTTCTCCCTTGCGCAGCAGGCGATTGGAAGAATCCCACTCACCGGATTTAATCCACCGTCAAGACTTAGTTCTCCTGCAAACATTATCTGTTCCATTGATTTTTCAGATAGTTGACCGGACGCGGTCAGAATCGCAATTGCAATTGCAAGATCAAATGCTGTGCCCTCCTTGCGAACATCGGCTGGCGAGAGATTCACCGTAATTTTTTTTGGCGGAAGTATAATCCCAGTATTGCAGATCGCCACCCGCACCCGCTCCTTTGCCTCCCTTAGCTCGGACGCAAGGAACCCGACCAGTTCAAACCCCGGAAGTCCACCGTTTACATCCGCTTCCACCTGAACTAACAGCGCGTCAATCCCATGGATTGCTGCCGCATATGTTTTTGAAAACATTCTGACTCCTTCCTCTCTCCAGAAGAATTGTCAGACATAGTATATCTGATTTTTTTCCTGTGTACAAGTAAAAAGCATCTGTTTGTTTTTGGATAGTCTGCACAAATTTCCTTTGTGTGCAATTTTGGGGTGCGTGCTGCTGGCAGTTATCTTCCCTGTATGTTTATGCACTCACATCCCCGCGCAAAAAAACGGTCTGCCACAGCAGACCGCAGGGATTGTATTTCCACTAAAATAAAGTCTTTCTCCTGATTTATTCAAGAATCTTCTTTAGCTCATCCATAAAAGTATTTATATCTTTAAATTCCCGGTAAACCGAGGCAAAGCGTACATAGGCAACCTGGTCTAAGACTTTCAAACGCTCCATCAAAAGCTCCCCGATCTTATAACTTGGGATCTCCTTTTCCTCCATACTAAAAATAATATTTTCCACCTCGTCCATCAACGCTGTAATCTGATCGTAGGAAACAGGTCTTTTATGACAGGAGCGCACAATGCCGGTTTCTAGTTTTTCGCGGCTGTAAGGCTCCCGGTTATTATCCTTTTTAATCACCATAAACGGGAGCATCTCGATTTTTTCATAGGTAGTAAAACGTTTCTGGCAGGTATCACACTGCCTTCTGCGCCGAATAGAATTTGAATCGTCCGCCGGTCTTGAATCCACCACTCTCGTATTTTCTTTTCCGCAAAATGGACATTTCATTAGATCCCTCCTTTTTCTCGAAACTCTCTTTATCCTTAATTTTCAGGCTCATTATAATATACAGTGCCCTGAATGGTCAAGAAAAAGTTTCTGCCGGTGCGATTGCAGGAGGAAAGTTTTTGTCATTTTGGTTCTAAAAAAATCCATTGCGCGATACAATATAAAAAATCCCCAAAAAGGAGCGGTCATGCGACTCTCGGAACTGCGTGAAAAAGAAGTAATCAATTGCCGCGATTGCGAGCGGCTCGGCTACCCGAATGATCTCGCCTTCGATGTGCGAAACGGGTGCCTGGAAGCACTGATTGTGCCAGGACCATGCAAATTATTTGGTCTTTTAGGGCACGAGCAGGAATACATTATCCCGTGGAAATGCATCCGTCAGATCGGCAGCGATATTATTTTAGTTGATATCCGGACAGAGGACTGTCTAAGAAAACCCCCGGAAGAATAGAATTATTTTCCACCTGCCGCGTCAATCACCCACATCAGTGCCTGCTTTGGCTGTAAGTCGCCGTCAAAAAATCTTGAGTATTCCTTGTTGTCCGGATAGAGCATATACTCATCCATCAATCCAAATACGGTTACACTTGTAATATTTGCCGGACCGCCATTATCCGAATCCAACTCCATCAAAAGCTGAAACATTTCCTTGTAGCGCATCGCCTGAATCAAGAGTGCGCGCTCGTCCGGCTCGTCGATATTGATGGTAAGTTCCGTGATCTGAATCTCAAGTCCAAGCTCTGAAAAATTCTCGATCGCAGCCTGTACGCTCCCGGTTCTTCCTTTGATATCCGGATTTTTCCGGTCGTAATAAGACTGCATTCCAACGCCGTCCACCAACCCTTTAGATGAGAGATCGGCGAGCAGTGCGCAGATCTTTTCGTTTTTTACTGGCTGGAAGGTATTGTAATCATTATAAAAAAGTTTTACCCCCTCCGGCGCGTATTTGCGCGCGTAGGTAAAGGCTTTTTCCACGTAGTCCGCGCCAATCACGGTATACCACAAATTTTCTTCATCCCCGTTGTAGGTGCGGATGCAGTACCCTGTCTCATCCTCGTGCATCCCCGCACCCGGCTCGACGGCCTCGTTGACTACATCCCAGCAATATACCACGCCCGGATAATTTTCTTCCACAAAGCCGATCACCTGCGCGATATAGCTCTCCATACGTCCAAGCATTGTATCCCTGTCCACAAGCGGGGCATCGTCCTCATACCCCTCGCGGAAAAACCAGCCCGGCACCTGAGTATGCCAGACTAAGGTATGCCCTCTCATCCCGATCCCGTTCTCCTTGCAAAAATCCAGTGCATCAATACAGGCATCAAATTTTACCGCGGGCGTTTCCACCCCATCCTTTATATTTTGAATGCTTCCCTTCTGGTCAAGCAGATAGGACGGCTTCATTAAATTAGTCAATGTAGTGCTGTTAAAATGGTATTTTACTACTTCTGACATCGCCTCGGAGGTTGTCATCATTACCTCCGGCGCGTAGCCAGTTAATCCGACTCCCATTTTAAAGTACGGTGCGTAAAGATCTTTTAGCGAGGCGATCGAAGTGGCCGAACCAATATCCTTTCCCTCGATGATCCGTTCGGGAACTAGCGTTGGCTCTACGGTAGTGGGAATATTTTCCTCTCCCTCTGCACTCGGTGTTGGCTTTTCCGCACCGGAAACTTCCCCATTTTGTTCCCCGCCTAAATCTTTCTCGCTCTGTTCTTCATCGGAATCTTCTTTATTTTGCTCCTGCCCCGGCATTTTCGTCGGCACTTCGTTTTCCTGCTTCTGTTCCCTACACGCTGACAAAAAAAGCATCCCCGCCAGCCCGACATACCACCATTTTTTCATTGATACTCCCTCTATTCTTATATCAGATCTGCAATATCAAGATTTTCTCCGCTAATTCCAATTACTGCGCCCTGTTTTGCCTCGTCGGTATCCGGATGTGCAATTAGCCATTTATTTAATGCAAACAGTCGTTTATCCTCCTCGTTCTTGCAGACAATTTCCGGCTTGTCCCCGTTTGTACCTCTCGGCAGCACAATCGCCACGCGGAACGGTTCACCCTTCTTCCCGCTGCAAGGTGCGTAGTGCATGGTGGTTGCGTACAGCTCCACCGCCGTTCCCCTCTCCATCAAAAACGCTTCCACCTTTGAAGAGTCAAGCGGTCCTTCTGCCGCATCCTGCTGCCTTGCCACCAATAAGACCGCGTCATTTGCAGCAATATTTATCTCGCTGTCCTTATGATATTCCAAACAATTTAATTTTGTGTTTGTGCCATTGCAGTAGCCAATTTGAATTGGCAGACCGCCATAGCAGTTATTCTTCAGTTCCTCCGCCACGCTAAGTGCCTCCAGATTCGCATCCGAGGCAACATAGATCACATGATTTGGTGCTGGTGTTGTCCTTGTCAGCACATCCAAAAACTCCGTGAAATCAAATCCCTCTACCACGCGCCCATACGTCCGAAACGACTCGTCTTTTACATTCTGAATTTTCAGTCCCATAAAATACTCCTTTTCTGCGAAATTCCGCTCAATTTTTATGTTATAGCAATGCCTATCTCTATCATACAAAAAACCGCACGATTTTTCAACTCAGATCGTGCGGTTTTTTGTGCAAAATAAGCGATCCCTGTGAACTTAAAATAGTCCTGTAATCTTTCCATCCTCGTCCACATCAATGCGCCAGGCAGCAGGTGATTTTGAAAGCCCCGGCATGGTCACAATCGTGCCCGTAAGTGCCACTACAAAACCCGCGCCCGCCGATACATAGACCTCCCGCACATGGACAGTAAAGCCCGTCGGTCTCCCAAGCTTTGTCGGATCATCCGAAAGCGAATACTGATTCTTTGCAATGCAGACCGGGAAATTTCCAAATCCCATCTGTTCAATCTTTTTTAATTGTTTTTCTGCCGCTGGCTCAAAATCTACATCTTCGGCTCCGTAAATTTCCTTTGCCACCGTCCGTATTTTCATCGCAAGCGGCATTTCGTCCGGATAGATCGGCGCGAAATTAGAAACTTTTTCCCCCAACGTCTTTATTATCTTCTCTGCCAGCTTAATTCCGCCCATACCGCCCTCTTCCCAAACTTTAGAAAGCGCGAACTCACAGCCCTTTTTCTCGCAGAATTCCTCTACATACATTAACTCTGCCTCCGTGTCGCTTACAAATTGATTCAGCGTTACAATGCAGGGAACTCCAAATTTTTTAATATTTTCGATATGCTTTTCCAGATTGACAATTCCTTTTGCAAGTGCGGCAATGTTTTCCTCGGAAAGGTTCTCCTTCTTCGCGCCCCCATTATATTTTAGTGCGCGCACAGTCGCCACAAGCACAACTGCATCCGGCTTTAATTTTGCTATACGGCATTTGATATCAAAAAATTTCTCCGCGCCCAAATCCGCGCCAAAGCCCGCTTCCGTAATCACATAGTCCGCAAGTTTTAGAGCCGTCTTTGTCGCGCGGACCGAATTGCAGCCGTGCGCAATATTCGCAAATGGTCCCCCGTGTACGATCGCTGGAGTATTTTCAAGCGTCTGCACCAAATTCGGGCGGATTGCGTCCCGTAACAGTGCCGCCATCGCACCCACCGCCTTTAAATCTCCCGCCGTCACTGGGTCGCCGTCATAGGTGTAGGCGACAATAATCTTTGCCAGACGCTTTTTTAAATCCGCCATATCCTCCGCCAGACACAGAATCGCCATAATCTCTGATGCGACAGTGATTACAAAATGATCCTCCCTAACTACGCCGTCCATTTTATTTCCCAGTCCAATCACAATATTTCGCAGTGCGCGGTCATTCATATCCTCACATCGCTTCCAGACCACCTGCTTTGGATCAATACAAAGTGCGTTGCCCTGCTGCAAATGGTTGTCAAGCAGTGCTGCAAGCAGATTGTTCGCGGAGGTAATCGCGTGAAAATCCCCCGTAAAATGAAGATTTAAGTCCTCCATCGGCACCACCTGCGCCATCCCTCCTCCGGCCGCACCTCCCTTAATACCAAAACAAGGTCCTAGAGAAGGCTCCCTCAGCGCGATCACCGCCCTCCTGTCGAGTTTGGCAAAGGCCTGCCCAAGCCCAACTGTCGTGGTAGTCTTGCCCTCGCCCGCTGGGGTCGGATTGATTGCCGTCACCAATATAAGCTTTCCATCTGGATTTTTCGCAATCTTTTCATCAAGTGAATCTGCAAATTTTGCCTTGTACTTTCCATAAAATTCCAAATCATTCTCAGAAATAGAAAGCCCCGCCGCCACCTCCCCGATCGGCAGCATCTTCGCCCCCTGTGCAATTTCAATATCTGTTTTCATCGCGGTACTCCTCCTGAATCTTTGATATCCCGATTATAGCAGAAAAAAGAAACAAAAGAAAGCCCTAGATTTTAACTGCTTACACTCATCTCCTTTTTTAGCCGTTTCATAATTTTTTTCTCCAGCCTTGATATGTAGGACTGCGAGATCCCAAGCAGATCTGCAACTTCCTTTTGTGTGCGCTCTCTTCCGTCGTTTGTCCCGATTCCAAAACGGAGCTGCACAATAATTTTCTCCCGATCCTCCAGCTTTTCAAGTGCTTTGTAAAGCTGCTTTTTATCTGCCTCCGCCTCAATACTGCGATAAATTCCATCCTCCTCCGTGCCCAAAATATCGGAGAGCAGCAATTCATTTCCGTCCCAATCCACATTTAACGGCTCGTCAATCGAAACCTCCTGCTTAATCTTGTTATTGCGCCGCAGATACATTAAAATCTCATTCTCAATACAGCGCGATGCATAGGTTGCAAATTTGATCTTCTTCTCCGGATTAAAGGTGTTGATTGCCTTCATCAGCCCGATCGTTCCGATCGAGATCAGATCTTCCACCCCAACCCCCGTATTATCAAATTTCTTTGCGATATAGACAACAAGGCGCAGATTATGTTTTGCTAAAATCGCGCGCGCAGTCGCGTCCTCTGATGTTCCCAAAAGCAAGAGTACATCCGATTCCTGACTTGTAGTAAGCGGCGCGGGCAAAATCTCTGCTCCGCCGATATAGTGGATCTCCCCCCTCTTCCCAAACAGCATACTAAATAGATTCGGTTTTAAACGAACCTGAAATTTGTTTGCCCAAACGATCTTAAACAGCATAATCCCCTTTCCTTTCCTTTCAAATTTCTCTCTTCCAAAACTTTTGCGAAAATATTTTTTCCTTACGGAAAAAAGTC
>CAJUCG010000002.1 GCA_910585065.1 uncultured Lachnospiraceae bacterium
ACCACATCCATCCCAAGGCGTTTTGTTACTTCCTCCGCGGAGAGATTCGTCCGGTTAATCTCCTTGTGACCGCCGGCACCAGCAGCTTTTACTGCCTTATAATCATTTTCCCCGGCAAACAGATCCAGATACCATACCTGTGGTTTTCCCGGCATAAATAGCTGGATTGCCCTTGCCAGTAAAAGTGCCGCCGCGCTTTTTCCCAAGGCATTATAATATGTGGTATTCACCTGGTAATACATATTTTTATTTCCATGTAAATCTTTTACATACCCGCCGCGCTCAACTAATCGTTCAATCAATTCCTGAATCCGCTCGTCCGGCAAAAGCCCTTTCAGATCGAGTACGGGGATACCATCATGGCAGCCAAGCATCGTAACGCTGTCTATTCCCTTTTCCGCCTGCTCCATTGCCCACGCTGCCAAAAAGCTGCCATCCCGCTTTGCGATCGCATCGATAATTAGCCCTGGCAGGAAGAAATCATAGGTCAGATACCCTTTTTGAGCAATCATTTCATAACGTTTTTCCCTGTAGCTGGCATGGATTTCCGGAAGCAGTGCCATATCGTAAGCCGCTGTCAGTTCTTTTATTTTTTCCAATAATTCCCATGTATCCGGCTCATTTAAAAAATTTTTCTCTCCTGGCGTTTTCGGCGCGTAGGCAAAAGCGTCCAGACGGATAATTTTTGCCCCGTAGCCCGCGAGCTTTGCTATTGTTTCCCGGTAAAAATCCCAGACCATCTCCGAGCGGATATTTAAATCCATCTGTCCCAAATACCTGGTTCGATAGTCCTTCGTCCCGCGGACTTCCTGATAAAATGTATTCCAGTAAGGTGCCTTGCTGCCGTCCGCAAATTCCACCATAAGAAGCGGCAATCCAGGTTTTCGAAAAAACATTTTATCAAGGTACTCTTTCTCTGGCAAAATATAGCCATCTTCTGTCATCTCGCCGCACCCTTCCCAGAATTTATTCCAGTCAATAAAAAAATCCTGGTATTTTGATGCCCTCCCTTTTTCTAATAAATCCTGAAACTGGGGAGACTGCACAGAGGCGTGATTTAGCACAAAGTCAAGTTTTAAATAAATTCCTTTTTCCCGAATTTTTTCTAATGCCTCCGCCGTCTTATATTTCTCTTCCAGATCGTAGTTGATCACTGAAAAACCTCTGTCGAGATCGGAATGATAAATGCTTGGGAGCAGATAAACAGAAGAGAAAGTATCAAAAAGTTCCTCCCGGTCAAGCACTGCGCAAAACCCCGCCAAATCCCCGCCGATGCTGTCCGGATATAAATTTAACATCGGTCGGCTATCCATTTTCTGCATTTCACTCTTCATTGCAGCCACCTCTTTCTTTCACCTTATATTCCCCGCCATATCCTGAATAAAATCCGCCCCATCCATTCCCGCATTGATTTTTTCCTGCTCAATTCGAAGCACACGCGTCACAAAAGGACTGGTTATCGCAGCATCCCGGTTTCTTTTTTTCCGATTTTCCAAAGTTTCCTCCGGCGTACTCTCCAGCACAATGGACAGATCAATTCCTGTGAGCAGAGGACTGTTCCCGTGCGTCCACTCCAAGATCAATACCTCTTTATCTGTGACCTTTTCTTCCTTATACCAGACTTCATGCGCCTCCCGCCCCATCTGACGCAGCCAAAGCGTTTTCTCCCCTCTTTTAAAAGCGGACAGCACAAAAGAAACCTCCGAAAAGCGCAGTTCCCGCTCCGTCCCCAAATAGTCTTTTAATGCCTCATCACCATATTTTTGATAAATTGTCAGCCACGGATACTGTGTTGTCCATTCTTCATTTGCATCCTCCCCCTGCATCTGCAATTTCCCTAATGTATTCTGTACATCAGCATGATAAAGATTTTCTTCTAACAGCCCCATTAAACCCCCGGACCGAAAAATTTGCAGCCGTTCCGCATCATTATACATTGGAATACGGTGCGGATAATGATCTCCTGACAAAATAAGTGCAGAGATTTTATCCGCTGCAAAATGTTCTTTTAATAGCCATGCCATACCTGTTTTTCCCGCACCGGATCCGCCGGAGATCGCGATAACCTTTTTTTCCCCCTCTTTTAAATCCTGCAGGCGCAAACGAATACGCGGGTACAAAAGATCGGCATTTTTTCGCTGTGCCTCCACAATATTTACTTTTATCTTTTCTAATTCAGCCATTGATCCCCCTCCTTTACACAAAACGCCATCCTACCAATTCCTGCTTATTCCCCTGCATCTACCGCCTCAAACATTATCTGATACGCCTGATAATCGCCCGCTCTCAGTGCAACCGGAAATCCTCCTGCCATCAAAGCTTTCCCGGAATACACTTTTTTGCTTGTTTCCTCACGGTACTCTTTTTCCGGGTCAAGCCCGAAAAGACGTACATAAATTACAGGCATATTTCCATGAATATCTAACATAACAATACTTAATAAAGCCTTTTTCTTTTCCGGATCCACTACCATCCACGCGCCGTATTCCTCCGCAAAGGGATCACTTATCCGATAATATTTTCCATTTAATAGCGGTGCAATTTTATGGTATATCGCAATCTGTTCTCTGATCTCCTTCTTTTCCTTCTCACAAAGTTTCCCGAAATCCAATTCATATCCAAATGCCCCCGTCATCGCAACCACTCCCCGGGTATTGAGATCGGTACTTCTCCCTGTCTGATGGTTTGGCACAGCGGAAACATGCGCACCTATCGCAGAGAGAGGATAGCCAAAGGATGTGCCATACTGAATGCGCACACGGTCTAGCGCGTCGGTGTTGTCACTGCACCAGATCTGCGGGGTATAGTAGAGCATTCCGAAATCGAAACGCCCGCCGCCTCCACAGCAGCCCTCCCACAAAATATCCGGGAACTGGGCGGTCAGCGATTCGAGCAAACGATATACTCCGAGCATATAATTATAGGATACTGCGCCCTGCTCCTTCGCATTTGCAGAGTAAATATCCGTAAGGCTTCGGTTCATATCCCACTTGACATAATCCACTCTCCCCTGCCGCAGAACATCGGAAATCTTTTCTAAAATATATTCTACCACCTTTGAGTTTGAAAAGTCCAGCACAAGCTGATTTCTGGCGCGCACGGGATCTTTTCCCGGAATCTGTAACGCCCAATTTGGATGGCTTCGATACAGATTACTGTCCTCCGATACCATCTCCGGCTCAATCCAGAGTCCAAAAAGTATTCCTTTTTGATGGACACGCTCTGACAGTTCTCTCAGAGAACAGCCTAATTTCTCCTCGTTGACCTCCCAATCCCCCAGAGAGGAATTATCGTCGTCGCGCTGTCCAAACCATCCATCATCAAGCACTAAAAGTTCTACACCAAGTTCAGCTGCCTGCTCTGCCAGAGCAACAATTTTTTCCCCGTCAAAATCAAAATAGCACGCCTCCCAACTGTTGAGAAGCACCGGGCGCGCTCTGTCTTTGTATTTTCCCCGACAGATATGCTTTCCCGCAAGATAATGAAAATTGTGCGAAAGATGGGCAATCCCTTCCGCCGAATAAGACAGTACCACTTCCGGCGCGTAAAAAACTTCCCCCGCGCTTAATGGGTACGAAAACTGTTCCTCGGATAGTCCCATCACAAAGCGAATCTGGTCAAACTGATCTTTCTCAATTTCCGCGCTGAAATTACCGCTGTAGACAAACGCTGCACCATAACATTCCCCTGTTTGCTCCGTGGCAGTATGTTCTGCCAGAATCACAAAGGGATTATACTGATGGCTGGATGCCCCGCGCGCGCTGCCAACAACCTGCCTGCCGTGAAGAATTTTATGACGCTGCACATTTCGCTCCATCGTATGCCTGCCATAAAAGGTTATCATATCGTAATTCCCATACAAAAAGTCTAAGCACGAACTGGAAACTTTTTCCAAATATAATTTTTTTGCCCCTGTATTTTCAATTTTTACACTTCTTGTAATGATATCACATTCTTCTAAAACACCATACAAAAGTGTGACTTTCACACCACACCGCTCGTCGGCAAGCACAATCTTAAGTGTCTGTGCCGTATTCTTATCCGCATAGGCAGCAGGAAGATTTGGAATGGTGTATTTCCCATCTAAAATTTGATAGCCCACACAGCGCAGGTCACAGCCATAGTAGCCGCCCTCCTCTCTGATCTTTAGCGCGCTATTCCTAAAATCCCCGGTGCCAAGCACCGGGAATTCCTGTGGTAATACATCTAAAGAATATGTTCGATCCTCCCCCGCATCATAAGGATTTCCAGAAAATCCCCGGTCGTGGTAAGGGAGAAGATAATCCATATCCGCACTTATTTTTTTCCCGTAATACAAATGCAATAAATATCCATAGCTATCTGCTTTGACCTGATAGGTAGAATTTCTGGTGTGCAGAGAAAAAATTCTTTTCATTTCGTTATAGACAACTGCCATAGTCCGATTTCCTCTCCCTCCTGTTTTATTTTACCGCCCCGTTTGCAACTCCAGCGATAATCTGTTTCTGACAGATAATATAAAATGCAACGATCGGCAGCAATGCCAGCAAATAGGACGCAAAAGCCAGATTGTAATTCGTTCCGAACTGACTTTGGAAATTTAATTGTGCTAACGGCAATGTATTTTTATCCCCCGACATAATCACAAGCGGAGTCATAACATCATTCCATGTGCCCAGAGCAGTAAGAATGGCAACCGTCGCGTGCATCGGCCGCATATTTGGAAAAATAATCGTCCAAAAAGTTCTCCATGTACTCGCGCCGTCAACGCACGCCGCTTCCTCCAATGCCAGCGGAAGGTTCTTTAAGTATCCGGAATAAAGCATGGTATTCATCGGAAGATAAAATACTGTGTAGAGCAAAATAACACCGAACATATTGGAAAGCCCCATCTTTGCTGTCTGCTTTACCAGCGGCATCATCAAGATGGCAAATGGCACGAACATTCCACTAACTAAATAGAGATAAATAACATTGTAAAATTTGCTCTTTGCCTTGCTTCTCCCCAGTACATACCCAATCAGCGAATGTACTACAATGGATAGCGCGATGGTCGCCAAAGTAATAAATAAACTGTTTGCAAGCGAATGCCAAAAATCCGTTACCCGCATCGCTTCCCTGAAATTATCAAGGCTCCATCTCTCCGGAAGTGATAGGATACCGCGAATACTATTTGTCATTTCCGAGGGCTGCTTAAACGCGATCACCACTGCCATATAAAGAGGAAACGCAATAGTAATCAATCCAAAAATCAAAATGACCGTCAGTCCGATATTGCTTTTTTCTTTCTTGTCCCGCATTACCGCTGTCCCTTCTTTTTCTTTAAGCATCATAGCTGCTCCTCCTTCTTCCCTAAAAATGTCATCTGCGCAACGGAGATCACTACAATCACCACAAAAAACAGCACTGCGTTTGCACTCTGAAAACCAAACTGCCCGCCACTCATTCCATTATTGTAAATCAGATAGGAAATGGATTCTGTACTCTGAGCAGGTCCGCCTTTTGTCAGCGACATAATCTGATCAAATACCATCAGGAAATTTTTCATGCAAAGGACTAAGTTTATGGTAAAAAATGGGAAAATTAGCGGGAAGGTCAGCAGGCGGAATTTTGACCAGCCGGTTGCCCCGTCGAGTGAACCTGCTTCATATACATCCTCCGGCACAGTCTGCAATCCGGAAATATATATGATTGTGTTCATCGCGATCGACTGCCATGCACAGACCACTGCAATCGCAAGCCACGCAGTCTTTGAATTTGCCAGCATACTGTTTCCCTCAAATCCAATGAGTTTTGCCAGCTCCGGCAGAATATAAGTGAAAAAATAATTGAAGATGTAACCGACCACAAGCCCGCCCAGTACATTTGGCAAAAAGTACAGCCCGCGCAGAGTATTTTTAAATTTTATCCTGCTGTTTAGTGCCATCGCCAGCAAAAGACTTAACACATTTACAATAATTGTCGTAATCACTGCCAGCTTAAAGGTAAACAGATAGGAATTTCCGACCCTTGAGTCACCAAACAGGTCAATATAATTCCGAAGACCGACCCAGTCATAACTCCCATATCCACGGAAATTAGTGAAACTGTACATCACGCCCTGAATTAACGGCAGTGTATTGAACAGGAAAAAGAGAGTTACGATCGGTATTGTAATCAGCAAAAAAGTACGACTTTTTCCATTTTTTTTCATTGTCCTTCCCCCTCTCTGTGTTCTGCTTCATATTTCTGCACTTTTTTGATCAGATCGCGGTTATACCGCACCCACTCAGCATCAAATCTCGTCAGAAATTTGTCCGTATCCCCATCCAGCAGATAAGTTTGTATCAGTGCTTCCGCCGCCATCTCCGCCGGATAAAAATGATCTTGGAAATCCATTACCTTTCCCTCTTTGATGTACTCCTTCATGCCGTCCAACATGGAGGCCAATGTAAAATCTCCTTTTTTGCATGGAACTGCATTCTGATTGTCCATATAAGCCTGCACGTTCTCATCTTCCAAAAGAAAACGCAATACTTCATAAGCTGCCTCTTTATTTGGACAATCCTCCATAATGCAAAACTGCAGATCAATACCGGAAGTTAAGTAATTTCCGCCTTCTTCGCTTGCTGCCGGATAGACGAAGGAGTCAATATTGATATCGGGATTCACGGATTTTATCTGGGGAACCGCATAACTTCCAATCATAAACATTGCCGACTCCCCCCTGGCAAAGGCTGTACATACATCATTGTACGAATACGCCGCAAAATCTTTCGGACCATATTCTAATAATGTCTTCATCTGTTCAGCTACCACCCTGTACTGCTCGGAAAATGTCGTTAATCCCCGATTCACATCTTTGCATACTGTTGAATCTGCCAGCGAGGACGCTGCACTATTCCACGGGGAAAGACAGGTCCAGGTATCCTTATATCCCATATAAAACGGCAATTTTCCTGCCGCTTTAATCTCCTCGCACAATGAAATCAGTTCATCCCATGTTTTTGGAATCTGCCAGCCATATTCCGAAAACATATCCCGGTTGTATAAAATCCCGGCAGCATTCGCCATATAAGGCACACCGTAAGTCCCATCAGTCGGAACAAATTCCAAATTTTCATTGATATTCAGATAATTTTGCTTTATGTCACTCAGTCCATCAAAATCCGAAACATCCATCAATATTCCCGCATCGATAAAATTTGAGTAGTTGTAATCGCCGCCAATCCCAATAATATCCGGGTTATCTTCCCTTATCAGGCGAGTTTTTAATACGGTCATGGCATCATTTGGTGAAGAGATCTTCAGTTCAATCGTATCGTGAGTTTCGTTAAACTTCTTTTCCACCTCCTCAAAATAGCTGACTGCTTCGGGTTTGTAGTGCAGCAATTCAATCACTGTTTTCCCATCGTTTGCCTCTTTGCCGCATCCGGCAGCGGAAAGACCTGCAAGAAAGAGGGCTGCTCCTAAAAGCATCTTGTTTTTTCTTAGCATTTAGACATTATCTCCTTTCCTAAACCCTTTTATTTTTTATGTTTTGATTATAACATACCATAATGCAATGTAAAATATCCGAATTATTGAAGTTTTATACCAAAATGTCGCTTTTTCATTTTTATCTTGCATTTATCTTGCATTTTGGTATATAGTAGGAGCAAGGAGGTGAACTTCTATGCATGATCTATTATTTTCGATTTTTCCGAACGAGAAATTTATCGATCTTGGATTGTATCAATATGGATGGGAACGCTGTGAACCGGCACATATGTATGGACCAGCAGCAAGGAATCATTTTCTTTTTCACTATGTAATTTCCGGTACGGGCAATCTGATGGCAAACAATAAAAAAGGGGAGACAAAAACTTATAAAATCCGCAGCGGACAGGGGTTTTTACTCTTTCCTGGTCAGATCAGCACTTATATTGCGGACAAAAATAACCCATGGGAATATACCTGGCTGGAATTTGATGGTCTGCGTGTAAAGGAAATGTTAGATATTGCAGGTTTCTCTTTTGATCAGCCCGTCTACCATGCCACATCAAAGGAATTTCGGGAATCCATGATGCAGGAAATGCTATATATTGCAAATCATTCAAATGAAACACCATTTCACTTAATTGGGCATCTGTATATTTTTCTGGACGCGCTGACGCGTTCCGTCGCTACTGTCCGTCTGGGAAATACGGGAAAGATGAGCGATTATTATATTAAGGAAGCCATCAATTATATTGAACAGAATTTTCCCTATGAAATTTCCGTTGAGGATATTGCGGCGCATTGTGGAATTAACCGCAGCTATTTTGGAAAAATTTTCCATGAATCTGTTGGAAAGACTCCGCAGGAATTTTTAATCAGCTATCGCATGGTAAAGGCAACAGAACTATTAAAGATGACCGATCTGTCCGTTGCGGACATTGGAAATGCAGTTGGTTATCCAAACCAACTGCATTTTTCCAGAGCATTTAAAAATACCTACGGGGTTTCCCCAAGAACCTGGCGAAATCAAAATTAATAAATAAAACTTTTACTATTCTTCTTATTGTAATAACTGCCAGGGAATTGCTACCTCCTCACCTGTGCCGCCGTCCGGGACAATATCGACATTATTTACATAATCTGGTGCTTCCCTATAGTAGGTTACCACTTCATCAAAAAATGCGTGCGCCCAGCCCTCCGCCGCTTCATCACAAAGTTCAATATAAAGTTCCTCCCCAAGATATGCGGACAAATCAATTACATAAGTTCCCATATCCGCCCAGGAACCGCCTGCCGCAAGGCTTGGGAAATTCACATCGCTAAAGCGGTTCTGCGCATAATGCCCAATCTCTGTTCCATCCGCCTTATATACGCGCACCGCTGCGGCATGACCACCCATGCGCACGGAGATAAAGCCAGATCCCGCAAGGGTGAAATTTGTCGATCTTACCGCCCAGGTGTCCGCCTCCTCAAGCCCGTTGTTCCAGCCATCTAAATGGCAGCCTCCCGCCTGGTTGTACGGCAGTGCCTCCCCCCAGTAATTCTCTGCGGAAATCACGCCCGTTGGCTGACCATCCACATAGCTCCACTTGTCATTTAACACCGTCCATCCCGCAAGATTTCCCGACTCAAAACCGCCATTTGCCACCGAGTTATGATCCGCCATCGCAACTACACTAAAATGCACCTCCATCGATTTTCCTTCATAGGAAACGCCATAGGTCACATCATAGCAGCCCGGAATACTCAGATCAAAGGAAGAAAATCCATCCGTATATTCCGTGCCATTAAAACTTACCTTTAAAATTTCAAAATCAGTTACTTCTGTATCCCCATAAGATGCCTTTGCATCTGAAAGAAACGAAGTTAAGTCCACCGTCCCGCAGTCCACTACTTTATGCGATACATAGGAGTTCATTACCAGTGCGGCAAGCGGTACCGGATACGGATAATTATTATAATAATTTAACAGTGCAGCCAGATCATCGTAGGAAGCGGAATTGTAAGTTTCGCCCTTGATTTTTTCAAGCTGTTCCGTCTCAAGAGCTGCAACCTCATCAAGTGTCATAGAAACCCTAAAATCATCCACGTTCATAAAGGCAAACCCACCGCCATCATTTGCATCCACCACTTTTAAGTAGAGTACCCTTCCTTTATACTCGCTCGCATCCACATAGACGCGCAGCAGGGTAAGCGCGAGTGCCGGATCGCTGAAATAGGTATTCTCCACTTTGATTAATTCTTCGTCCGTATTGCCATCACATACAGCGACATAACATTTTTGATTGCCCGCACCAATCATAAAACTAATATAGCCATCCCCGCCAAGCGTAAATTTCGTTGAGCGGACCGCGCCGGTCAAACTCTCTAAGATCGCGCCGTTGTTGCTTCCATCAAGATAGAAGCCGCCCTCACCGTACACACTGCGATCTCCCCAGTACATCTGGCTTGTCGGAACCACGCCCGCATTAGAAAATGCCGTTCCTTCCAAAATTTTCCAACCAGTTAAATCCCCTGTTTCAAAATTACCGTTTTTGATTGTGGTTAAAGTTTCGTCCTCCTCAAATGGCTTCTCTCCATAGGCTTCAATCTGCCTCTTATAGTCGGCTTCAGCCGCCTTTACTTCCTCATCGCCTGCCAAAACTTTAAATCCGTCCAGATTGACATAAGCAAAATCTGTGCCATCATCATTATCCGTCACTTTAATGTAGATATTTTTTCCGATATAGCCGGAAAGATCGACTACCTTAGTAATTAGATGGTCAGTGATAAAAATTCCGTCACAGTCCGTATTTGCAATTTTCGCGATGGCAGTATCCTTTCCCTCTTCAAAAAACTCCACATATATTTTCTCCGTGTTCTTGCCTCCGCCCATCTTAAAAGTAATAAACCCATTTCCGCCAAGCGTAAATACATCCGAAGTTAGTGTCCCTTTCATTGCGGGATTATCCGCGGCAGTCCCACAGAAAAAGAAGTTTCCGTCCTTCTCGATCGGCACGCCGTTCATCTCCGTTTTATCGCTTAATCCCCGCGCATTAAAGGAGGAACCGGAGCGTGTCCAGCCTGTCCACTGCCCGCTTTCGCCCTCCGCTTCAAAGCTGCCGTTTACAATATCTGATGCCGCTTCCTTAGGGGGCTTATCCTTATCTCCCCCCGTCTCGGTATCCTTGCCGCAGCCCACACCGCAAAACAGTATCCCCGCCATACCAAGGCATAAAAATGCCCTCGCCGCAATTTTTCTGTCCATACATTTCCCCTCCTAATCGATTTTGCAATCTAAATACCTATCCAATCCAATTATCAGTAAATCGGCTTTATCTTCGCCACATACAGACTCTCCACAGTGGTATTCCCACCAGAAAATAATTCCATGCCCTGCGCTTCATAAGCCCCGTAACTGCGCATGGTAATCGCCTTTGTATCGTTAAAAAACGCCTCGACTAACGATCGGTCAATATAGATTTCAAATGCCAATTTTCCATCTTCTAAAGAGAGCGCGCCCGAAACACTGTTTGTCGGCGCGTCCGAACCCTTGTTTTTTGTGTCGCCAAAAATCTTTTCTTCCTTTGGACTGTAGGTAAAGAATGTCATGTTTCGATTTCCGTCCGATTTTACCCGGATTCCAAATTCTTCTTTGTCCTTTGACGTGAGAACTGCCCGGATATAGAGCAGGTCGCCCTCCACCTTTTTTAATTCCTCATTCGCCTGTGCAAGTGTCAGATCCCTTGCATCAACAAGTATCCTTTCTTCCTGATTGTGCAGCTCAATCGGCGCGATCTTCACCTCTGTCCCGTCATCATTCAGCCAGATTTTTCTTGTTAAGCCGACACCGTGCGCCCATCCTGCTGAACCCTGCTCCGCTCCGTTTCTCTGATCCTGCATAATACTAAAAACACAGATATCACCACTTACTGGATCGGTAAGAACACTTGGACCAGTAAAGACATTGCAGCCATAATCAAGCAGTGCCGGCTGGTTGTCAAATTTTTCATCCGGAGTAAATTTTCCTGTTGTCACATCAAAATCACCGAGAAAATAATATACTTTATTATCCGCGGTTGCCGCAGGTGCAGGAGAAATCATAAATATATACTTTTGTATTGTCCCCGCTTTATTGGCAAGCGGAATTAAGATTGGCAATTCCCAGCTTGTTCCATAAAGTGCAGAAGGGTTCTCCAATTCATAGACCGGTCCCATATATTTCCAGTTCATGGAAACTGTGCCATCCGCCTTTAATTCCAGTGTATCCGTCTCATACAATATGGCACTGCCGCCCCTTGTCTTTGTACTCCCCGTACAGATAAGCATACACCAAAGATCGCCCTCCCTAAAAATATGAGGATCCCGGAATTCGCCGATGCGCCCCTGCCCCGCCTGCTGAGCGATCGCAAGCTGATCACAGACTATCCAATCCGTCAGCTCTGGGTCGGAGAGATCTTTCGGGTACGCCACACCGATATTTTGGTTGGATAAAAGTCCATCCTTAGAAAAACTGTCGTTGCCCGCAGTAAAAAATAAAAGCGGAATGCCATTTTTGTCAAGCGTGGCACCGCCCGACCAAATGCCATCCGGCGCGACAGTATTCTCCGCCGGGGTGATCGCTTCCTTAATTGGTTTCCAATTCACCATATCCGTACTAACCATATGCCCCCAGCAGATATTGCGCCAGTAAGTTCCGATCATATTGCTCTGATAAAACAAATGGTACATTCCATTGTAATATATTGGTGCGTGCGGCTCGTTCATCCAGTGCTGATACGGCGCGCCGTGGTACTGCGGACGATAAATATCCCCGGTCAGAATATTTTCCAGCCAGATATCCTCAAATGCGATCTCCGGCGCGTCCTCAATATCAATTTCCTCCTCGGAAATCACAGTGCTGTAAAGTTTTAATTCATCCATCAGCCCTGCAAACATATTGTAGGTACCTGCGGCAATCTGCTCCGCATCTGAGTTTTTGCCAACAAGAAGCTTTTTGCTCTCCGCCGGACTTATCTTTGCATCCATTGTAGTCCAGGCAGATGCAATCTGCTTTCCGTTTAAATACAGGCAGACCTGACCATTTTTTCCGTCAAAGGTCGCTGTGACCTGGTTCCACTCGTACTTTTTTAAGTTTTCGTCTTCCCCCCAGAGTGTGATCCACTCATCGCCCGTTCCGATCTCAAAACAGAGCCGTCCAAAACGCTGATAGCCAAGCAAAAATCCCTGTTTCTTCGCCTTGTCATACTGGCTAACGATCGCGGTCAGATGTGCATTTCCTGTATTTGCAGCATTCGGATCATCCCACTCGAACGCGCGCGGGGCAACCCAAACACTTATGGAAAAAGCCTCCCCGGACACACAGATCTCCTCCGGACTATATTCTAACCATGTGGAACTCCCGTCAAAGAGCAGGGAGCCTTTTTCAATGCCCCGCGCTCTCCACTGCGGTTCCTTATCCTCCATATATGCCGCATGGGTAAAGCGGTAATGCAGCTCTGTATCCGGCAGTTTTTTCGCGCTGTCTGATAGAGAGATGCCGCTCCCCTCGTCAAAGGTCAAATGCAGCATCAAATCCGTGCTTTTCTTCTCGCCGCAGCCCGTGCCAAGAAAACATAGAATAAGCACTGCTGCTATCAACAAACAGGAATAATTCCTGTTTCTCTGCAAATGCATTTCTATCCCCCCTTTCTAATCTTTTGGCGTGTCAAAAACTTTTTTACCTCTTTTTATTTCTGCCTCGATCTCCTCCCTCGACGGCATTACTTTCAGCGCGCCTTTTTTTGTTGTGATCAGAGACGCGGCACTATTTGCAAAGGTCAACATTTCCAGCAAATTTTCATCGGAAAGTCCAAAAAGTTTATGTTGTAGAACGTAGTACAGCACGCAGCCGCAGAAAGTATCCCCTGCCCCGGTAGTCTCAATGGTATCTTCTCGCAGAAACGGCGCGGCTTCCACCATTTTCCCCCCGCAGTAGGCACGGCTTCCTAACTTTCCCATCGACACTAAAATAAGCGGAATGGGATAGCAGCTAAGAATCCAATCCACTCCCCGGGTAAAATCCTCCTCTCCGGTCAGCCACTGTATTTCATTGTCCGAAATTTTTAAGATATCACACTGCGAAAGCCCGTAGAGTACCTGCTCTCTCGCTATATCAAGGGATTCCCAGAGCGGGGGACGAAGGTTCGGATCAAAAGAAATCATTGCCCCCGCTGCCCTCGCCGTCTCAACTGCCTTTTTCGTCGCACTGCGCACCCCCTCATGGGTCATGGAGAGTGTTCCAAAATGTAAAATTTTGGTATTTCTTAATCTTTCTTCCGGTACTTCCTCTTGGGTCAGCATCATATCCGCGCCGGGATTGCGGTAAAAGGAAAAATCTCTGTCCCCATCCGCAAAGGTATGTACCATCGCAAGTGTTGTGTGTACTTTCTCATCCATATAGAGAAAATCTGTTTGAATTCCAACTTCTCTAACGGTCCTTTTTAACTGTTCACCAAAAAAATCCTTCCCGACTTTGCCGATAAATGCGGTGCGGCATCCAAGCTTTGCAAGCATGGCAAGCACATTGCAGGGCGCGCCGCCGGGATTGGCTTCATATAACGGATTACCCTTAGCACTTATGCCATGCTCTGTAAAATCAATTAACAGTTCACCGATTGCGGTCACATCTACTTGTTCCATTTATTTTTCCTCCGACGCAAGATCATATTTCACCACATCCATTGTAACCTCTCCATCCGCAAAGAATGAAATTTCGTCCGCCGCCCGCTCGGTGTACATGGTCGCGGTAAGCACATGCTCCCCATCGTTGACAAAAATCTCCACACTGAACAGATCGAGAATAATCCGCAGTTTTAATCTTCCGCCCTCCGTGCGCACAAGACTGCGACGCTGATGAATTACCGCTCTGCGCGAGCCTGAAAATTTTCGGTCAATCTTTACCACTTTCTCGTGAGGCCGGAAACTAA
This sequence comes from uncultured Lachnospiraceae bacterium, assembly GCA_910585065.1. Taxonomy (GTDB): domain Bacteria; phylum Bacillota; class Clostridia; order Lachnospirales; family Lachnospiraceae; genus RGIG4057. The sequence goes on from CAJUCG010000002.1 coordinate 14,385, forward strand.
CCGAAGTTTGAAACTTATCATTCTGCGCAAAGCGCACCGCAAATTTATGATAGATATTTTCTATATCCCCCGGCCGCAGCGAAATCTCCAGATCCACTTTTCTCCCCTTTATACCGTCAAGCTTTATCACACCCGTAAATTTGACATTTTCATAGCGGACTTCATTTTTCCTGAGTGCCTCTATTTCCTGCACAGGCTGCTGATACAATCGTCCATCCTTAAGCGAAAGTTCACGCGGAAGACTCATCTGTCCAAACCATGGCTGATTTGGCGCGTTGGCCGGGCAAGTATCCCAGTTTTGCATCCATCCGATCATAATTCTTCTGCCATCCGGTGCAAGTACAGTTTGCGGTGCGTAAAAATCAATTCCATAGTCCACTGACTGATTATGCTCCTCCACAAATTTGCCACCCTCATCATGTCCAATCAGGCAGAGAGTGCCATTTCCATTATGGTACTCAAAGCCCTGCGGAAGCATTTCCTGTGGGCTGACAATCACCACCTGCCTGCCATCTAGCTCAAAGAAATCCGGGCATTCCCACATTTTTCCAAATCTTTTCTTGTTCTCTGCAAGAATCCGCTCAAATTTCCACGAAAATCCATCCGAACTGCCAAAGAGAAGTACTCTTCCATCCCTGTCCCCGTCGCAGTTTCCAACTACACAGCCGTAAGAACCATCCGCGCGGACAAAAATCTTTGGGTCGCGAAAGTCGTATCTGCTGCTGCCCTGCGGCAGACTGCTCTCATCTAATACGGGGTTCCCGCCATATTTTTCATAGTCCATGCCGTCCCCCACTGCAAGGCACTGCCTTTGCAGCACACAATCACTCCCATCCGAAAGATTTATTTTTTCCACGCCAGTGTAAATTAACATCTGCCGTCCATCCGGCAAGGTCAGCGCACTCCCAGAAAAGCATCCGTCCCGGTCGAAGGCGGTATCCGGCGCGAGTGCCGCCGGAAGATACTCCCAGTGTAAAAGATCAGAACTTACCGCGTGCCCCCAATGCATAGTGTCCCAGTGGCAGCTATATGGATTGTACTGATAAAATAAATGATACTTCCCATTGTAGAACGAAAAGCCATTCGGATCGTTCATCCAGCCGACGCGGGGGGAAAGGTGAAACCCTGGACGCATTTCTTTTGTTATTGCTTTTTGTGCTGTCTCCTCATACTTTCTAGCATCGCGCAAAACTTGGCTAATCATATAAAATCTCCTTCTAAAAATTATTTTCTCGCCTCGGCATAGCGATTGTAAGCATCCTGATAAACCTTTAACAGTTCCTCCATCCCGCAGCTTCTCTTTAACGTAGAAAGGTAGCTCTCCCACTCGTCATCTGTAGGCCCGCCATTTTTGATCCAAAGCCCCTCATTCTCCGCTACGGTACTTTCAAAGTCCGCTTTGTACTGGTCAATTACATCCAGTTCTTCCTCGGTAAATACACAGTCCATCGGATAAACTGCTGTGCTGTCCACAAATCCCATCCAGTACTCATTCAGATCCTGCAGACGCTTGATAGCACGCGCCTCCATCTTAAAGGTAGTGTTATAATATTCGCTCAGGATAAGTTTCGGTCCATACACTTCATACTGCCCCTTTAACTCTCCCGCACTCTTGCCAAATTTTTCCCTTGCCGCACTATCCTCAATACTCTTCCACAGACCATTTTCATCTTTCTCTGTAAAATATACGCCAATCGGTCCATACTGCATCTGCATTACATTCTCCCCATCATACCACTGATCATAAAATTTCAGCAAATTAGCTGGACTTTTGCAGGCCTTCGTAATACTTAAATTTCCGCTGTTTGTCGCGCCTCCAGTGCGCAGTGTAACATTGTGCGTGCCATCCGGTCCATCAAGAATTGGAAGATACACATAATCACCCGCATGTTCCCCTGTCAGCTCGTCAACTTCCCACCAGGTTGCTACTCCAACGTATCCCTGGGAACATTTGGAAATTAACTGCGTCTGTGACTGGCTGAACATCTCAATATCCATCAATCCTTCCGCATACCAGTCATGGAAATAAGTCACCGCCTTGCGATACTGGTCGGAAGCGCAGATAAACTCTACTGTTCCATCCTCCCTCAACACAAGATCGTTGCAGACATCATTCGGCCAGTTAGTAAAGCCAAAACCCGCATAGAAAATATTTTGTCCCCAACACCACTGGTCAAACCCCGTACTCATCGGAATAGTGCTGCCCGCTGCATTTCCATAATATTTTGCACTCATATCATTGTCCTTAAATGCTTTTAATACTGTGTGCAGCTCATCAAGCGTCGTCGGCACCGAAAGTCCCAGATCATCTAACCATGCTTTGTTGATCATGGAAAACTGCGGAACAGAATAGATGCTGTAATCCTTATCCGCCCCGATACCAGCAGTTCCCATCTGCTCAGCCGCTGGAAGCCCGTAGATCCCGCCGTCGTTCATTGTGATAGCACTGCGGATCTCCGGATGTTCCTCAAGAATCTTTGCGAGGTTTGGCATATATTCTTCGGTCAAATATGGAGTCAGGTCAATAAAGGTGCCGTCTTTTCCATAATTTGACAAATCATAATTACTAAATCCAACCGCCTGAAATGCATCCGGAAGATCGTCCGTTCCAATGCGGATATTTACCTGCTCTGCAAGGGAATCACTCATCGTAATCCACTCAATATTAATTCCCGCATTCTCCTGCATTTGCTTTAGAACTGTATTGTCCTCATATCCGCCGCTAAGCGCACTCATCCCGCCCATCACGGTAAATTTTGTCTGGGAAGTGTCGGTTTTTGCTGTTCCCTTTTCTGCATCCCCCTCACCTTCCCCGCCGCAGGCGGCAAGAAATACCATACCCGCTGCCATAATCCCGGAAATCGACCTCTTCCATAAACTTGCTTTTTTCATTTTTAACACTCCTTTCTTAGGCATTGCATTCTACCAGAAATTATGCTTTTTTCACCTTTCAACCTTTAACTGCTCCCGACATAAATCCCTTCTCAAAATATTTTTGTACGAAAGGATAGACAATCAGCATTGGGAGTGCTGCTACAATAATTGAGGAAAACTTAATCATCTCCGTCAATTTATTAAGTTCTGCATACCCGCCGTCAATAATTCCGGACTGGCTCGCGCTCGCGCTGCTCTTAATTAAAATACCGCGAAGAACTAAAGGCAGCGGCGCATTCTCATCGCCCGGATAATAAATCATCGCTGTAAACCAGTCATTCCAGTAAGCCACCATGGAAAATACTACCATAACCGCCATAATGGAGCGGCTTAGCGGAATAATCACCTTTAGAAAGGTCTTCCACTTGGACGCGCCGTCAATCTCTGCCGCCTCAACCATCTCCTTTGGAATACTGTTCTCAAAGAAATTTCTCAAAATAATCATATTGCCCACACCGACACCACCCGGCAAAAACAACGACCACATTGTACCAGTTAATCCAGTCTGCTTAACGACGAGATAGGTTGGAATTAGCCCGCCACCAAAGTACATTGTTATAATAAAGAAGATACTGATTGCCTTTCTTCCCGGCAGATTCTTTATGCTTAGCGGATATGCGGTCAGATAGAGCATCACAACGGAAAATACTGTTCCAATCACGGTGTATTTAATACTGTTTAAGTAGCCAGTCAGGATGCCCTCGTCCGCAAAGACCGCCTTGTAGCCCTCAAAGGTAAACTGGCTTGGAAAGAGAAAGGTCTTTCCCGCATACACATCATAAGGATTGGACACGGAAGCCACCAGCACATAGTAGAGCGGGTAAGCTACAATAAATAAGATTACCGCACAGATCGCCACCAGAATAACATCACTCGCCTTCTCGGAAAGCCCTGCTGCTTTTGGGGATTTTACATTCACCTTCATGCCGCACCTCCTTATACAAAGCTGACATCCGACAGCTTTTTCGCAATTCGGTTAACCACAATCAGCAAGATCAGATTCACGGCGGTATTAAACAGTCCTATCGCTGTCGAATAACTGTACTTCGCGCCCTCAATACCCTGCTGGTAAACATACACAGAGATTACATCGCTTGTCGCCTTGTTCAGATCCGTCTGCAAGAGCCATACTTTCTCAAATCCCACATTCATAATGCCGCCGGCGCACATAATCAACTGCAATACCATGATTGGCACAAGTTCCGGGATATCAATATGGCGGATTCGCTGAAACATCGACGCGCCGTCAATCTTCGCCGCCTCATACTGGGATGTGTCGATATTGGACAGCGTTGCCATATAGACGATGATTCCCCACCCCGCATCCTGCCAGATACCGGAGGAAATAAAGATGGTTCGAAATGCACTTGCCTCCGTTAAAAAGTCAATCTGCGTCCCTGCAATCAGGTTGATAAGTCCCCCCGAAGGACTTAGGAATATACGAATCATACCACAGACTACCATAATAGAAATAAAATGCGGTGCGTAGAGTACAGTCTGTGTCACCCGCTTAAATCGTTTAAAGCGGAGCTGGTTAATCATCAGTGCAAGGATAACCGGAACTGGAAAACTCCACAAAAGACCGTAGAAATTTAACAGCAATGTGTTTTTGATCATTCTCCAGCAATTCGGCGAGGTGAAAAAACGTTCAAACCACTTTAATCCCACCCATTCTGCTTTCCACATGGAGCCAGTCTTAAAATCTCTGAAGGCAATCTGTATGCCATACATTGGTATGTACTTATAAATCACAGTCAGGATAACCGGAACCAAGAGCATCAGATAGAGCTGCCAGTTGCCAAAGATACGCTGCTTTAACGGTTTCTTTTGAATAAGTGCCGCCGGCGCAGATGCTTTGTTCTTCTTCATCTTTCTACTCTCCTCTCTTATTCTTTGATTCTAATGCCCGCCAAGACAACCTTTCTGCTCCTTCTCTTCCCGGGAAAATACAAAAATTTTTTTATTGAGGGGGATGCATTTTTTGAAGTTGTATGGTGAAACGTTATTTTATATTATATCAGCACTTTTCACAAAGTCAATAGTTTTTTTATAATTTCTTGGATATTTTGATGTTTTTATTCGCTTTTACTAAAATTTAGTTGGCTATTTTGTTGATTTTATACAGTGAATTTTAAATGAAACGTTTCACGAAATATTTCATTTTTATCTTTACAAACGCCGATTTATGGAGTATAATAAAAAGCAGGGAGAAAAAATTCGGTTTTTTATCTGTTTTTTTATAAGATATAGTATAAAAATATCTGATTTTTAGATTATTCTCCCGCGTGTCTCTTTACTTTTCATGAAATTGATTTTCTGTTCACTATTTTTCATATGAACAGAAAACACACGCGATTATCCGATTATCCGATTAGATAAGGAGTATTCTATGAAAAAAGAAAATTCTGCACCGACCATGAAGGATGTTGCGCGCGAGGCAGGCGTTGCACTCGGAACGGTCTCAAAGGTGGTGAATGGCCTTCCCGTCGGAGAAACCTACCGCATCCGCGTCGAGGAGGCAATCAAAAAACTGAATTATCAGATCAACAGTTATGCGCAGGGCTTAAAAGCGAATAAGACTTACACCGTAGCACTTTTGATCCCCAACACGCAGGAACCTTTTTTTGCCTCCCTTGCCTACCATATTAACCTGGCACTTTTAAAGAGAAAATACCGGATGCTTTTATGCTGTACCGATTTCGATTTAGGTCAGGAACAGGAATATGTAAAAATGGCACAGCAAAACAAAGTGGACGGAATTATTGGACTAACCTACAACCCAAATTTAATTGTGGAAGAAAACACTCCCTTTGTCGCGATCGACCGCTCCATGGGTCCAAAGATCCCCTGTGTGGCAAGCGACAATTTTGCAGGGGGACAACTTGCCGCCGAAAAGCTTGCCGATCTCGGCTGCAAAAGAGTCGCATTTTTGCGCACCGGCTCCTCTTTAAACAATGAGCCAAACAAGCGCAAAGCAGGGTTTGAGAACGGCTGCCTTTCCCGTGGACTAAATTACAAGATGAAGATTTTAAATGATGGGGAACCCTATGAGGAATTTGAAAATTTTCTTAGCGATCATATGCAGGATGGCAGACTTATGTTTGAGGGGATTTTCTGCGTGACGGACGGACTCGCCTATATTGTGATCAAGATGCTGCGAAATCTTGGACTTCGGGTGCCGGAGGATGTGCAGGTTATAGGATTTGACGGCATTCGCTATTTTAACAGTCAAGACTACATATGTTCCACTATCGTGCAGCCCGTACCGGAAATTGCCGGAATGTGCGTCGATCTGCTTTTACAGGAAAATATGCCTGTAAGACCGCCGCTTATCTGTCTTCCTGTCACTTACGGCGCAGGTGGGACGACAAGGGAGGGTGAGATAGAAAAGAAAGGAGATAAATTATGGCAATAAAATCCAAACATATTATTATTGTATCTTGTGTTGTTCTGCTCCTATGTGCTTTTGTTTTATTTTCCCGGATTGGCGTTCCGACCGTGGTAAAGCTTGGCAGCAGTTTTGCTGTGGATAATACGAACGAGAGCCGAATTTTGTTAAATCATATTGATACCCTCGCAAGGGATGGACTCTACTATGCCGCCTGGGGAATCGGGGAGAAAGAGGACTGTAAGGATAATAATGGCAAGACAATAAGCCTGCACGATGCACAGATCTATTTTCTGTTGGGGGAGTACCAAAACGCAGAGCAGGCACAGGAAAATATGCAGACCTGGCTGGACTCCGGGAGAGCCAACTACGAGGTAATAAAAGAGGATACCATCACATTTTGCGATCAGGAATGCACCCGGCTAATCTACCGCTTTGCTGAGCAGGACAGCCTGTACTCAAACGGGGTTTCTGTATTTGGAGTCTTAGACAACAGTGCAGTCTGTATTGAATTAACCTGCCGCGAAACTTTTGTCGGAGACCCAATGGCAACAATGGATGAATTTTTAGGAGCCTGCACTCACACGGCAAATTAAGGGGGGAAGGAAGATGCCAAACTATTTAAAACATGGCGATGGAAACCGCTTAGTGGGCTTTGCACGCTACACAGAATTACTTGACCGGGATATAAAGAGATTCCTCTTCGTCAATTTTCTGACACTTATCGGTTTTCTGCCATTTTTTATCGGAGTGCTTTTTGCAATTCTGTCTTCAAGCACACTTCTTTTACTGCCCGCCTGTATCTTTGGCGGCGCGCTAGCCGGTCCCGCCCTCTCCTGTATGTATGACGCGGTATTTCGCAGCTTGCGGGACGCACCGGGAAAATGTCTTGAAAACTATAGGCGTGCCCTAAAGCAAAACTGGAGGCAGTCCATCCTGCCAGGCATTATCTTTTGTCTGTTTTTAGGCTTTTACCTCTTTATGCTTATGATGTTTTGGCAGGCTTCCTCCTCGCCGGGATTTGGCACATTGGCACTCTATCTTTTCAGCCTGCTGATGTTTACCATGTTCTTTTCCCTTTTCTGGCCGCAGCTTGTCCTCTTTAAACAGAGCAGCAAGCAGACATTCAAAAACTGTCTGCTCTTTCTCCTGCGATTTTTCTGGAAAACACTTGGCTGTGCAGTTTTGCAGGTTCTCTACTGGGGTATCCTCGTGTTGTTTTTGCCTTGGTCCGTTATCCTGCTGCCACTTACCGGATTCTGGTTTATTTTGTTTACAGCAAATTTTTTGCTCTACCGCATATTAAATGAAAGTTTTGGTATCGAGGAAAAAATTGCAAAGGCATTCCCCGAACAGACAGTCATTTATGAAGATGACGAAACCTGGTTAAAAAGAAAACAGGCGGAGCAGTAGCTCCGCCTGTTGATTCACTATTCTCCAATATCTTTCGCTGTCATAATACAAACATTTTTATATTGTTCTATCACAAGAAGATCTTTATCCCCGCTGACAATATACAGGGCATAAGAATAGAATCTTCAGGATCACGTCATATTTCAATATGAGCTAAAGCGGCAGAAGCATATCACCTTCCATGCACAATCAAATGCTCCTGCGGCTCATCATCCTCAAAATCAAACACACAGCGTTCATATGCATTGATAATATGTGTATCTTCATACCGGTCATAGCGCTTATAGTCCCTGCCATAGGACAAATGCACATGTCCATGCAGGAAAAATTTCGGGCGGTATTTTTCCATCAGCGTCCGGAACACCTTAAAGCCTTGGTGTGGCAAATCGCGCCCGTCATTTAACTGATACGCGGGTGCGTGCGTCACCAAAATATCAAAGCCTCGCTTTTTAAACAGCTTAAACCAAAGTCGATTCACCCGCTGCTTCATCTCACTTTCCGTATACTGATGCGGCCCCGGCTTATAGCGCATAGAGCCACCAAGTCCTAAGATTCTAACACCTTTGTAAACAAAAATCTTATCTTCAATGCAAGTGCAGCCCTCCGGCGGAATTTGATCGTACTTGCCATCATGGTTTCCATGAATATACAGAACCGGACCCGAGTAAAAAGTTACCAGAAAAGAAAGGTAACGGGGATCTAAGTCGCCACAGGAAATAATCAGATCAATCCCCTCAAGCATACTCCTATCAAAATAATCCCACAACGCTTTTGATTCCTCATCCGCAATCGCCAATATTCTCATCGGGTCAACCTTCCTTTTGTTTTACTCCCTGCTGCCGCACTACCGGCTCCGCCTGTTCTTTTAACTCCTCCGTCCTAGGAATAGAACCGATTACATTCTCTGCCAACCAGTCCATCCGCATAATCTCCTCCGGTGCAAGGCTCTTGTCCGGGTCGGGCTGCGCTATGCCCGTCTGCGAATAGAGAATACCGGAAAATGGGTTGAACTGCTCCGAACTTATTGTCGCTTTTAACAGTTCCGATAAACGCTTTGTGCCAATCGGAAGACGCTGGGAACAGATAACATCAATTACCCCCGATGAAATGCCCCACCAATAATTGATCGCCTTTGTTGCCGTAGAATCGTCTGACTTCCATTTTCCATCCATAATTGTGCGGATCAACTGTTCATAAAATTTTCCCCAGTGGCAAATTGGCATTGCAAGATTGCGCGGGGTTTCTCCCTCCATATGATACAGCCCAAAAAAGCGGGAAGCCTCCTCCGGGATCATCATATCCTTCCCGGAAATGCAGGCAGGATTCAGCTCGCGGATCTTGCTGTCCGTATCAAAGTCCTTTCTCGCTGACCATTCTAAGAAAACTTCCACGCGCGGGTTAATCATCTTCGCTCCAAGCGCGAACGCATTGATATTTGCGATCGAACCATAAATTGGATAGTCCTCAATATAGAGCAGGCGATTATTCTCCGCCATCGCCCCGGCGATCGCCCCCATCAAAAACTTCGCCTCGTGCATTCTGGCATAATATGTCCGAATATATCGATGGGAAGTATGCAGCGAACAATTCATAATGCGCACATCCGGATTGGCAATCGCCGCCTTTACACTTGCCTGAACAAAAGAAGGTGTAGTTGTAAAAATCAGATTGCAGCCCGCCGCGATCGCGCCGTCAATTAGTTCATCAATCGTTTCCTGTGTTCCGCTCTCATAACTTACCGTGCTAAGTTCTTCCGGAAAGGTCTGCTCCAAATAGAGGCGGCCAAGTTCATGCGCGTAAGTCCAGGCGGATGTCCCCGGCGTTTTCTCATAGATAAACGCAATTTTTAATTTTGGGGCGGAGAGCGGGAAAATCGTGCTGAGCAGCGATTTCTTTTCCCGATTTGGCTTCATTTTCAACTCGATTCCCTGCTCCTCCTGCAAAAGCTGAAACTCCTCCCAGCTCTTCGCAATCAATTCCTTCAATTCGCTGGTCGTTTTCTCACCGATGGAAGAAAAACCGTAGAGCATAATAAACGCTAAGAATGCATCCCCGACAGTGGCTTTTAATTTGTTGCCGCCCTGTGCGCGAAACTCTGTTGCAAAACGATTGTAGGCAAAGCTAAATTCCCGGATCTCATCTTCCGTCCACTTCTCACCCGGCTTTTTGCCGACTGCCTCCTGAAGTTTTGCAAAGCTTCCTTCCTGAGAAAACCAAACATAGTTGATTGGTGCCAGTTCATAAAAATCAAGGAATTCGAAATATATCTTGTTTTCCTTATCTTCCGTGCGCTTAGGAATAATTCGGGTCACTTCTCCCCGGATAGAGTCCGCCTCAAAGTACTTCATCACGCTGACGCGCTTGTTGCCCTCCTCAACGTAAAATTTATTCATGTATTCATAGGCTTTGATTGGGGTATGGATTCCCTCCTCCACATGGCTGGTGCTAAGCCCTATCCATTTTGCGGCAAATTCCGTTCCCTCGCGCAGGATTGGCATAAAATTCCCAGCGAAAGAATTGCTGCGTCCGGAATTTTTTGTCCCAACTATTAAATCTATAGGAATTTGCACTAACCCAAGCGGACGCTCCGCGTATGTACCTTTCTCAGGCAAAATATCGTCAAGTACCTGCAAAGTTGGTTTGACCCCCCGCAGCATACGCATCTGGTAATCCTTTTTTCCCAGCTTTACCGCCTTTGCATAATCTTCTTTTCCCATGAAATCCTCCTATATATAAGTTCCGTAAAGTCCTTCCCAGTACCCAATGATCTAGGAAAGAATTTCTGGTCTGCTTCACTGCCTGGAAATTCTTTCTGGGTGCTGTCTAGGATTTTACTGTTTAGTGTCTCGTAAAATCCGAAAGCTTTCCGTAGGTCCTAAGTAAGTTTCCGGGCAGTCTGCGCCCTCTTTTACCAACACCAGCTTTTCCAACACAACAGCAGGATCAAGAGCTGCAATATAGAGCAAATTACTTCCCTCCTCTAACGAAACCCTGCACTCTGAGCGGTGAATCTGTTCCAGTACGCCGCGCGACCACGCCGCACTTTGCCACGGCACATAACCGTTGTCCGGAATGGTATTGACAATCTTAAATTCCCCGTCACCTACCCGAACACCCACGCGCATTTTCCCCTGATAGACCACAGGATTGCTCGGTGCGGTATAAAGCGTCAATGTATAGTCCCCGGCTTCTCTTGCATACAACTTATAAACAATATACGGTGCGTCTTTTGGCTCCTTAAATGATGCTGTTACTGGAAACATCCTAACCCCGCCCAAAGTTCTTCCATAATCCGCAATTACTTGATAAGAAGCCTCTTTGACCGCAGCCGCGCTGCAAAAATGAGGTGCCTCGACCGAGAGAACTCCCCCACATTCGACAAAGGTATCTCCATCCACATCTTCCAAATAGTATATGTCCACAAACACCTCAATATCCACACGGGTTTCACTATATCCATTTTCTGAACGCTCCGCGGTTTCTTCACAATTCTCCCCATAAATACGAATTGATGCAGTGCAGCTCTTTTCCCCTTTTGGCAGCAATTCCGGCTTTAGGCGCGCAGCAAAATCTTTCTCTGAGAGCGTTTCCAATCCATCGAGACAATAAGGCAGGGATTTTCCCTGTACTATCTGATTTCCACTTTTTTCCATATACAGCATTTTCCCTTCATCTCCGCCATTCTGCGGCATCGCCATTCTCCGGATATCCGCGGAAGTCTCTGTAATTTCCAGCCAGTCTGCATCCCACTCAATCCGGTATTTTAACACGCCCTGCCCGCCATTCGCAACCTCAAAACCGGATATTCGTTTCACCGGATCTGCAAGTGTCATCTTCAGCGTTTTTCTTCTCCAGGGATTTCCTCCAGTACAATTCTGACCAATCACATTGACTAAAAGCCTTGGCTGTATTACCGGGAAAAAGCCAATGTAGCGCGGATACTGCCACTCCTCATCATTCCACCCCGGATAACCAATATGGAAAACGGACTGCATATGGTTCCACTTTCCGCCCAGCAAACAGTGATATTTCTCTGCCAGTTCCTGATCCCTACGGATACAATTCTCGATCTTTTCCGGATAATCGTTCGCACTCTTTTTTCCCTGAAGGGCAAAATATTGGTTGACCCCCGCATAGATCTGCATCTTAAGAATATTGGCGGATGCCATCAAAGGATAATAGACAAGCTCATAAAAACAGTCCGCAAGCTGTGGTTTTACAAGTTTGCAAAGTTCCTCCGCTTTTTGCTGCGCTGCATCCACCTCATCTAAAATCCTAAAGGACTCACCAAAATGCACTGGATGGTACGTTCTTGACGAAAGTACTTCCGGACGGCATCTCCCGTTCCATTTTGTATAGTTCTCCAAAAGCTTAGCTGCCTCGGAAACAATCTCATGCGCAAAACCCATCCCGCGCAGCCACCTCCTTGTATACTCTGCTGTGCAGTTAGGGTTCCCCGTCCCCCAAGTATCAAAATCATAGGCCAGATCGAGAAAATAGCTGAGCGGCAGCTCCTGATTTTTAATATCGCCCACATTGACAATCCACGCCTCGCGCACACCGTAATCGTAAGCCATCCCCATCTGCTCCCAGATCTTTGCCAGCGGAGTCGAATTGATCCAAAGATAGGAAACAGGTCCTCCGTAGTAATCAAAATGATAATACATCCCGTAACCACCCGGATGATTTTTCGCTTCCGGTTCCGGCAGGGTACGCACATTGCCAAAATTATCATCGCAGAGCATCAGGATATCATCCTTTAAGACCTCCCAGTCTTTAAGCCCTGCCGTATTCTCATCCCCGTGATAATAGTCCTCCACCTCCTTGTAGAGAGCTAAAAGTTGTGGGTGTGCCCGGTTTCCATACTCCGCAATCAATTTTTTCTGCTCTGTGATCGCTGCCTTTAACACATTGATATTGTCCTCAAGTGTGGCATCCTCCGGCATCAGGTAGGAATCATTCTCCCCGCGCATCCCAATGGTAATCAGACTCTCAAATTCGCGGTTGCGCAAAAGTCCATCCTTCCAGAATTCAGAAATTCCCTTTGCATTGGAAAGAAAACTCCACTCCTTGCCGTAAACCGGATTCTCGCGGCGCAGTTTCTGAAATTCCCCGCCTGAACGACAGCAAGGCTCATGATGCGACGCGCCGATAATCACCCCCATCTGATCTGCCAGCCTTGCATTGTCTATATGGTCAAATGTAAAATCGGAACGCCACATCGCAGGCCATAAATAATTGCCTTTAAGGCGGAGCAAAAGCTCAAAAATATGACGGTAAAGCAATGGATTAGGCTTAACACTCCCATACTTTTCTTTCGCCCAATTGCCAAAGCATGGCTGTTCATCATTGATAAAAAAGCCCCTATACCGCACAGACGGTTCTTTTGAAACCATGCAGATCTCATCTGTAAAAATCACTTCCCCGCGCTGCTTTGGCACCGCATCCGCCCAGAATACCCACGGCGAAACCCCGATCGCTTCTGAGAGATGAAACATCCCATAGATGGTTCCCCGCTTATCGCTGCCCGCAACCACAAGAAATTCTTTGGCAGAAATATCTTCTTTTACGCGAAAAATTCCGTAGACCTCCCGTTTTTTGCGCACATCGGAAAGGTCAATCAGCCCCTTTTGTTCAAGAGAAGTCAACAGTTCGCTGCTGCCGCAAGTTGCAATCAAAACCGCATATTTAGAGTTTTCTGGGAGTTCCTGCACAATTTCTGGGTACACACCGCATACCCGCTCGATATCTTTACAAAAAATATCTGTTATATATGATATGCCATAAATACTACTTTTTTCAAGGATAATATCCGCCGCTCTCCCATTCTGGTACAAAATAAATGGTTCCATTCAAAGCCTCCTTATTTTTAAGCTGTATCTTGTTTCACTATATTTTTTGCAGCGGACCGCTGCCCTTTTTCTTAGTTCCTTCCTTTGACCACCAACATATCCCTATAATAAATGTTGCAAATGCGCCGATCAGTGCAACGAAATATGCAATTCCCGCAGGTGTAGAATTACGGACACCATCAAGATCCGCGTACATCTTTCCCTTGGAAAAATAGACCGTGGCATCCGAACCTTTTCTATACATATAGGTATTGTGTGCATTTTTCAGATCATATTCCTTTCCGCCATAACTTACCACAACATCGTATACAGTCTGTGTCGTCGTTCTGCCATTAACTCTGATACGCTTTTGCCGGCTCTCCGAACTAACCACGCGTGCCTTGACTTCCTGATAATCAAGTTCCGTATTCTTTGCCGCTTTATTAAAAAAGACTGCCGCAATAATACAGACCACCATCACACCAAAGCTGATATACACTTTTTTCATTTTTCTACCTCCTTGCCATCTGGCTTTTATAATATAATACCAATTATCATAATACCAAATTTCGCGCCAATTTACAATCAAAAAATCGGACAAATTTCCGCGAAACTACCCAGGAATATTCGACAAATTACTGCATCACATCTTTATTTGTAAAAATAAGGAGATTATATTGAATTCCTAATAGACTGCCGCAGAGGGGGCGGCACAACATAACGGACAGAGAAAATTAAAAACTGGTATGACCGCTTAAAATAGAACTAAAATTTCATCCTCCGTCCCAACCAATTAAGCAACATTTTTATATGATATTATTAGGGCGAAACGTATTGTAAAAAGGATGAATGATAAAAAGAGGGAACCGACAAAACAAGGAGATTGCAAAGGAGCAAATCGCACTGCGCAGAACGGTATCCAACCTGAATATATCCTAATATTCACAATAATGAAAAGTCACCAGCATCTTTTAGCAAAACAAAAGATGGGCAGTATGCAGCATCATACTTCATCTGCATCTGAAGCGGTCAGCCACGATGAAATCCATTTTAGTTCTATTTTAAGTGTTCATACCAGTTTTTATAATTTTTATATATCTTCCAGAATAATATCTTCCAGGGAATCGTTGATATCCCAGGTTGGCGTGTAATCTACTTCCGTAGTAACCAAAAGCCCATCCAGAGTAATTGAAAGTTCATCACATTGCTTTGTGAGTTTCTTGATCAGCCCCTTGATATCCTTGCGATCGAAATCGATAGTAATTACCTCGTCAACATCATAGCAGTAGGATACCTGATTTCCTTCCTGATTAAACTTATAATCCGTACCGCTCGTCTTCTCTTCCTTGTCCTTTATCCCATCCATATATTTTAATGTTGAGATAAATTCCTGACGCTTTTTATTCATCGCCACCGTATGATCCATATCTATCTCTGTTGTTTTTTTTGCGGCAAGTATAGCAAGGGAAAGCTTCTCCTTTTCCTCCAGCACCCTAACAGAAAAATTTACTGCCTGCATCGGAGTAAACAAAGGCGCAGAAACCAGCTTTAACCCGTCAGTCACCATTGTTTTTTTCACTTCCACCACTTCATCTTCCGCTTCCGGGTTTGTCTTTTTACGGTGATGCGTCTGTTTTACATTTGTGATAAATGTTTCAGAAAGCAAAAAAGACTGCGCCTCTGAAAGCAGACGGTCTAAAAAATTTTGATAGCGATATGCTTCTTTTAATATCATGTTTTTCCTCCCTGTTTATATTGATACCCCAGTGAAAATCAATCCGTTTTCCACTGCAGAAAAGTATAGCACAAGCTGAAAATTTTGTCAATATATTTATAAAAATATGTAATAAATCTTTATACCAAATATTTATAAAAATGACTCTCTCTTTAAGTAGGAAAAATTCATAACATCCATGTGACCTTCTGATCTTTGTGTGTATAGTTTTTCAGTTTCTGTTTGTATGCAGAAAGCTTTTGTCTGTATGCAGAAACCTGCGCCTCACTGATCTTCCCCTCGGCTTCCAGTGCATCTAAGGTCTGCTCAAATTCGCGAAAATTTTCCTGTGCAGCATCCTTATAATTATTTGACATATTCATCTCAAGCTCCTGGGAAATTTTCTCAAGCGGATTTACCTTTCCGACTTTTTTTAAGAAACTAAACATAAGCCCCACCTTTCCCTGTGATTCAATCACTTTCACCCAACTTAAAAATACAAATAATTTACGAATACAATAATTCTGTATCGTTCTTATACCAACGAAATCCCAAGATTCACTTTCATAATATTTATATCATAAGAATAAAAGAAAGTCAAATATAAGAAAAAATTTAATGGCAGTTTCCCTCTTGATTTTTTTTGGTAAGTGCAATAGAATAAAAGGGGAATTGTAAATCTAAGGAGGATGATTATGCCTAACAATCCAAGACTATTTGGAATTGTCCATTCCAACCGTGATTATTCATTAAAAGATACTTGGGGAAAAAATCAATTTAACTCATCATTCCCCGCTGCATTGTCCTGCTATCTTTATTCAAAAGGAATGAAGGCAGTTTACTATACAACAGATTATAATATGAATAAAAATATCACTAAAATCGGAATAGATGAGTTGTATGGAATTGACCCGTTAGGAGAGGAAATCTACTTTTCTTTCGAAACACAATATACTCCATTTCAAAGATATGTAACTGGAAGTATCCCAAGAAATGATCTGGTAATCTTATCTAATGGTCAATGTCTTACATCATTGGAGATCAAACTAGTTGCGCTGCCTGACAATCCAACCTGTGAATTACCGGACGATCTCTTCGGTTCAGAAATTGTAATTAGACCTGATACGATCATTTACCTTGCGTGCAGTTTTATTTATGCACTTAACAATGATTCAGTTCAAATAAAAAAGCTTCTTGGCGATATATATAATAATATCAATGACTGGACAGAAGCAAATTCTATTTTACCATATACATACGAGATTTATCAGGCAATAAAAAGGATAGTCAGTGCAAGTTACAATAATCAAATGCCCATAATAATGGAACCAGTATGGAAAACAGAAGGTAAATCTCCAAAACTAGCTAATAATTGTCTAGATGTCTTTGTATGGAGCAACTGTGGAATGCTGCTGTTATTTATGCCAAATGAAAATGACTTTATTATTGATTCTAATGGTGTAAAGGTTCTTAGGAAGATAGGAAGACATGAAAGGACAATGATTTGGCTATTTAAAATGCTCAAGGATTATACTGAAAATGGTCACTTTGATGGAAGGCGCATTATTGACGAGTTATCTTATAATACAAAGAATGACAAAGCCTTCGCATCAAATGGTTTGCGAACACATCCTATTATGACTTGTCCTGAATTAACAAACCCTAGAATCACAAAACAAGAGATCAAGAAAATTATTTTAGGTGGTGGACAAAATTTGTTAAGCCCTGAAAGACGTTTTGATGCTATTATTTATAACTCACCTGATTTATTTGAGGAGAAAGTATAATGAATGTAATTGACATATTTTGCGGGTGCGGCGGCTTATCCCTAGGTTTTCAAAATGCAGGGTTCACTATTGTTAGAGCCTTTGATCATTGGGATAAGGCAGTTGAAATATATAACAAAAATTTTGATCATAATGCGGAGTTAATTGATGTATACGATCTTACACCCCAATATCTCAAAAGCTTTTTTCCGGATATTATTATTGGAGGACCGCCATGCCAAGATTATTCTTCTGCCGGAAAGCAAGATGAAACACAGGGACGTGCCAATCTTACCCTTAGATATACTGAACTGGTATGCTCAGTATATCCAGAATGGTTTGTTATGGAGAACGTGGATAGAATTTTGAAATCGCAAACCTTACCAAAGGCAATTGCTTTTTTTAAGACTGCGGGATATGGTTTATCACAGGTAGTTCTGGATGCCTCTCTCTGCGGGGTTCCTCAAAAAAGAAAACGCTTTTTTTTAATCGGACATAAAGATGATAATGACGATTTCTTAACTTCAAATTTATATGCTGATTTATCTTCAAAAAGCACTACAATTCGTGAGTACCTTGGAGATGAATTTCATACAGAATACTATTATCGCCATCCGAGATCATATGCAAGAAGAGGGATTTTCAGTATTGATGAACCCAGCCCAACTGTCCGGGGAGTGAACAGACCAATTCCCCCCTGTTATTCTATTCACCCGGGAGATGCAACAAAAGATCTAAGCAGGGTAAGACCTCTTACCACACTTGAGAGGGCAAGAATTCAAACATTTCCCAAATCATTTAATTTTTGGGGAAATAAAACAGATTTGGAACAGATAATAGGAAATGCTGTTCCTGTAGATCTGGCTAAATATGTAGCACTACATCTAAAGAAATATATAGAAAAACCCGTTAATATCCCTGCACCATTATAATTTAGACTTTATTTGTAATTCTAGGAGGGAAATTACTCTTCCCTCCCGGCTATATATCCGATGGGGATGACTCCCGCCTCTATAGGCGGCAGGCAGCTTATTCGTATCCGCAGCGGGACTCAATCACCCATCGGATAGCAGGTGCGCGGAAAAGAAAATTGTCAGCAAAGATCGCCGCCGCAAGAACACCGGAAGCGTTCTTAAATTCTCTATGCAGCAGCCCTTAATCTTAAATTTATCTTATCACAAATTATTTCTTAAAATAATTTACCGCATTATTATAGCAGATATCCTGCACAATCCCGCCGACAAACTCCACCTCATTTGGATATTCGCCCTCCTCAATCAGGTTTCCAAGCATATTGCAGAGAATTCTGCGGAAATATTCATGTCGTGTATAGGAGAGGAAACTGCGGCTGTCAGTCAGCATCCCGACAAATTTGCTAATCAGACCAACCTGCGAAAGAGCCATAAGCTGACGCTCCATGCCATCCTTCTGATCATTAAACCACCACGCGGAGCCAAACTGCATTTTGCCAACGGTTCCGCCCTGCTGGAAACAATTGATTAGCGTTGCCAAAACTTCATTGTCCCTCGGATTTAAACAGTAAAGGATGGTTTTTGGCAGTTCATTAGTGGAATCAAGCGCGTCAAGCAGCATGGAAAGCTTTTTTGCAAAGTTTTGATCCTCGATCGCGTCAAAGCCTGTATCCGAACCAAGCTGTTTCATAGAGCGCGCAGAATTATTGCGCAGCGCGCCAATATGATACTGCTGTACCCAGCAAAGGCGCGCATATTGTCTGCCCAAATGTACAAGGACATAACTCTTGTACTGCTCAATTTCTGCACGGGTTAATTCCCCTCCCGCAAGTGCCTTCTTTACAATCTCATTCACCTGTTCTTTTGTTGCTGGCATATACATTACCACATCAAGTGCATGATCCGCGCAGACACAGCCCACGCTGTCAAAATATTCAATGCGCTTGGTCAGTGCCTCGCACAGGCTTTCGATCCCGTGAATTTCAATTCCGGAAACATCCGCAAGCTTTTTAATGTACGGCACATAAGCTGACAGTTCAATATTAAGTGCCTTGTCAGGACGAAACGCCGGGCCAACCTCCACTTTAAAAGATTTATCCTCCTTTAAAAGCTTATGGAAATGTAAGTCATCAATCGGATCATCGGTTGTAAAAAGTTTTTTTACATTGCTCATCGCAATTAATTTGCGTGCGGTCAGAGTCTGTAATTTCTCATTTGCACGATTGTAGACGGACTCTGCGGTATCCGGCGAAAGAATTTCCTCAATACCAAAATAACGGCGGAGTTCCAAATGCGTCCAGTGGAAAATCGGGTTCCCGATCGCATAAGGCATCACTTTGGCATACTCTAAGAATTTCTCGTAGTCACCCTTATCGCCTGTGATATAACTCTCGTCCACACCCATTTCACGCATCAGTCTCCATTTATAATGGTCGCCGCCAAGCCATGCCTCCGTGATGGAAGAAAACTTTTTGTCATTGTAGATTTCCTCAATGCTCAAATGGCAGTGAAAATCAAAAATCGGCATATCCTTCGCGTAATTGTCATAAAGAATCTGCGCTGTTTTGTTTTTGAGGACAAAGTCCTCCCCCATAAAAGTTTTCATAATTAACCCCCTTATATAATGTTTTTTAATTTATATGTTTATCACAATTCCAATCTCATATCAATAACTTCTTGAAACCCTGCTATTCGGGAATTAAAACCCTTAGGATTTCTGCCATATTCAACAAACCCCGCTTTTTCATATATGGATAATGCTCTTATATTGTCAGCAACCACACTCAACTCAAGTTGAATATAACCCGCGACTCTTGCACATTCAATACACGCCATAGTTAACGCCTGTCCGATCCCAAGCCCCCAAAATTCTTTGGCGACACTGATACCAAATCTGGCACGATGACGGACTTTATATTTCGTGCCTACTGCTTCGATCCCGGCAGTTCCCACAACTACATTATCAACTATGGCAACTATTTCAATTTCATTTTTACTTTCAGATTTTTCTTTTAAAAATTGGCATTCCTGCATTACATCGAAGGAATGCTCTTCTGGATAGGAAAGTAGGTAATCGGTTTCTCCATGTGTCAAATTAAAATTATCAAACACCGCCTGCCCATCACTTTCCATCCCATTTCTTAAACGGCATTCACTACCATTTTTTAATACTATTACCTGATTATATTTCATAGCTGATGCCTCGCAAATTCTGATTTATATTTTTGATTGTAAAATACTTATCTGGTATTTACAAATCATTTTTCGACGGATACACAGTCCTAGAAAAGGGGAAATTTTCCAGATAATTCAAAATATCACAGAGATTTGTTATCTGTATTTCCTGCCCGTATTCTTTTATTTCTTTGGTGCGATTGATCAATACTGCCCCCGCTCCCGCATTGTGAGCGCACTCAATATCCTTTCTTTCATCGCCGACAAAAATTATTTCGGAAATTGAAAGGTTCATTTTATCTGCCAGCAGGGATAATCCTTTTCCAGAAGGTTTGCGATATCCAGTATCATTTGATGTGTAAGGAAATTCGATATATTTTAATATCTCCTTAATATCATCTAATGCATAAATATTATCCATTCCATAAGCCACATCCGATAAAGTACCAGTTAAAATTTTTCTTTTTCTTATTTCTCTTAGTGCATTTTCTACTTCAGAATATAACCGTGCTTCACGGCGAAAATAGGAATAAAAACCTTTTTTGATATTTTCTAAATAAGATTTCGAGATAGAGGTACCCTCTAGGATCTCCGTAAAAATTTTTGTTGAGGATACCTCCACTTCTCTGGGGTTTATCCTTGTATTATATTTTGTCAGCACATTGCCAATATGTTTATACTCTGTTTCTTTTATCGTCAAATTATATTCCTTTGCTATACTTTCAAATGCCGGACGATACAATGCTGACCAATTAAGCGGAAACGGATAGTGAACCAATGTCTGCCCTATATCAAAAACAATCGCTTTTACTTCCATATTTTCTCTCTTTCCCTATAAACTGCAATCCGTCAAATTTAACCTTACGTTATATAAATCATCAAACAATATCTAAAATATCCAGCGGCATTTCAAGTTGCAAGAATTCCGGCTTCCTCTTTGAGGACTGCCCCACTCTCTCTTTTAAATACCATACCGCTTGTGCTGCTTTCATGCCAACAATTTTTGCTGCTTCTAATTCATCGCTTCCCCCATCGCCGACATATAAGCAATCCCCCGCATCAAGATTTATCCCTTCCAAACATTTTTTATATATTGCAGGATCTGGCTTTTTTAGTCCTTCGTCACAGGATAGACATACCATATCAAAATAAGGATAGAGAATACTTTTTTTAATTACTATTGCTTCCTCTGAAAAACAATTACTGATCAATCCAATTCGTATTCCCTTTTTCTTTAACGCGCTTAACATGGGAATAATACTTTTATGCAAATGGCAAAAGGCATCTTCTCTATTTTGAATCCGTTTATTTACAATAAGATTTATTTTTGCTTCCGAGTAACAACTATTTGCTTTCAGGATTTTTTCTAAAATTTCCTCTAAGCTTATCTTTCCAATTGTTCTGTCCGCTTCTGCCGCACGCCATATCTCTTTAAATTTTTCTTCCTCAATACCCGCATCCATTGCCATCTGTCTTCCAAAATACAATGAACTTTCAAAAAGAGTGATAAGCGTTTCATACATATCGAAGATCACTGCCTTTACCATTCGCATTCCCTCTTAAACATCAATTAAAATCTACACATTTCTTATAGACTAAAAGTATTCTTCTCCACCGCAATATAAATATTCTTCCCCATCTTTTCTTCAAAATGTTTTTTGATTTTTAAATTAATATCCCATTTTTCTTGCGGATAGAAACCATATCTGCGTTTTACATCATTCATTCTCTCTTCAATATCCAATACCTGCTGGGGACCTGCAATGGAATCACATAACTGAATCAGTCTGTCATACTCATCCATAACAACTACTTTCAGAGCGTCTTCAATCATCCTTTGTTCTTCCTCTGTAGTATCAAATTTTCCTATATATTGATCCAGTGTTTGATTGTTAAAGGAATGAGTTAAGCATATTTTTGCAACTTCATCGTACCCTAACGACATCATATAGGAATACCCATCGGATACATGTCCCAGATGCCTTACTCCAAATTTTCTTCCAATATCATGCAAAAGTCCACAAATATATGCCTTGTCCGCATCTAAATCACTACATTCCTGTGCAATTCTTTCCGCGCAGTGGGCAGCAACGCGGCTGTGGTTTCCCCATGGTCCCGGATTACATTTCTCCGCTTCTATCAGAAGCTCTTCCGCCATCTCCCTGGTCGGCAACATAAAAATCATTTCTCCTTTCATAAGTCGCACCGTTTTTCATCAAGGATTCCTTTACAGCACGCCGCTTTTCAGCTCTTACTCTGCCATGCATTTTGTGCTGATAATTTTTTCTTCTCCAAAATTTCCTCTCCCCTGCACTGCCCGCTTCCACATCGGTCATCACATAGACCTCATAGGGAGTTTCCGGTCGTCCGCTGCAAAACGGACAATCTGGCTCGCCGCAAACCTCATCGAGCCACTCATTGCACGAGGCACAGCACCATGCATCATGTTTGTAAATTTGGTAGATCTCCTTCTGTCCACATATCGAACAGATCGAATCCGAATGCCATCCGATCTGTTTCCACTTAAATTGATTTTTGCGATATCTTAAATAATTTCTTCTGCTCTTCATTTTTCACCCTGCGCATTATACGCATATATTTTTTTATGTCTTCAACCATAGCATCCTGCTTCTACATCCCCGCGCCCTTTTCTAAGAGCAATTTTTCCAAATATACAAAAAAATTGTCCGCAATTGGCTGCATCTGTTCTGCCAGTTCTTCCCGCCTTGTCATTTCCCTATCAAAATCAAATAAAATTCCGTGATCCGTTGATATATCCCCGCATTCTTCCAAATCAAACATCACTTCATGATCAATCTGCACCACCTGACATTTTTCTTCATCGGGCATATTCTTTAGATCGATACAACGAATAAAATATCCCTCCTCATCCCATGCAAAGGGGAGATAACCATTTTCTACCAACATAGGATTCCTCGCATCTAAGATCCCCTCAAATTTATTCTCCACCGAATTTCGCCCAATCCCACCGTCAAAATAGTGAAAATAGGTGGTGAGAAAAATTTTTAATACCCTTGGGAGCCTCACTCCAATATTTTCTTCAAGCTCAGCAATCTCCTTATCGCTCACTTGCGCAGGAAGCAGCCGCCATGTCACCCATTCCTCCTCATCCGGCACACAGCCCTCCGCCCACATTGGTTCGTTGCCCTCAATAACGGGAATTTTTACAAGAACTTCACCCTCGCTTTTTAATTTCTTATAGAGGGACTGAAAAAAATTTTTGATTAGTGTTTTTATTTCTTCTATATCCATAAACAAACTTTGTTTACCATATTTTATTGTGAAAAGATTAATAATTGGAAACAGATGCCTTTAAATGCTCTATAATACCTTCCAATTACAGTGTGACTCCCGTCTTAAAGATCGCGATATCCCTCGCTCTCGTCCGCTCATTCACTGTCTGCTGCCCGCCCACTGCCGCCACAACCAGTTGAATCAGCTCTTCAAGTTTATCTTCAAAACGCTCCCCCGCAATAATCCCGCCCGCATCAAAATCAATCCAGTTCGATTTGCGCTTTGCAAGCTCGGAATTCAAACCGTATACAAACCATCCTGCGCCGCCAGCTTATCCATATGTCCCGATGCTCTTGGCTGAACTACTGCCACGTCGGAACAGATCACCCCCGCATCGTTTAAATCCTGTAAAATCCAATCCACAAAAGCACGCAGAAAATTTCCCTCGCCAAACTGAAGGATTTTTATTGGTCTTTTCTCTGTTTTAAAATTAGTTCTATTTAATTCTCTCATACGCTCTCTCTTTTTGGAATATTGCAATCTGGTTCTAAATCACAGTTCTCTGCATTTTTCTATTTACATTCTCTGTCGGATATATGCAATGGCCTCAGGGATATCCTCTCCCACCGTCTCCTCAAACACAAGATTCGCATTCGGACATACCTTCTTAATTTCGGAAAGAATCCTTGAATAGTCAAAAATTCCCTTTCCGACTCCACACTGTGTAAGTGAACCATCACTTTCTATCACACAGTCTTTCAGATGAAAAACACAGATCCTATCTCCAAAAGTCTGCAATCCCTCTGCAAGAATCTCATACTGCTTTTCAATATTTGACGCATCAAGATAATTGTACAGATCAAATATAATTTTAATATTCTCCCTGCCAATCTCTCTTACCGCGCGCTCAAGGCGTTTCACATTGTAACAGACATGACCGATTGCGCCCTCCATCCCAACATATGCTTTATGGTCCTTCGCATAATCACACAATTCTGCAAAGGTATTTACCACTCCGGCAAAAGCTTCTCCCGTATGATTTCCCGGATGATAAATCCAGGGATCGCCATTTACAGAACCAGTTTCCGAGCCGACGGTATCACAGCCAAAATCATGTGCAAGCCGTAAATAATCCCGAAATACTGCCGCGCCAATCTTCGCCTTTTCCTTATCCGGATGAACCGGATTAAAATACGCGCCGAGCAGCGGTATACTTTTTTTTGCTGCATCAAATGTTTCAGCAACCTTTTTCGCGCGCTGTACATCCACTCCCCCCGGCAGATAAGCCACATCCGGCAGCACCTTGTAAGCGACAAGCTGCACACCGTCAAGCCCTAAAGCACAAAGCTGCTCCACAATTTCTTTTTCACCCGTAACCCCCAAATCATGTGCGCGAATAAATAATTTCATTATTTCTTCTCCACCAGATGAACTGCAAAACCGCCAAATTCTTCTTTCAGATACACCACAGTCATCCTGCCGGTCTCATCGTATTTTGCAGTATCCATATCGACTTCAATGCCCATATATCCAAGCTGATAAACCGCACGGCGCACACTGTTCGCCGCCACTGCAATATGTCCCTTTGTCCCCCTATAAGGTGCTTTCATACACTCGATAAAACTTCCCGCAAATACGCTGCTGTTTCCAATTTTCTGTTCCCAGCCAAACATCTTTGCAAATTTTTCTGTGGTTGCCTTCGCCTCGTCCTCACCCTCGCAATTTATCCCGACATGGGCAACACAAAATCCCAGCATCTTGTTGACCGCCGCGCGGCAAAGTGCCGTGATCTCGTCCCATTTGCCCGCCTTTACCAATTTATCCGGGACAATCCAGCTCCCGCCGCAGCAAACCACTTTAGGGAATGAAAGATAGGTATTTAAATTATTTTCATTGATCCCGCCCGTCGGCATAAATTTCATTGCGGAATACGGTGCGGCGATCGCCTTGATATAAGGGAGTCCGCCTGCCTGTTCCGCCGGAAAGAATTTTACAAAGTCAAGACCAAGTTCCATTGCCTGCTCGATCTGGCTGCCGTTGGCAACACCCGGTATAAATGGAACTCCTCTATCTAAGCAGTGCTTTACCACAGAAGGATTTAACCCCGGTGCCACACAAAATTTCGCGCCCGCCGCGATCGCCCGGTCACACTGATCTATGGTAAGAACTGTGCCAGCACCGACAAGCATATCCGGATACGCCTGTACCATCTGCGAGATCACCTTGTCCGCGCCCGCCGCGCGAAATGTGACCTCAGCACAGTGAATTCCACCTTCATACAATGCCTTTGCAAGATTTACTGCATCGTCGGTATTCTCCAGTTTGATCACCGGAACAATGCCCGTGCATTCCATCTGCTCCAAAAATTTTTTGTTATCCATTTTGATCTTCCTCCTGATTTTATTGATTGACTGAAAATATTGTGAATCAGCATTGATAAAATATCTCCCAATATTTTACCATAATTTCCATCAGGTTTCAAGTATATTACAAATATTTTCTTTAAAAAAGGGATTTTTCTGAACATTTTCTCTGAAGTTTTTATATAAAAGTGTTAGTAACTAATTTTTATACGCGCCCCCACACAAAAGATAAGCGCGGGAATTCTTACTGCCTCCCGCGCTTATCTAAACTGCACTTTACTCCACCCGCCATATTTCTTAGAACTGATCCATCCACTCATGTATCACCTTTGTTGCGGCTTCCTCTGCCACGCCGCTTTTCTCATCAAGTGATCCGTTAAAACTAACCCACAAAGAATACACTATATTTTCCTCGATAATAAACCCCTGCATCTGACAGAGAATATCTGAGTAGTATTCCGAATCTGAAACCATCAATAATCCAGTCTTTCCATTTTTTGTAATATACTCTTCTCCGTGGATATCTTTTCTATCCTCAAATGGCATCTTGGTACTCCGAATCTCAGAACTCCAGTTCTCTGTAAAAACCTCAACTCTTGCTTGTACCTGTATCTTCTCCCCCACTTTATAGGCATTGGCAAATTCCACCTTTGTCAGATTTCCTTCCGCATCCCCATATGCTGCCAGCTGCATATGCCAGTCTTTCCAATCCGGCAATTTTGTCTCCCTAATCCCTTCATAGCCGATATAATCGATCGCCTCTTGTTCCGTTGTAAGCTCTTCTGTTACCCAGCCGCGAGGGGTGTCGTCTAAAGGATAAATCCCATTTGCCGCCTCCTCTTTAAAAATATTTTCCACTTCCTGCACCTGTCCTGTTATCTTATCCACAGGAATTGGCGTTATCGGAAAATCCACCCAATACTTGGAGTAATCCGGCTGTGGATTGTTTGGATCGATATGTTTTTCCGTATGCCAGTTTAACTGGGTTGCCGCGAACACAACGCCTCCCCCTATCAGGCAGAGTGAGCAGGCAGCAGCTACCGCCCATTTCATTTTTCTGCTGATACTCTTTCTTATACTGTGCTGTTTCTCCTCTCCCATACCGGACTTGATCTCCACCAAATCCTCCCCCAAAAGGTTCATTGCCATCAGGATCTCGCGCCCTCCCTGCTGCCTTTGCAGTTCATTCTTCCTTTCATTTCTTTCCATTTTATTCCTCATAAAATCCCTCCTTTTCCAGTTCCCTCCTAAGCCCCTTTCTGAGCCGGAACAAAATACTTTTAATTCTTCCCTGTCGACAGTCAAAAGTTTGTGCCAGCTCTTTTACTGTCTCACCATACCAGTAGCGTCTTACAAAAATTTCCCGCTGTTCTTTTGTCTGCCCCTTTAAAAAATCTGCGATCGCCCTCGCTAACTCCTGCTGTTGAATCCCGTCGGACAAATCCGGTGCAAGGTTTCCAAGTTCTTCGGATAATTCCACAAACACTGCATTTCGCTTGGCTGCCTGATTCCATTCGACACGATTTAGTGCCAGGTTCCTGCATATTTTTGCTGTATAGGCAAACAGGTACTCCGGGGATCTCGGCGGAATGCTTTCCCATACAGCAAGATATGTGTCGTTAATACATTCCGCAGCATCCGGAGGCGAAAGAATCCGCTCTGCCAACTGTCTTAACCGTCCCCCGTACTTTTTGCTAAGCTCATCAAGCCCCCGCTCGTCTCTGTCGAAAAGCAGTGAGATAATTTCTTCATCCTCCATCCGCTCATCCCCCTTTCACTTATATAAACAGGAAATCATAAAGGTTGGTTGCACATAAAAAGAAAAACTGCCACGATCGGTTATCTCAACCATATCCGCGACAGTTTTCCCTATTGCATTTTAAATCAGCCAAATATTCTTGTCTCTTTTGATATATCCGCGTCAGTTAAAATCCCCCAGAATATCCTTCCCTGTAATATTCAAGCGGGGATTGGTAAACCGGATACTGTGCAAGTTCCTCCCGGAAAAACGGCTGATAATTCCCATCCCCCACAAAGAGATCATGTTCCCCCCTCTCTCCTTCCCACTGCCCCTGCCCCATTAAGCGGATATCAGGAAAACCCTCTGCGGCAAGAACAAAACCATCCTCCCCCTCAGAAAGAATTGGCACCTGCAGATAGTGATTGCGCCGCACCATCCCCCCGTAAAGTTCATCCAGGATTACACCATCCTCCACATAATTTACAATCATCCTGCCATCAGCAAAATAATAGATTTCCTCCACATTTCCACATTCTTTAACTGCGTCCAAAATCTCAGAACCATTCTCATACTGGCAGAATTCCTCCTCTGTCACCAAACTGCCGCTGTACTCATGAAATCCATTTTCATCATAATAGTAATAATAATTTCTCCAGCAAGAGCCAGCATCGCCCCCCGCCTCCAAGGAAAAAGCATTATCCCCGGAGCAGTCCGCAGCAAATTTCCCATCCCCTAAATAGCTTGCCATTTGTAGCGCGGAGGGTTTTGCCATATTCCCCTCCACTTCATACATGAAATCCCCTTTTGCATATGCCCCCTCAATAGTGTATAAATAAAAGGTTTTTCCCGACAATTCAAGAATATTCTGTGTCCGGTAAGTATTTGCCTCCAATAATTTCTGCACTGTGCCGTCCGCAGCGGCAAACCACAATTCTGTCCCTTTACCGGAAACCAGATCACAGGCATACACAAATGCTTCTTTTCCTCCGTCACCATCAAAATCACGGTATATCATCCAGCACGCCACTCTGTCGGATGCATCCAATATCCGCTTTGCCACAGCCTGCTCTTTTCCGTCAAAACCGTTTAAAATCAGGCTGCCCTCCCCCGTCCGCTCATATCCTTCTTTCATCTCCTTCAACTGGGTCATACCGCTCTCACCAATTTTTTCCAAAGCGATATACGGCGCGATATTTTCAAGTCCCACCATCTCCTGCTCTTTCTGAACAATCTCTGTTTTATCCTTTTCCATATCGCTGCCCTGCTCTTTTTTCCCGCAGGAACTAAACAAAAGCGCGCCGGTCAATAGTATGCCTGCCGCCATAAGC
The DNA here is from genome assembly GCA_910585065.1 of uncultured Lachnospiraceae bacterium. Classification (GTDB taxonomy): domain Bacteria; phylum Bacillota; class Clostridia; order Lachnospirales; family Lachnospiraceae; genus RGIG4057. The sequence goes on from CAJUCG010000002.1 coordinate 43,264, forward strand.
ACCGGATATTTTTTTCCTTTCTCCATAGATCTCCCTCCTTATCAATATACTTTTTCTATTCCTACGGATAAATTTATCTGTAGGAAATATATCTCTATGATTAACAATAATCCCTGTTGTTCTATTTGTCAAATGAAGATAGTGTTACATTTTATTACAGTTAGCAATAAATTCGTAATAATAATATTACAGACTTATCTAATATGTCAGTTTGCTTTTTATGAGATTACCTCAAGAAAACTTCCCCTTTCTCCGACTTTAACGCGAATCTGCTGCGGGATGCTCTCCCTTAATCTCTCTACATGGGAAATTATTCCAACCATCTTTCCCTCAGTAAGTCCGCCCAAAACCGAGAGTGCCCGGTCAAGCATATCATGATCAAGTGAACCAAATCCCTCATCAATAAACAGCGCGTCCAAAACTTTTCCGCCCGCATGGTTCTGAACCACATCGGAGAGTCCAAGTGCCAGTGCTAACGAGGCAAAAAACGACTCTCCGCCGGAGAGGGAGGCGGATGGACGACATTTTCCGGTCGTCATATCTAAGACCGAGATCTCAAGCCCCGCCTTTGCGTTCTCCCTGCCTGCATTCCTCTCATGCACCAGCTCATACCGCCCGCCGCTCATCGTATCCAGTCTCCGATTTGCCATCTCCAAAATCTCGCAAAAAACATATCCCATCACATAGCGGTCGAAACTAAGCCTTCCGCCCGCAGAATTTCTTGTGCCTCCCGCCAGTCCTGCCAGAAAGTCAAGCCTCTCCCACGCGGACTGTGTGCTGGTCAATATCCCGCTTGCCTCCCCGACAATGCGCATGGTTTCCCTGTGGTTTTCTGTCTGTCTTTTGCATATTTCCAATCTCTTTAATACGCTATCCTGCTCCTCTTCCAGTCTCTCTATTTCCGCCCTTAATTCTTCCAGATCCGCCCGTTTTCTCGCACCAACCTCCCCCCTCAATTTTTTTACATATTCTTCCGTGTGATTCCATGTATTTTTATAATCCGCAATCTCCTTCTGCTTTCTTTTAAGCCAGTCCTCCACTGCCCGCTCCGTTTCTCCCGCCAGAAATAGTGCCCCTCGCGCGCCCTCCCAGCTTTCAAATCCACATTCAGTTAGTACTTGGCTTAGCATTTTTTCTGAATTATCGCATTCCTCTTTTAAGCCTGGCAAATCATTCTGACCACTCTTTAGCGCGCCCGCTATCTCCTTACATTTTCCCTCAAGTCCCTGGTAATCCTCCTCCGCTTTCTTTATCTTTTCCTGCAAGTTCTTCCTTTTCATCTCCAAAGCCTCTTTTGCTTCTTTCGCCGTATTCTTATCCGGGTAACCGTCTAAATTCCTCTTTAATTCTTCTATCGCAGCTTCCAGCCTCGTTAATTCCCCGCGATGCGCCTGTTCTCTCTCTTTGCAGCGTTCAAGCTCCTCTCTGCACCCGCAAAGCACATCCTTCTTCTCCTGTAATTCCCCTTTCCATCTCTCCTCTTCCTCCCTCTGTCTTAATACCTCTTCGTATTTTTCTTTCCGCTCTTTTTCCTTTGTCCTGCATTCTGCGATACACCGTGCAAGGTATTCCGTAATTTGTATATCAGAATTATCTTTTATTTCTAAATTTTTCCAATTTTCACTCCCCTGACCTATATCAAATTCTTCTAAAGTAATCTCGTGAAACTCCCGAAGTCTATCCTTTACTTTCTCCTTTAACCCGGAAAGTTCCGCCTCTAATTTTACAAGATTTTTTGCCCCTTCCTCCCGCGCTCGATCCTTTCTCTCAAAATCTGCCTTCGCCCTATCCACATCCTCCTGGCGAAAAATTTCCCCACCAAATTCTTTAAATGCATGGTGGGAATTCGCATGAATTACCGTTTGGCAGACCGGGCAGACCGCCTCCCCCGCCTCCTGTAATTTTTTTTCTAAATTCTTCGCCATCTCCCCCGCCTGTCCATTGATAAATGCCTGGTAGATCTCGTGATATCTCCGGTTTTCCTCCCCCGCCTCCCTATTTAAAATAATCTGTCCTTCCTCCTCCTTTTTTAGCTGTGCCTCCTTCACCCTCGTTTTTTCCAGCCACTCTCCTACGCCATCCTTCCCGGTCAGCTTCTCAACACTCTGCACCGCCCGCTCAAACTTTATCTTACACCGCTCCACACTCGCCCCAATTCCCGATAACGCGCTGATTTTTCTCTCCAGTTCCTCTATCTCCCCCAATATTTTCTTCTCCTGCTCTGCCAGCCCTTGCCTTGTTTTTACATATATTTCCATCTGATCTTTTTCCCTGCGCAAAGCATCTATTTTTTCCCTCAAATCTTCATATTTCGGAATTGCCTTTTCTATCTCCGCGATTGCAACCCCCAGTCTTGCTATCTCTGGCTCGCCCCCCTCCTTTAGATGAAAAGCTGTATTCTCCGCCACAGTCTTTTCTGCTTGAAGCTGCGCCAGTCTCATCTGTAATTTTTGTATTCTTTCCACCGCTGTGCGGTATCGATTCCCCGCATTTCTCCACTGCTCCCTCTTTGGCCACACCTTATAAAATGCTTTGTCTACCCTGTCCGCTTCCTGTTCTAAGCGCGATATCTCCTCCCGCTTTGCCCTAAGAATTTCCACCTCTTTTTCCCCTGCCGCAAGCTCGTCCAGTTTTTTATTCTGCTCCTGTGCCCTGCCAAACTCTGTATTTTGCTTTTTTTGCCACTCTTTTATCCGCACAAATTTCTCTTCCAACTCCGCCTTTAATTTCTCGTCTTTTTGTGCTAGATCTTTTAGCACCTCTTTTAATTTTCTAAGCGTCCCTTCCTCCCCGCAAGCTCCAATCGCATAAATCTCCTCTTCCTCTCCGGTGATTTCTTCTGGCAGCAAAAATCTCTCCATCGCATCCTTTGCTCTCCCGATTTCTTTTTCCCTGCACTCTTTCAAATTCTTTCTCGCCCGCTCGAACAGATCTTGAAAATACACATATGCTGAATTATCAAATAATTCTCCCAGTATCTTATTTTTCTCCTCGCTGTCCGCATCCAGAAAACGCTTAAATTCACCCTGTGCGAGCATTACAATCTTGCGAAACTGCTCTGCATTCATCCCTAAAAGTTCTGTGATCCGTTCTGTCACTGCGTCCGATTTTTCCTGTACCCATCGATCTGGCTCCCAGAGTTTTGCGGCGGGCGTGGTCTTTTCATACTCCCCGCTATCCCTTTTTTTCTTAAAATGAAGTGTCCGCTCCACTGTATAGGATTTTCCCATATGTTCAAATTCCAATCGAATCACGGTATCCTGCGATTTATCCACATAATCGCAGTGCATCATGTCAAACGTCCGGTTTTTCTTTTCTCCCTTTCCGCTCGCCACCCCGTACAGCGCGAACATAATCCCGTCAAATATTGTGGTTTTCCCCGCTCCCGTATCCCCTGTAATCAAATAAAGACTCTGATTTAATTTGCGAAAATCTACAGTGGTTGGCTTGGCATAAGGACCAAATGCTGTCATTTCAAGCGCGATCGGCTTCATCTTCCATCCCCCCTTTAACTTCCTCCTGTTTCAAAATAAAATCAAGCAGTTTCTTTGCGTCATTTTCTAGCGATTCTTCCCGATCCTCCAAAAGATTTGCACTGCGCACCCTGTCCGCTGCGAAATGAAATAATTTTAAATCCCTCTCTCCAGGCTCTGCCCGATCCCTTCTCTCTGTGTACAATTCAGCAAAATACTCTTCGATGGATTTTTCCTTTATGCCATAATTTCTTGTATCTGCCGAAAAAGAGTCCTGAAATTCCGAGACCAGTTCCATCACAAGACTGCCGCGCCCAGAAAACACGCTGCGAAGCATCTCTGCGATCTCTGGCGTGATCCGCTGATCATTTATCACAATCTTTAAATATTCCCCGCGCGCACCATTCTCTTGTATCTGTCTCCTTATTTCCTCAAAACTTCCCCTTATTTCTCTCATCGGATGAAGAGGAGGGATCTCTACTGTTTCCACTTTAATCTCCTCCCCCTTCTCCCCCACCTCCACCAGCAAAAATCCTTTTGCTGGCTGTTTTATTTCATCAAAATGATAGCAGAGAGGGGAACCTGCATAGCGCACCTGCCTGCGCCCCACATGGTAGGAAGAATGGATATGTCCGAGTGCCACATAATCAAACCCGTCAAAAACTTTGTAATCCACCTGCCCAACGCCCCCCACCATCGACTCCGATCCGCCCCTTTCTACTTCCCTGCCATCCGCTGTCACATTCTGATGCGCAACTAATACGTTCCTGCGCGAGAAATCAATTTTCTGCCGCTCTAACAGCCCCTTTACTGCCATCCCGTAATCGCAGAGGGAAGAATCTTCAAGTACCTGTGCCGCCAGCGCGGGAAAAAGATAGGGAAGCAGCCAGAATGTCACTTCCCCGCAGTCTTTTTCCGGAATGGTCACATGAGAAATTTCCCCGTTTAAAACCCCCGCTATATAAATATTTTGCTTTGCTAAAATCTCTCCTGCAAAAGATAATTTTTGTCCAGAATCATGATTTCCTGCAGCCACCATCACTGGAATTTTCATCTTTTCCAGACAGGTTAAAAATCGGTCAAACAGCCGCACCGCCTCCCCGGACGGCGCGCTTCTGTCATAGACATCCCCGGCAATCACTACCGCATCCGGCTGTAATTCCTCCGCTTTTTTAAGAAATTGATCCACAAAATACTCCTGATCCTTATTGTCAATCAGGGATACCCCATGCAAAGATTTTCCCAAATGTAAGTCTGCTAGATGTAAAAATCTCATCTTATCTTTCTCCCCCCTTCTTAAAATCGCTTTTTACCACAAATTCTATAAAAATCTCTTATTCCACAAAAAGCCCCTCACACAAAAACTTTTGGCACCGGATAGGAAGTCCGCTCATGCTTATTATCTCTTCCCGCTCCCTCCCATTCTCACATTTGCAGAGCGCATCAAACAATTCCGATTTCTTCCCATTTTCCCATTCTAAAATCGAAAGTTTCTCCGCAAGCCTTACCTTTAACCGCTCTTTACTCCCCATTGTCTCACGCACTCGCAGCTCACATACTGCGCCAGCTTTCTCCTTCGTTAAATGCACACGCGTATAGCCATCCCGGTGATCCAGCAAAAATTCTTTCTCCTTCCCATCCTCTGTTACATTCACCGCACCCCCCGCGATATTTCTCAACTCAAAAACATAACTGCGGGATGGCAGAATATTTCCCTTATCCTCCACCAAAAAACGTACTACCCATTCCCCATTTTCTTCCATTTTTGACCAAAAATGTGTCACCGCACGACCATTTTCTGCATCCTCTATCAGCGAGTATTCCCCCTCTCCGGAAAACGCAAGAACACGAAGTTTTCTCGGAAGTTCTGTCCGGTTGCCCTGCGGCGCGCCATCCAACACAAAGAACGCTCCCTCTTTGGCAAGTACCGGCATGGAATCCAAAAAGCGTGTCATCTCATACTGTCCGTCCCCCGCGTACATATCGCCGGTAAAAATATCCGTAAAACGTCCTCTTGGCAGCCAGACCTTTGTAACTGCCATACCGCGCATATCGCCCTTTTTCGTTACGGGCGCAACAATAAGCTGCCGTCCAAACAGATATTCACCCGCGCATTCATATGCCTCCTCTTCCTTCGGATATTCATAATACATTGGCTCAATTAAGGCAAGCCCCCGCTCTGCGGTCTCACAGGCAGCAGAATACAAAAATGGAAGCATAGCATGGCGCAACCGCAGAAATTTTTTTGCGATCTCGCCCGCGCCGTTTTTGTATGCGGCTGGCATTTTTGAAAAGATAGTACTCTTGCTGCTATGAAGCCGATTGATCGGCGAAAAGACCCCGAACTGCAAAAACCGCACATAAAGTTCATTATCTTTTTCCCCGCCCATATGCCCGCCGATATCATGGCTCCACCAAGTATAGCCCACATTGCTGGCAGTCGCCGTAAAATACGGCAAAAATTCCAGTGTCTTCCAGGTCACAAAGGTATCTCCGGAAAATCCGACCGGATAACGGTGCGCACCCACTCCCGAATAGCGGGAAAGTATGATCCCTTCGCGCTCCTTTAATATATCGAGAAAATGAAAATGATTTAATCCCCAGAGCGGATCGTAGCCGGGAAGCTTGCTGTCCGTACCCTGCTGCCAGTCAATCCACCAAAAATCCACGCCGTCCCTCTCATAAGGCTTGTGGAGAAGTTCAAAATACGCGCTGATAAATCTGCTGTCCGTAAAATCAAATTCTACCGGCTTTTTTGTCTCCGGGTCAATCCCCATACACTCCGCCATCTCCTTATACTGCTCCTCAATATACTGCACGCCAGAAGCCGGATGAAGATTTAATGTTATATGAAAATCCTTTTTATGCAGAGTCCGCAAAAACTTTTTATAATCTGGAAATAGTTCTTTATTCCAGCTATAACCCGTCCATCCATCCACCCCCGCAGGAAGGTTCTCACTTGGATGCCAATCCATATCGATGGTCGCCACCGTAAAGGGAACCTCCCCTTCCAAAAATGTCTCCATCAGCTCTAAATACTCCTCCTGTGAGTAGGCGTGGTAGCGGCTCCACCAGTTTCCAAGTGCCCAGCGCGGCACCTTTGCCGGCGCGCCACAGAGCGAATAGAGTGCCTTTACCGCACTCCGGTAATCTCTATCATATGCAAATACATAAAAATCCTTTTCTGTATGCTTTCTTCTCTCCACCATCCCCTGCGCATTTAACACTGAGGAAGTGCTGTCATCATAGACTGCCACACCACTTTTGGAAACTACGCCGTCGCCAAGTTTTATTTGATGGTTTCCCTCCTTTTGTTGATCCCAGGAAATCCACAGATCTCCATCACAGCAGTCAAGCGTCCGGTAAGTTCCTTTAAGATTATCCGGGTTGAACAAAGGCACCCTGCGCCCATCCTTAAAAACAATATAGCTTTTTATCATTTCTTCTTTTAAAACCAACCTGACTTTCTCTGTGGTTATCGTCAATATATTTTCCTGTTTGCCATTATACCGCGCTGCATCTGTCCCACAAATTTTAGCTCCCGCCTTCTCTTTTGCACTCACTAAAGATTCTGCCGCATCCACTTCAAACTCCACCGGCTCCGTATCCCGAAACCATATTGCCTGTGTCGCACCATCACAGAAATCTTTTGTTTCATCCTCCTCAATACGGAACAATTCCGGTGTCAACACAGTTACTCTTATTTTCCCTCTGACAATAATATTTTCTTTATTCGCAGCAGGTCTTGTCTTGGCAATCAAATGCTTTTCCATTCTTTTTTCCTCTCTTCTTTTCTATATTAACTGCCATTTAACCAATCTTTTCCTTACAAAATTTATTATGTCACATCTTCCTTTAATTGTCAATATCCCACCAAAAACGCGATCTAAAAAAGCGAACTGCCGCAAAATTTTATGCGGCAGTTCGCAGGATATGTTATATTCTAAGTTGATTATTTCCGCGGACAGCACCAGCCACACTACGAATTATTTCAACAGATACATCAGTGTCAAAAACTCCTTCTCAAGGTGATTTTCCGGCACCAAAAGCTTGTTGTCCTCAAATGCAAATATTGTTGTTATCCATGCTATATCGTTCAACGCGCCATTCACCTTTAACTTACGGTATTCGGCAAGATGCGCTGGAATGTGATCATTGTAGTACCTCTCAAGTTCGGCTTTTAACTTGTTATAGACCGGTTCTAACTTCTGCGCGAGAGGTTCAAAGATCTCATTTGTCAGTCTTTTATATTGCTCCTCTGTAAAAATTACAAAATTTGGAAGTGCCTTATCTCCTTCAATCCTTACAAATCCCTTTTCTACAAGCAGTGCCAATTGATCTTTCTGATTCTCTCCGATCCAGGAAATATCAAAGTCAGAGTGCAGAATAGTGCAGAGCATAAAATGCAAATGTTCCCAGTACGGCGTAAACCCATCGAGCATACTCTCAATTTCAGATTTTCCAAAATCATACAGACCAAACCAATAAAAATTATCACTGTTCATCGAGCCATTGTAATCCCAGTTAAATACATCCTCAATAAACTGCTCCGGCGCACCCCCTAAATTGTGTGTTTTAAGCCTCTTTACAAAATCTGCAAACTGTGCTTTGAGTCCTTCCTTTTCACACACTAAGCCAAATGGAAAATAACATCCGCCATCCGGACGAACGGGAGCGTTCGCACTGCCCACCCAATTTTCCTTTTTCTGCTGAAAATAAGTCCCAAAGCGGTAAATTAGCAGCCAGAGTAATTTTTCCATCGGCGCGTCACTGCCATAAAATCCAATCTCGCGCAGTTTTCCTTCCGCCGCACAAAGCTCATCAATAATCTGAGCTGATAATTCCCTGCGAAGCTTATAATAAATTTCATAATATCCGAACTGCTCTTCTTTTGTTGAAATCAGAAAGCTTGTTGAATAACGCCCTGCTTTCTCTGTGACAAACTCTTTTTCCACCAGCCAGCGCAGATCAAATTCTAGGTACGCTTTCGGAATTCCCAGCATCCCCGCCATTTCGTCAAGATTCTTCGGCTCCTTATAACAGGCAATGCAAATATTCTGCCGCACCAAGTTCTCCTCAAACTTTTTCGTGTCAAGCTGTGCTACCGCCTGCCCGTGAATTCCCATTTTAAGCTGTTTTGGACGATATACATAATCCTGATCTCTTCCTGTCTCCATCACAAATTCCAACTCCTTTCGCAATTTCTTTCTCGTCTCGAACAGATGCCATTTTACCATACTAACCGATATTCCAAGCCGCTCTGCAATCTCCGACTGCAAGCAGCGATCGATATAAAAAGAAATTAAGATCTCCCGCTGTAAAAAATCGAGCCTTGCAATATATTTTCGCAGCGCGCTCTCCAATTCCTCACGCTCCTGCGCATCGGCAAACTCCCGCACAAAATCCGACTCATCCTCCGCCTCCGGTGCCTCCATAAACACTAGTCTATTTGAGTACATCTTCTGTCTCAGATAATGGCACCAGACATAATGCGCGATCTTCCAGACCAGCCTCTCCTTACTCTCGATCACTTTCCCCTCATCACAAGCCTTTTTCACCGCTGCAAAAATCTGTAAAAGTGCTTCCTGTGCAAGATCCTCCGCTTTACTGTGATCCCCAAGCTTATGGTAAGCCCAATTCAAAAGTAGCAGGGAATATTCTTTTGCAATATGGTTGGAGATTTTGTAAAATTCTTCCATATTATCCTTATTTTCCCCTCTAACATTTTGCGGCATCTTATTTTTCTGTACCAATCTCCGATCTTCGTCTCTCTCATTCTGTGCGTTTTGCATAATCTTTGGTCTCCTCTGTTCTACGTTCTTTTACCCCTTTACCTTCTTTTATTGGATGCGCATCCTTTCAAACCACTCCGATTCAATACACTTTTTAATTCACAGCAAAATCAGAAAAATACAAGAAATAAAATTTGCACTGCTCAGACGGTTCACTTATATAGTGACAGGAAAAAAGAAAGGTTAGCAGAAATTTTGTCTTTCTCTTGTTA
>CAJUCG010000003.1 GCA_910585065.1 uncultured Lachnospiraceae bacterium
AGTGCGCGTGAAATTTTCAAAATATGGATTTACCAAATTTATTGGTCATCTAGATCTTGTGCGGTATTTTCAGAAGGCAATCCGCCGCTCAGGTCTTACTGTAGCATATTCAGAAGGGTTTAATCCTCACCCGCTTTTATATTTTGCCGCACCGCTCGGTCTTGGACAGACAAGTGATGGGGAGTATATGGATGTAGAATTTAGAAGGGAATATCCGCTAGAGGAGATAAAGACCCGCTTAAATTCCGCGCTGACAGAAGGGTTTTATGTGCAGTCTGTAACAAGGCTTTTGGATTGGAAGCCGGGGCAAAAAAAGGAATCCATTATGGCATTGACAGCCTGTGCGGACTATATGGTTTCTGTTAAGGATATGGAAGTGGACAAAAAAGAATACGCAGAATATTTTCAGCAGTTTCATGAAAAATTTGCAGAATTTTTGCAGCGGTCAGAAATTATGGCGGAGAAAGAGTCAAAAAAAAGTGCGCAGATCGTGGATATCCGGCCAATGATTTTTGCATGGGGATTTGAGGGGGAGGATCTTTTCAGCGGGGAGTTTTCGCAGGATCTAACGGAGGAAGAAAAAAAGAAAATTGCGGCGGACGGTATTTCCCATGCACAAGAATACAAAAATGGACTCCGTGTTTTTTTGAAACTTTCTAATGGAAGTGTAAATAATTTGAAGCCGGAGCTGGTAATGGAAAATTTTTGCAAGGCGTACAGACTGCCATACAAAGAAGGAGGACTGCAGTTTCACCGGATGGAAATTTACTGCGATCTCTGTATGCAGCAGAACAAAGAAAGTCTAAATACCGGAAAGATGAGTAAAAGACTGGTTCCCCTATGGATGTTTCACCGGGTGGAGGAGTAGAATATGGGATGTAAACTTTTAATTACCCCGTATCAGGGAAAAATTGTTTCCGCTCTTTATGAAGACAGGCATTTAGTGCAGATTGCTGTGGAGGAAGGGAAGCGCGCGGAGATCTGCATTGGTGGGATCTATATTGGAAAAGTAAAAAATATTGTGGCAAATATCAATGCGGCTTTTGTGGAATTAACCCCTGGGGTAATGAGCTATCTGGCTCTTGATGAGTCCATACCACCAATTACAGCGAACGTACACGCGGATGGAAAAATTCATGCGGGGGATGAATTGGTAGTTCAAGTTGTGCGTGAACCAATCAAATCAAAACGAGCCTCTGTGACCTGCGCACTTAATTTAACAGGAAAATATGCGGTGCTAATCCATGGAAAACCAAGTATCGGCATTTCCGCAAAAATTTTGGATTCTGAGCGGCGCGTGTACCTGCGGGAATTTTTCGGGCAATATGCGGGGAAAGATTACGGGTTTATTGTGCGTACAAATGCGGCGGAAGTCTCGGACAAAGAACTTGCCGAAGAGATTTTCGCTTTGAAGAAACGCTACGAAAAAATTTGTGCGCATGGGATACACCGCGCGCGCTTTTCGGTTTTGGAAGAACCGCTTCCCGCTTATCTTTGCAGTTTGCGCGATCAGTATAGGGGGGAACTTGACGAGATTCTTACAGACGAGTCCACACTTTATGAGGAGATCCGATTATATCTTTCGGAATTTTATCAAAAAGATTTAGACAAGCTTAAATTATATGCGGAGGAACTTCCGCTAAAAACACTCTACTCTTTTGAACACCGATTAAGAGAGGCACTGCAAAAAAAGGTCTGGTTAAAAAGCGGCGCGAGTTTGGTAATTGAGCCGACGGAGGCATTGACTGTGATCGACGTGAATACAGGAAAAGCGGTAAAAGGGAGAGGCAGGGGGGAAGACTATTTTTTAAAAATCAATTTGGAAGCGGCAAAAGAGATTGCCTATCAAATCCGGCTGAGAAATCTCTCAGGAATTATTCTGGTCGATTTTATCGATATGGAGGAGAAAGCCTCGGATGAAATTCTTTTGCAGACCCTAAAAGAATATTTGGCTGCCGATCCGATAAAGACAACTTTTGTGGATATGACACCGCTGCACCTTGTAGAAATTACAAGGAAAAAAGTGCGCAGACCGCTGTATGAAGAGGGATTTGAGAGGGGGATGGAAAATGATAAAGACGAACGCGATGCGGCTTCTAACGCAAGCGGGAATTGAGTATGAGCTTAAGGAATACAAGGTGGATGAGGATCATTTGGCAGGAGTTTATGTGGCTGAGCAGACGGGACTTCCAGTTGAACAGGTATTTAAAACATTAGTGGCGCATGGAGAAAAGCAGGGATATCTAGTATTTTGTATTCCTGTGGCGGAAGAATTAGATCTGAAAAAAGCGGCACAGGTCGTCGGGGATAAAAAGATTGAGCTGGTACATGTAAAGGAACTTTTAGGTCTGACTGGCTATATTCGGGGAGGATGCTCTCCAGTGGGAATGAAGAAAAAGTTCCCAACATATTTTGATGAGACGGCAATTTTATTTGATCAGATTGCCATCAGTGCCGGAGTGCGGGGCGGACAGATTTTTGTAGGGAGGGAAGAATTGATTTCTTATCTTGATGCCAAATGTGTGGATTTAACTGTGTAAGTGACGCGCTCCCGCCACTTTGAAAATGGTCTGAAAAGGGATAAAAAATAAAATAAAGGATTTATTTGATTCACTAAAACAAGCATGTTTTTTAACCGGAAAAATATATCATATTTACGGAAATAAATTTGGGATTGTGTGAATACATATAATAGGAAAAGAATCAGGGGGAAATTTATATGAAAGTGGTGGATATGCATTGCGATACCATATCAGAAATTCTCTATGATCGCAAAAAAGAATGTCCGGAGGGGACTTGTCTAAGAAAAAATAAATTGCATATCGATCTGGAAAAAATGAAGAGGGGGGATTATCTGCTTCAAAATTTCGCGCTGTTTGTCGATCTGAAAAAACGCGAAAATCCGTTCGAGTGGTGTATGGAATTAGCGGATACCTTTTATGAGGAGATGGAGAAAAACAGCGATTTAATTGCCCCGGTAAGAAATTATGAGGAGATAGTAAGAAATGGGGAAGCGGGGAAAATGTCTGCGATGCTGACCATCGAGGAAGGGGGAGTATGCAAGAAGAATCCTGCCTTTCTGCGCGATTTTTACCGTCTTGGAGTGCGTATGCTTACGCTGACTTGGAATTATCCAAATGAATTAGGATACCCTAATAAAAGAAGATCTCTTGGGGAAAATTCTTTGTCCGGCATACCTGATACTGATCGGGGACTCACAAAAACGGGGGTGGAATTTTTGCAGGAGATGGAGAGACTCGGCATAATTGTGGATGTTTCCCATTTATCGGACGCGGGATTTTATGATGTGGCAAGATATGCAAAAAAACCTTTTGTGGCAAGCCATTCGAACGCGCGTTCTGTGTGTGCGAACGTTCGAAATTTAACGGATGATATGTTAAAAAAACTTGCGGAGTGCGGCGGTGTGACAGGGATAAATTTTGAGCCCTCCTTTTTGCATACACCTGCAAAGGAAGAGGAATTGTGTGCGGGGATCGCACAGGTTGTTTCACATATTGAACATATCGCGAAGGTAGCCGGAACCGAATGTATTGGGCTTGGCTCAGATTTTGATGGGATCACGACAAACCCAGAACTCTGTGATGCATCGTATTTGCCAATGCTTGAGGATGCACTTTTTCAGGCGGGATTTTCCGAGGCGCAGATTGAGGGAATATTTTATAAAAATGTCCTGCGCGTATATCGGGAAGTTCTTTCATAGAAAAAAGAATGGTTATATTTTTGAAAAAAAGATTTAATAAAAATATGATGTAAATTCACTAAAAAATTCGGTATTAAAAAAAAATATATGATATTCTGCAAAAATAAAATATTTTTTGCTTGCATTTTTTCTGTATTTGTAATATTATCTTTTGCGTAAACATTAAACCTGTTACAAAAAACTGAAAATACATAGTCGCAAATAATTTGGATGCGATTATTTTCAGAATAGGAACAGGGAAGATTTAAAAATACGTTTTGTGCCTGTGCGCTGCTTGCACAAAAGCGTATTATTAATAAGCGGCGCAGAAATGGAGATATATTTATGCCAAGAGGAAAGAAAAATCCAGTTCCGGCGGAAGTAGAAAATGTAGTAGTGGAGCAGGAAGCTGCAAAGGTCGAGACAAAGGAAGTTGCAGCGGAGCCAAAGCGCAGACCGGGCAGACCGCCAAAGAACGCGGCGAAGGTTGTCGCTGAAGAGCAGACCGCCATGGAGGGGGAAGTGCCTAAAGTAACAAGAAAGAGGGCTTCTAGAACCGTGAAGAAAAATGTGGAGAAAGTAGAAAAGCAGGGGAAGGCGGAGGAGACAAAGAAGGTTTCCGCTGCCCGTGCGGCAAAAACCGTGGACTCTGCGGTGATCATTCAATTTGAGGGAAAGAACATCGAGACAAAGAACGTTGCGGAGACGGCAAAAGAGAGATGGATTGCAGCCGGAAATAAAGAGTCCGCATTAAAGAGTATCGAGGTTTATATCAACGTGACCGAAGGGATGGCTTATCCTGTAATCAACGGCGAGGCTCAGGAAGGATTTTCCTGCTGCTAATGTGCATCTGAAAATTCAAAATTACTTTCCATTTTGCGTGATATTTTACATTATATTATTTTTTGCAAATGCGATTCTTGACTTTTTATTTTAGCTATGCTATACTTTTTTCGAATTAAACCGAGATCAGTTATTTTAGCTGTCCGGGAAAAAATTTGAGAATTGGAGAGATTGCAATGAAGAGAATTCAGACATTGAAGACCAAAAATCTTTGCGAGACTGCAAAGAAGGGTGGCTGTGGAGAGTGCCAGACTTCCTGCCAGTCCGCATGCAAGACCAGCTGTGGAATTGCAAATCAGAAGTGTGAGAAGAAGAGCGAACAGTAAAATATCGCAGAGAGGCTGTCACAATTTATTTGCGGCAGCCCTTTTTCTATTTGATTTATTTTTATAAATTGTCGCGGCAGCGGCGGAATGAGGGGAAAAATGGTACATCAATATATATTGAACGGTTATCATATTGTTTTGGATACTTGTTCAGGGTCAGTACATATTGTGGATGAGGTGGCCTACGATATTATCGCGCTTTATCCGGAGAGAAAAGAAGAAGAAATTGTAGCTGCTATTTTAGAAAAATATGGTAACCACGAGGGGATAAATGAGGAGGAGATTAGACTTTGCATTGCGGATGTGAGCGCGTTAAAGGAGCAGGGAAAACTGTTTACGCCGGATACTTATGAATTGCTCGCCGACGAATTTAAAGAGCGTTCCGGCGGTGTAATTAAGGCACTCTGTCTTCATGTGGCGCACACTTGCAATTTAAATTGCGCCTATTGTTTTGCGAGCCAAGGAAAATATCATGGCGAGCGCGCTTTGATGAGTTTTGAGACGGGAAAGCGGGCACTTGATTTTCTGGTGGAAAATTCCGGAAACCGCACAAACCTTGAGGTGGACTTTTTTGGCGGGGAGCCGTTAATGAACTGGGAAGTAGTAAAACAGCTTGTTTTATATGCGCGCAGTATCGAGAAGGAACACCACAAAAACTTTCGTTTTACACTGACCACAAATGGGATCTTAATTGATGATGATGTGATTGCATTTGCAAATCGTGAGATGAGCAACGTGGTATTAAGTCTTGATGGGCGCAGGGAAATTCACGATCGGCTGCGCGTCGATTATGCGGGTCGGGGCAGTTTTGAAACGATCGTTCCGAAATTTCAGAAATTGGTTGCCGCGCGCGGCGGGAAAAATTATTATATGCGCGGGACATTTACCCATGCCAACCCAGATTTTACAAAAGATATCGAAGCAATGTTGGATCTTGGATTTACAGAACTTAGCATGGAGCCGGTAGTTTGCGCGCCGGGGGATGAGGCGGCACTGACCGGGGAGGATCTGCCGATTGTACTGCGCGAATATGAGCGTTTGGCAGAGATGATGCTTGCCCGCAAAAAGGAGGGCAGAGAATTTACTTTTTATCACTATATGATCGATCTGACCGAAGGACCATGTATTTATAAAAGAATTTCCGGATGCGGGTCGGGAACGGAATATATGGCGGTAACGCCATGGGGGGATCTCTATCCCTGCCACCAATTTGTCGGGGAAGAAAAATATCGGCTGGGAGATATCTGGAACGGTGTGTCAAATCATAAGGCGCAGGAAGAATTTCGCGGCTGCAATGCTTACGCAAGACCTGAATGCAGAGATTGTTGGGCGAAACTTTATTGTTCCGGAGGCTGTGCGGCAAATGCTTATCATGCATCTGGCTCTGTGCGTGGAATTTATGAGTACGGCTGTGAACTGTTTCGCAAGCGTATGGAATGTGCGATTATGTTACAGGCGGCATACGCGGAGGAAGTGGAGTGAGTGAGGGGCAGAATTTAGTGTGTGAAACACCCATCTGCGATTTTGTGTGCAACTATATTAAAAGCGGTGCGGTGCGGCTGCATATGCCAGGTCATAAAGGAAGAGATATCCTTGGCGTGGAAGCTTTAGATATTACGGAGATTGCGGGGGCGGATTCTCTGTATGAGGCGGAGGGAATTATTGCAAGAAGCGAAAAGAATGCCTCCGCCCTGTTTGGGAGCGCGCAAACCTTTTATTCTACAGAAGGCTCTTCCCAGTGCATTCGGGCAATGCTTTTTCTGGCACTGATGCGTTTTAAGGATCGATGCAAGGGGAAATTGCCGAAGAGAAGCCCCATTGTTGTGGCGGCGCGGAACGCGCATAAAGCATTTTTGATGGCAGCGGCACTGCTTGATTTTGATATTGTATGGCTCTGGGACGAGAGGGGGGATGCAGGGCAGGGGGGTGAGTCGACACTCTGCCGCTGCATGGTATCAAAGGAGAGGCTTGACAAGACGCTCTCCGCTCTCTCAGGTTCTGTCGCTGCCGTCTATCTTACTAGCCCTGACTATCTCGGCGGAATCTTGGATATTCATTCGCTTGCAAAAGTAGCACACTATTATGATACGCTGCTTTTGGTGGATAATGCACACGGTGCATATCTGCATTTTTTAGCCAATCCTTTGCATCCTTTGGATCTGGGTGCCGATCTCTGTTGTGATTCTGCACATAAAACACTGCCTGTTTTGACAGGGGGAGCATATTTGCATATTTCGGAAGCAGTTTCAAAAATTGCGGTATATGCAAGGCAGGCACTCGCGCTCTTTGGATCAACCAGCCCTTCCTATCTTATTTTACAATCGCTTGATCTGGCAAACCGATATCTGATGGATGGATATCAATATCATTTAGAAAAATATGTAAAAAAATTGGACGCGCTGCGAGAAGAATTGCGTTCCCTCGGATGGTTTTTAGAGGGGGACGAAGCCTTAAAACTGACCATTGCCACAGCAAAATCCGGCTATTATGGGGAAGAGTTTGCCGCATATTTGCGTGCGGAGGGCATAGAGTGTGAGTATGCTGACCCAGATTTTGTTGTGCTGATGTTTACGCCCGAAAATGGGGAGGAGGATTTTGAACGCCTGTATTTCCTGATAAAAAAAATGCCAGTGCGGGAAGCAATTTGTCGTCGTCCCCCGACTTTTTTACCGCCGCACCGTATGCTTAGTGTAAGAGAGGCGGTTTTTTCTCCCTATGAGATCCTTCCGACAAAAGAGGCAGTTGGCCGGGTGATTGGACCAGCCGCTTACCATTGTCCGCCAGCCATTCCGATTGTGGTAAGCGGGGAGGAAATCTGTCCGGATGCAGTACAAGCACTTCTCTATTATGGAGTTTGTGAGGTCGGGGTGGTGCGCTAAGCATTTGGTATATCGCAAAATTTTCACACCGCAAAATTTTTTCGATGCAAAAAATTTTTGCAATGCAAAAAAAATACTTGACAATCCTTATAAAATCCGTTATACTGCCACCTGTAAAGAAAAAAGCTTTACAGGTGGTGCTTTATGGGGACGGGAAAAGAGCAGGATGGGGCAGAATATTCTGTGGATGGAAAAGAAAAACTACAGGAAATTTATGAACTGTCGATATTATATGATTTTTATGGGGAGCTTTTGAATGACCATAAGAAACGAATTTTTGAAGATTATATTTTAAACGATCTGTCTTTAAGTGAGATCGCGGATAATACCGGGCTCAGCCGGCAGGGGGTACATGATATTATCAAGCGCTGCACAAAGGCATTGCGCGGATATGAAAAGGCACTGCACTTAGCAGAAAAGTTCGGTCGGATTAAAGAGATTGTCGGTCGGATCTGTGAACTTGCGGAGGCGATCGAATTTTCAGAGATTTCCTGTAAAAAAGAAGCAAAAAAAGTGCAAGAGATTGCAGCATATGCAGAAGATATTTTACAGGAATTGTAAAAATATTGAAATAAATGGAGATGCCACGGGGAAATCCTGGGGAGAATAGGGGCTATATGGCGTTTGAGAGTTTGTCGGAAAAACTTCAAAATGTATTTAAAAATTTGCGTGGCAAGGGAAAGCTTTCGGAGGCGGACGTTAAGACGGCGTTAAAAGAAGTTAAGATGGCACTTTTGGAGGCGGATGTCAATTTTAAAGTGGTCAAAAATTTTGTTTCCACGGTGCAGGAACGTGCTGTCGGCGAGGAAGTTTTATCGAGTCTAACACCGGGGCAGATGGTAATAAAGATCGTAAATGAGGAAATGATTCGCCTGATGGGAGATGAAACCACTGAAATTATTTTAAAACCAGCGAATGAGATTACGGTTATTATGATGTGTGGTTTGCAGGGCGCGGGCAAGACAACGATGATTGCGAAGCTTGCCGGAAAATTTAAGTCAAAGGGAAGAAAGCCACTTTTGGTTGCCTGTGATATCTATCGTCCGGCAGCGATTGAACAGTTAAGTATCAATGCGAAAAAACAGGATGTTCCTGTCTTTTCAATGGGGACAAATCATAAGCCGGTCGATATTGTAAAAGCAGCGTTAGAACACGCTAAGGTAAATGGACAAAATCTTGTGATTATTGATACGGCGGGACGGCTGCATATCGATGAGGGCATGATGGAAGAATTAGTGGAGATCAAAGAGTCCGTGCGCGTGGATCATACGGTTCTTGTGGTAGATGCGATGACAGGACAGGATGCCGTCAATGTAGCAGAAACCTTTAATTCCAAGATTGAGATTACCGGTGTGATTTTGACCAAGCTTGACAGTGATACGCGCGGTGGCGCGGCACTTTCTATCCGCGCGGTGACAGGTAAGCCGATTCTCTATATTGGCACGGGTGAAAAGCTTTCGGATGTGGAACAGTTTTATCCTGACCGCATGGCTTCCCGCATCCTTGGAATGGGTGATGTACTGACCCTGATTGACAAGGTGCAGGCGGAATACGATGAGGAAAAGGCAAAGGAATTAGAGAAAAAAATCCGCAAGGCGGAATTCGATTTTAACGATTTTCTTGATCAGATGCAGCAGATGAAAAAGATGGGTGGTATGGCGGAAATTATGAAAATGCTCCCTGGAAATATGATGGGCGGTGCGAAAATCGACGATGAGACGATCGGCGAGGGAGAAGTCGCAATGAAAAAAATGGAAGCAATCATCTACTCAATGACAAAGAAGGAGCGTTCCAATCCTGATATTATCAATCTGCCAAGGAAAAAGCGCATCGCTGCCGGAGCGGGCGTGGATATCAGCGAGGTAAACCGCGTGATGAAACAGTTTGAACAGTCACGCAAAATGATGAAGCAAATGTCCGGCATGATGGGGGGCAAGGGAAAGCGAAGGGGCTTTAAACTTCCATTTGGTTTGTAGGGTATTCCTGCACATTTTTGTATATTTACGATTTTGTGCAGTGCCAATAGAAAAATTTTTTAAGGAGGTGAGATAGATGGCAGTAAAGATCAGATTAAAGAGAATGGGACAGAAGAAAGCCCCTTTCTATAGAGTAATCGTTGCAGATTCGAGATCGCCGCGCGACGGTAGATTTATCGCAGAGATCGGTACTTATGATCCGACAAAGGAGCCGACGGCTTTTTCCGTTAATGAGGAAGAGGCAAAGAAATGGTTAAATAACGGCGCACAGCCGACTGAGACGGTGAACAGATTATTCAAGAAAGCCGGTATCGTGAAGTAATTTCGGAGGTGAAAGGCAGTGAAAGAACTCGTGCAGGTTATCGCTATGTCACTTGTTGATCATCCGGAAGAAGTTGTTGTAACAGAAACAGAAACGGATAAGGCTCTCGTTGTAGAATTAAAAGTTGCGCAGGAAGATATGGGCAAGGTGATCGGGAAACAGGGGCGCATTGCCAAGTCCATTCGAACAGTAGTAAAGGCTGCTGCTGCGAAGGATGATAAAAAGGTAGTAGTAGAGATACTGCAATAAGCGAAACATGGGGAGTTTGAAAATCTATGATTTTCAAACTCTTTTCTGTTCTTCGGGTTATACTTTCAATGGGATAATAATTATTTTCATGTATTCTATTATCGAAATTAAGTTTCCATCTATATTCATCAATTATATCGTGTTCAGAAGATATGTGAACGAAAATTATATCCATCAATTGTTTTGCAATTATACAAATGATAAAGGTATTTGTATTTGCAAATGCCACTATCCCTCTTAATTTCTATAATATTAAAAATATTTGATTATCCTAGAAAAAATATAGAAATGCATATAAAATATTCAGTAAGAAAAAGGTAAAAAATGGATAGGAGAGTGAGAACAAAATGCAGGAAAATTGCCAGAATAAATATCAGTTTCAAATAGAGGATAAAGAGATCACTGTTTACCCATGTATGGTTTCCGATAGACCGGTTATCTATCTAAATACCTTTGGGACGGAGGGTGAACAGGTATACCAAATATTGCAGGAGAATGAAGAGTTAGATTTTACTTTTGTAACTGTTACCGGACTTTTATGGGAGCAGGATATGACTCCCTGGACAACCGCACCGATCTCAAAAAATAATACGGTCTGCACTGGCGGCGCGGATAATTACCTACGGTTATTTACCGAAGAAATTGTACAAAGAGCGGAGGAAAAAATCGGGAGAACAATTTCTTTTCGAGGTCTTGCAGGATACTCCCTCTCCGGGCTGTTCGCCGTCTATTCTCTTTATCGAACCAAAATTTTTTCAAGAGTTGCCAGTATGTCCGGTTCCCTTTGGTTTCCTAATTTTAAGGAATATGTATTTTCTCATGAAATGAAAATTTATCCGGATTGTTTATATTTCTCCCTTGGAAATAAGGAGTGCAAGACGAGAAATCCCTATTTAAAAACGGTGAGAGAGTGTACAGAAGCGATCTGTGATTTCTATGCCCAAAAAGGGATCGACACGGTATTTTGCTTAAATCCGGGCAATCATTACAGCGATACCGCAAAGAGAACAGCAGCGGGAATTCGCTGGATCACAAACCGATAAATAATCATTTTTATTATTTATCCTATGCCAAGCTTTCTTCCCGCCACCTTTACAAAACTTCCCAACCGTGCTATAATTTCACTTAAATAACAGGAGGTAGAACATGGAAACAATAAATACACCTAAACAGGAAAAAAAGGAATATTCTACAGGGAAAATCATTTCCCGCGGTTTTCGGGAGGCATTAAAATATTCCTCCATCACCACTATTTTAAGTAAATTTTGTAATGTGGAACTTGAGCTGCTCAACCGATATGGGACGGAGGAAAATGGGATTACCCTAGAACACCCGGAGGGGATACGCAAATATATTGTGGAACTGGAAAAAGAATTTTTTGGTGTTTCCGGACTCAAAGTGGAGGATGCGGCGATCGATGATGCAGAAATAAAGGAATTTATTCAGTCCTTTGCCTTTTGCGGCACGGAAGAACAGACAGTACTAACCTACAATGGTGTGCAGCGCGCGTGTGAAGTTTATCTGCGCCAGCCGCGTGCAAACAGTGTTTCGATGCGTCTTGTTCTGACAGAAGGAATAAATTTTACCCTGCAAAATTATTATAATATTTATCCAAGTGAGGGATTTTTGATTTCTTTCGCGTTTGAACATATGCGCGTAACCTTCTTGCCGGAGAGCAAGGATGGAAAGAAGGGGGCGGGTGATGTGTATGTCTACGCTTTTAATGGCGGGAAAATAAGGCGTGCGCCGCTCTCTGACTATGTGCCGACAGCGAGGGATGTCTTAAAATTGTTCCGGGGCTAAAATTAAAAAAGGCGGGGGAGGTGATCAGGGGTGTCGGAAAATGATCGGAAGGGAAAAAGAGGGGAGGGGTTGGAGCGATGTGACAACCGGGCGATGCAGCAGCTTATCATTCCCTATTTGGAAGATGTCAGATATCAGCAAAAGAGAACGGGACTTTTGTCTGACTTTAAAGAGAGTACGGCACTGCCAAATCCTTTGCCGCTTGATCAGAAAGCGCGTTTTGTTCGTCATATTCGAGAATGCAAATATTGTTATGCGGAGCTGGAATTTGATCTGATTGTCTATGCGACAACGGATAGATTAAACGACACGGAGTTTTCCAACAATTATAGCGAGGCGGTGGATCAGCTTTTGTGCGGGACGGAGGCGGAGATCGCCAGGGCGCAGCACCAGGCGCGCACGGGACGCTTCCGCCTGATTGCCATTCTTTTCATGCTTGCGTTCGCGCTGAGTTTGAGTGTTGGCCGCTCCGCAGTTGAGCCGGAGCCGGAGGAGATTACCATGCGCACCAAAGGGTTTTATTTGGGGGATTTGGGACTTCCGGAAGAGATTGATTTTGTTGATTCTGCGATCGCCGCACATCATGATGGGGCGCGCGATTTTGTGTTTAGCCAGCGGCTTAGGGCGGCGGAAGTGGACAAACTTTGGCGGCTTGATGTGGGGATAATGCGCGCAATGTATCTGGAAGGTGAGTTGACTTATACCCTCCCGGCAAGTTTTCTGCTCTCAGAAGGATCGTATGCAAAGCGGCTTGAGAGGGGAAAACGCCCGGAGATTATGTATCAGATTCCCATTACGTTAAAAGCGTTTCCGCATCAGAAGAAGGAAAAGGCAGAACATAAGCGGGATTCGATTCCACTATGGAGGTAATGAATGAAAGAATATTTGCTTGTAATTGATGGTTCCAGTCTGCTCACAACGCAGTTTTTTGGAAATCTTCCTCGCGAAATCGTTTTCGCTAAGACGATGGAGGAGAAAGCGGTCTTTTTTCCGCGTATTATGCAGACATCAAAGGGCGTGTATACCAATGCGGTTTACGGCTTTATGCGCGTGCTGCTAAAGATTTTAAAGGAGCAGAATCCCACATATTTGGCGGTTGCGTGGGATCTGAGCCGCAATACTTTTCGGAGGGAAATTTATCCGGACTACAAGGGCAATCGCGGGGAGACGATGCTCCCGCTAAAAAATCAGTTTGCCCTCTGTCAGCAGTTGCTGGAAAAAATGAAGGTAAAGCAGTTTATGGATGAACGTTATGAAGCGGACGATTTTACAGGGACGCTTGTGACAAAGTTTGAGAGCGAAGTGCCGGTGCGCATTATGACAAAAGACAGGGACTATTTGCAGCTTGTCTCTGATCGTACAGAGCTTTGGATGATTCATCCGACGGCAAGGAAAACTGAGGAATTATATGAAAAATATAATATGAGACAGAAGGATTGCTGTGTGCCGGATCGGACATTTCCGTTTACACCGGAACTTGTGGAAAAAGAGTTCGGTGTAAAACCGGAGTCGATAAATTCGCTCAAAGGCTTGGAGGGCGATCCTTCGGACAATATCAAAGGGGTTCCCGGCGTAGGCGAGATGACAGCGGCGGCACTGATCCATGAGTACGGCTGTGTGGAACGACTCTATGAGGTTTTGAATTCTCTGGATGAAAAGGGGCAGAAAGCATTAGTGCAGGAATGGAAGACCCGTCTTGGAATTAAGCGTTCTCCTCTTGGTCCGCTGCTCAAAAAAAGTGATACGGAACTTGTGGGAGAGCGCGCTGCCATGCTCTCAAAAACACTTGCGACAATTAAGCGCGATATTCCGCTGGACATTACTCTGGAGCAGCTTCGCTTAGCGATCGACAAAGAGGCTGCGCTAAAGGAATTTGCCGCTCTGGAATTCCGGTCATTAAAATTTGAGGAGCCGGAGGAAGAGGGTGATTTTGTCCCAACTGAAGAAAATCCATTTGATAGCGGAAATCCATTTGGAGATAAGGACGCTTCGGCGGAAGCTCTGAATGATTTCTCTAAAATGATGAATCCTCCAGTTTCAGAATCAAAAGAGCCGGAGGATGTGCAGATACCTGCTGCCCCAAAAAAAGAAACGCAGGAAAAAAAGAAGATGGATATTCCTCCCTATTCTGAGCCGACACAGTTTATTCACACAGATTCTTTGCCGGAAGAACTCCTCTCAAAAAACAAGATTGCGTTCACCATCTTTGCGGACGGGGAACAGCTTCTCTTGGTAGCATTGCAGGCAGACTCTGAAAAAATTTATTTTTCCGCGCCGACGCGCGATGATTTTACCTCCTATCTTGACCGTGCGGTAAAGAGTGGTGTGCGCCCGGTTACTATCGGGCTAAAAGAGCAGATGGATGTATTTGATGCCGAACAGATAAGGGAGATTGCCCTTCGTGGAAAGCTGCTTGACGTAGAGCTTGCCGCCTACTTAAAAAATCCGCTTTCCGGTGCGTACACCTACTTTGATCTTGCTAAGGAGTACTATGGGATTTCCCTAACTCCCGGCAAGGAATTATTTAAAAAAATCACCCCAAAAGAAGCCATGTTTTTCCAGCAGCCAACCGTGGAAAAATATTTGCTTTTCGGCTGTAATATGGCATTTTTGCTGGCGGATGGGCTGCTTTCGTTTCTGGAGGCAAAAGAATCTTTGCTCTATTTTGAGATAGAACTTCCGCTGATTTTTACGCTCTACGCAATGCAAAAGCGCGGAATTTTAGTTGCGAGAGAAGAACTTCGCGATTATGCCGCACAGCTTGGTGCGCGTATCTGTGTGCTTGAGGATGAGATCTATGCCGATGCGGGAGAAAAATTCAATATCAATTCTCCAAGACAACTCGGTGTGATTCTATTTGAAAAGTTGAAACTTGCGGGCGGAAAGAAAACCAAAACTGGATATTCTACTGCGGCGGATGTTTTGGAACGCCTGATGGGGGCGCATCCGATAATCGAACGGCTCTTGGAATATCGGCAGCTAACCAAGTTAAAATCGACTTACGCGGACGGACTTGCACCATATATTGCGGAGGATGGCAGAATTCACAGCACATTTCGCCAGACCATCACAGCAACCGGACGAATCAGCAGCACCGATCCAAATTTACAGAATATTCCAATTCGTATGGAGGTGGGCAGACAACTTCGCAAAGTGTTTATTCCGAAAGAAGGATTTGTTTTTCTGGATGCGGACTACTCGCAGATTGAACTGCGTGTATTAGCGCATATGTCGGGGGATGCACAATTAATTGCGGCGTACAATACGGCGCAGGATATCCATCGCATTACTGCCTCACAAGTATTTCACACCCCGTTTGAGGAGGTGACAAAAGAGCAGCGCAGCCGCGCGAAAGCCGTAAATTTTGGGATTGTGTACGGCATTAGTTCCTTCGGGCTTGGGCAGGGGCTGAATATCTCCAGACAGGAGGCGGAAGAATATATTGAAAAATACTTTGAGACCTATCCTAGAGTGCGTGAATTTATGGATGATCTGGTTGCGGAGGCAAGGGAGAGCGGGGAATCCTGCACCCTGTTTGGGCGTATTCGACCTCTTTTAGATATTTCCAGTTCAAACTACACAAAGCGGGCGGAGCAGGAGCGCGTGGCAATGAATTCGCCGATCCAGGGAACAGCGGCGGACATTATGAAGATCGCGATGCTGCGCGTGGATCGCAGGTTGATTGAAGAGGGGTTAAAATCCCGGCTGCTCTTGCAGATTCATGATGAGCTGCTGGTGGAGACGGCAGTGGAGGAAGTGGAAAAAGTCAAAGAGATTCTTGTGGGAGAGATGAGCCAGGCAGCGAAACTTTTAGTGCCGCTTGAGGTGGAGGCGAAAGAGGGGAAAAACTGGCTTTTGGCGCACTAATTTTAAAGGGAGATAAAATGGGAAAAATTATCGGGATAACGGGCGGTGTCGGCTGTGGAAAATCGACAGTGGTAAAACTTTTGCAAAAACATTACCATTGCCTGACAATATTGACGGATGAAGTTGCCAGAAAACAGATGCTTTTAGGCGGCACTACTTATTCGCGCGTAGTAAAAGAGTTTGGAGAAGACATTCTCCTAGAGGATAGAAGTATTGATCGCGGGAAACTTGCAGGGATTGTCTTTGCCGATCCGGACGCGCTTTTGCGGCTGAACGCGCTGACACATCCGGCGGTAACGGAATATGTTTTGGCGCAGGTTGAAGAGGAAAGAAAAGAAAATCGCTACGAACTTTTAGTGATTGAATCGGCACTTTTAATTGAGGGCGGCTACGAGACTTTCTGTGATCAGGTATGGTATATTTACGCTACAGAAAAAGAGCGTAAAGAAAGATTAAAAAGAGATCGCGGCTACACGGACAAAAAAATCGACGATCTGATGGCACGCCAGCATAGGGAGGAAGATTTTTTTTCGGTGGCATCCTACGTGATAAGAAACAATGATGGGAGAGATGAGGAGGCATTACTCGCCGATATCAAAAAAATTTTGGCATAGAATTTTTCAGAAAATAGTAGAAATAGTATACGGTTTGTGATAAGATAATAGTATCAATATCCTTATGGAGGCACTTTATGGATAAAGAAAATATTCCGGAACAACTGGTTTTTGGTCTTGATATAGGAACGAGAAGTATTGTCGGAACAGTTGGCTACAAACAGAACGTAAATAGTTTTGTAGTGGTAGCGCAGAGTGTCCGCTGCCATGAAACGCGTGCGATGATGGACGGACAAATTCATGATATTGCAAAAGTCGCCGAGACGATCTCTCAGGTGAGAAGGGAACTCGAACATCAGATTGGACGGAAACTGACCAGAGTTTGTATTGCGGCAGCAGGCCGCGTATTAAAAACTGTGACAGTGGAGGTGGAGGAAAATCTTGGGGACGAGAATTTTCAGGATGAGATGATCAGCGCGGAAATTATTCATGGACTGGAAATGCTCGGTGTCGAGAAAGCCTATGAAATCATACGCCAGGAGACACAGGGGGAAAATATCCGATTTTATTGTGTTGGCTATTCTGTAGTGCATTACTATTTAAATGATAATATGATTACTAACTTAGAGGGTCATAAAGGGAATAAAATTGCCGCAAAGGTCTTAGCGACTTTCCT
This sequence comes from uncultured Lachnospiraceae bacterium, assembly GCA_910585065.1. Taxonomy (GTDB): domain Bacteria; phylum Bacillota; class Clostridia; order Lachnospirales; family Lachnospiraceae; genus RGIG4057. The sequence goes on from CAJUCG010000003.1 coordinate 17,196, forward strand.
TCCACAGGAGGTGATTGACGGACTGTATGCGTCGACGGAAAAAGCCGGACTTGAGGTGGACAATCTGACGCTTGAGCCGATCGCGGCGATCAACGTCGCCATCCCGGAAAAATTTCGTCTCTTAAATATCGCGCTGGTGGATGTGGGAGCGGGGACTTCCGACATCTGTATTACAAAGGAGGGGACAGTGGTCGCCTACGGGATGATCCCGATGGCGGGCGATGCGATCACCAACGTGATTGTGCAGGCGCATCTCGTCGATTTTGCGACGGCGGAGGAGATTAAAATCGGCGCGGCCATGCAAAAGAAAGTGATAAATTACAAAGATATTATGGGACTTGCGGAGAAGACCACGCCGGAGGAAGTCTTTGCTGAGACGCAGGACAAGGTGGCGGAGATCACACAGTTAGTTGCGGACAAGATTGTGGAGTTAAACGGCGGCAAATCGGTGAGTGCAGTTTTTGTAGTCGGCGGCGGCGGCAAACTTCCAGATTTTGTAAAAATGCTTGCAAACCGCCTGAATCTGCCGGAGGAGCGCGTGGCACTGCGCGGCGAGGAAGTTCTTGGAGCGATCACTTTTCCGGAGGATGTCAAAAAAGATCCGATGCTTGTCACCCCAATAGGGATCTGTCTAAACTATTATGAGCAAAAAAATAATTTTATTTTTGTACAGGTAAACGGGGAGCGCGTAAAACTCTATGACAACAGTAAATTGACCATCGTGGATGCCGCGCTCTCAGTAGGATTTCCAAATGATGGACTCTTCCCTAAGCGCGGGACAGCACTGGAATTTTTTGTAAATGGAAGAAAACGCATGGTGCGCGGCGAGGAAGGTGAGGCGGCGATTATTTTGTTAAATAACCGCACAGCGGGCATCAACACTCCGATCGAGGCGAACGATATCATTGAGATCACGGCATCCACATCGGGCGAAGCCGCGCATATGATGATCGGGGAGCTTGCGGAATACAAAAGGTCGATTGAATTTCTGGTAAATGGCAAGAAGATTATCTGCCCGAAATTTGTCCGCGCAAATGGGCAGCTGGTCTCTGAGTACTATGATATCCATGCGGATGACCAGCTTGAAATCCAGGATTATTATACGCTGCGGCAGCTCCTTGATTTTATGGATGTGATGTACCAGGACGGGATTTTGGTCAATCATGTGCCTGCTGGAGAAAATGAGAAGATCTATGACAAATTCAGCGTAGATTTTGACCTTTCTTCTTCTGGTTCTGCTCTTTCTGCGGGGAAGTTGGAAGAAGAGGTTTTGGAGAAGGATTTTTCTTCCTCCGATAAAGAAGCTTCTTCTAAAGAGATGAATTCAGAAAAAACTTCCACTAAGGAAGATACCGCAGAGGAAATTTCCACAGAAAAGGGCGAGCCGCAGAAAGAGGATACCGATCTCAGGCTCACCGTCAACTCTACGCCCGTTATATTAAAGGGAAAGAAGGAGTATCGTGTAGTTGATATTTTGGATTTCTATGATTTTGATGTGAAAACCGCGCATGGCAATCGGGTGGTGATCAAAGTGAATGGAACACCTTGCAGCTTTTCTACAAGACTTTCGCTCGGAGACTATGTGGAATTGTATTGGGAGGATTGAGAACTAAGGCAGTACAAAACAATAAAATGGACAGGAGGGATTTTATGGAGCTGAGGTTTATCGGTGCAGATCATGAAGTAACGGGGAGTTGCCACTACGTTTCCGCCTGTGGCAAGAATTTTCTGCTCGACTGTGGGATGGAGCAGGGGGCAGATATTTATGAAAATGCGGAATTGCCGGTCCCACCATCCGAGATCGACTATATTTTCCTCTCGCATGCGCATATCGACCATTCCGGCTTGATCCCGTATCTGTACGCGCACGGATTTCGAGGAAGCGTGTATGCGACGGAAGCGACAACAGAGCTTTGCGACATTATGCTGCGCGACAGTGCCCATATTCAGATGTTTGAGGCAGAATGGCAGAACCGCAAGGCAAAGCGCGCCGGCAGAGAGGAGTATGTGCCGCTCTATGAACTTGAGGATGCTGTGGGGGTTATGGAACATTTCGTCCCTTGTCCTTACGGGCGGATTATCAATGTCTGTGAGGGCATTCACATCCGCTTTGTCGATGTGGGGCATCTGCTCGGCTCCGCAAGCGTTGAGGTTTGGTTAGAAGAGGGAGATCTAAAACGAAAGATTGCATTTTCCGGCGATGTTGGAAACTATAACCAACCGATCATCAAAGATCCGGAATATCTTACGGACGCAGATATTGTTATTGTGGAATCGACCTACGGGGATCGTCTGCACGATCGCAACCCTGACAATGTGGCGGCACTCGCAGACATTATCAAGCAGACTTTTGAGCGCGGCGGAAATGTCGTGATCCCTTCATTTGCAGTTGGCAGGACGCAGGAGATGCTCTATTTTATCCGCCAGATCAAGCAAGATAATTTAGTAAAAGGGTTTGAAAATTTTGAAGTCTATATTGACAGCCCGCTTGCGGTGGAGGCTACCAATATTTTCCAGCAAAATGTGGACTCCTGTTTTGATGAGGAAGCACTTTCACTGGTGCGTCAGGGCATCAATCCGATCCGTTTTCCGGGTTTAAAGATCGCAGTTTCAGCGGAAGAGTCAAAGGAGATCAATTTTAAACCGGAGCCTAAGGTAATTATCTCTGCGTCGGGGATGTGCGAGGCGGGGCGTATCAAACACCATCTAAAGCACAATCTCTGGCGACCGGAATCCACGATTCTCTTTGTCGGATATCAGGCCAACGGCACACTTGGGCGCGCGATCTATGAAGGGGCGAAGGAAGTGCGGCTTTTTGGTGAGACCATCGAGGTCAAAGCGCAGATTCAAAAATTTATCGGGATCAGCGGACACGCGGATAAGGAGGGGTTAATTCGCTGGGTGAACGCCTTTGCCAAAAAGCCACAGAAAGTTTTTGTAGTGCATGGTGAAGACTCTGTAACAGAACATTTTGCCGCACTTTTGCGCAACGATTATTGTCTGAATGCCGTTGCGCCGTACACTGGTTCCGTCTATAATCTCCTCGACGGCGGTCTGATTACCGAAGGCTCCCACACAAGAGTGGAGAGGGCGGCAAAACAGCCAACCGGCGTATTTGCAAGACTTCTTGCGGCTGGTCAGCGTCTCCTTACCGTGATTCGGCATAACGAACACGGCGCGAATAAGGATCTGGCGAAATTTGCAGACCAAATCAACGCGCTTTGCGAGAAATGGGATCGCTGAGATAATTTTTCATATTTTTTAGTGCGTTTTTTTCAAGGCGGCTGACCTGAGCCTGGGAGATATTGATTTCCTCCGCTACTTCCATCTGCGTTTTTCCCTGAAAGTAGCGGAGGCGGATAATATGATTCTCGCGCTCAGGCAGCCGTTTCATCGCTTCTTTTAGGGAGATTTCCTCAATCCAGTTCTCCTCCCGATTTTTCTTGTCGCTTACCTGATCCATAATGTAGAGTGCGTCCCCCCCTTCCGAGTAGACCGGCTCATAGAGGGAAACTGGTGTTTGTACTGCGTCCATCGCGTTTACAATATCTTCCCTTGAAAGTCCGGAGACCTCAGAAAGCTCCTCGATCGTAGGTTCGCGGTTGTTCTCGCGGATAAACGCCTCTTTCGCGTAGATGGCGCGGTAGGCGTTGTCGCGCAGGGAGCGCGAGACACGGATGGAATTATTGTCCCTGAGATAGCGTCTTATCTCCCCAATAATCATTGGAACAGCGTAGGTGGAGAATCGAACCCCCTGCTCCGTATCGAAATTGTCGATCGCTTTCATCAGCCCGATACAGCCGATCTGAAAGAGATCATCCACATTTTCATTGCTGCTGGAAAATCGCTGAATAATACTTAAAACCAGTCTTAAATTCCCCTCAATATATAGTTCGCGTGCCCCTGCATCTCCGCTTTTAATGCGGCGAAAAAGTTCATCTTTTTCTTCATTGTCAATTAATGGGAGCTTTGCGGTATTTACCCCACAGATTTCAACTTTATACAATGCCATACTTATCATGTCCTTTCATTGCAGTTAATAAAAGAATGCGCCATCCAATGTTTTTTTATTCGCATTTTTTTATTTTTGCGGGGAGGAATTTTTCATGCCGTCTTATTTTTGTAAAATATTAACAGAAATGCAGAAAATATTAAAAAAATGTAAAAATAATAAAATCGGCAGATTGACAGAGGAAAGGGGAAGTGCTAAAATAAATTGGCTTGAAAAATGGCGAAGGAAAGGAGGAAATCGGAAGTGCTGGCACTTTTTTTTGCTTTGTGGATTGTGTTTAACGGGAGAATAACCGGGGAGATCCTGATTTTTGGTGTGGGGATCGCTCTGCTGTTATTTGGCTTCATTTGCAAATTTATGGATTACAGTGTGAAAAAGGAACTGCGCACATATCGTAATATCTGGCGCGGCATTTCCTATATTGTGCTGCTCTTGAGCGAAATTATCAAGGCGAATTATAATGTGATACGCCTGATTCTCTCCCCGAAATACGAGATAGAACCAAAGCTTGTCCGGTTTAAGACGGATTTAAAAAGAGATACTCTGCGCGTAATTTTAGCGGACTCTATCACATTAACACCCGGCACGATCACGGTGACACTTGAGGGGGAGGAATATCTTATCCACTGCCTGGACAAAGATATGGCAGAGGGAATGGAGGACTCAGAATTTGTACACCGGCTTCGCGCATTTGAGAAGGGGGAGGAGAAATGATCGATTGGGTCTGCGATGTATTTTTAACAGCGGTTCTTATTGTGCTTGGCATTCTGTGCTTTTTTTGTCTGATCCGTTCCCTAAAAGGACCAAGGCTTGCCGATCGCATTGTGGCGGTCAATATGGTAGGCACAATGACAATGATGAGCATTGCGGTGCTTACCGTTAAACTAAAAGAGGGGTTTCTCGCGGATGTGGCACTGATCTATGCCATGATCAGTTTCCTTGCCGTTGTGGTGGTGGCAAAGGTTTATCTGGGTGTACACCGGGAAAAACTTGAGATGGAGAATAAAAATCGAGAAAAAGAAAAGGGGGAAAAATGATGGGATGGATTCGTTTTTTTATCGGGGCGGGCTGTATTCTTGCAGGACTTTTTGTGTCATGTACTGCGGTGATTGGCACCTGGAAATTTAAATATGTATTAAACCGTATGCACGCAGCAGCGTTAAATGATACGCTTGGAATTCTTTTTGTGATCTCCGGTCTGATTGTGCTGAACGGATTTAATTTTACATCATTAAAACTTTTTGTTATCGTGTGTTTTCTTTGGATGGCGAGTCCGGTCGCATCACATCTGCTTGCGCGTTTGGAGGTCACGCTTGATAAAGAGAGCATCAAAGAGGAATGCGAGGTGGATGAGGATGTCCTTCTTTAAAGGGATTTTGCTGCTGTTTTTGGTAATATGCGCGCTGGCGACAAGCCGGAGCAAAAATCTTTTGACTTCCGTCATCATCTATATGTCCTACAGCCTTGTGATGTGTATTATCTGGATTATTTTGGAGTCTCCCGACCTTGCGATCACAGAGGCAGCAGTCGGTGCTGGCGTGACCAGCATCCTCTTTTTTATCACATTAAAAAAGATTCATGAAATCAAGGAAAAAGGTGCGCCGGAGGAAGATCCGTACCGTGAACAGGAAGGGGGTGGGGATAAGGGATGAAGGTAAAAGAAAATTATGAGAGTGGGACATGGCGGCGGTTTGTCCGGTTTGTAAACGGGGAGGAAATGTCAGAGGATGCTTTTCGTCTGCCAGAAGAAATGGTAAAAAAACATACTAGGGAAGCGGACGATACGCAGTATCCAGAGGCGGTACACAGCGATCTCTACCACACAAAGCGTGAGCGCAGCCGCTCCGATTTTTCACGGATGATGGAGCAGTATGAACAATGGTCAAAAACAAGGGGAATGAATATTTTTGGAAAATTTTACCGGATCATTGCATTTGCAATCTGTATTTTAATTATTGTGCTGCTTTTGTTAACTGTAGCGAATATGCCGCAATTTGCCTCAGCAAATGCGCCTGCAAATTCCAATGAAGTGCCAAGACGCTATATTGAAAAAGGGCAGGAGGAGACTGGCGCAGTCAATATTGTAACAGGGATGATCCTAGACTACCGTGCGTTTGATACTCTCGGTGAGTCCCATGTGCTTTTTATTGCTGCCTGTACAGTATTAATTCTCGTGCGCATTGACCACCGCAAGGATGGCTCTCTGATTCACCAGGAACTGGCGGTGTCGGAAGACGATCGGAAACTTGAACCAAAAAACGACAGGATTTTACAAAAAGCAGCATTTTTGCTTGTCCCAATAATTATCCTGTTTGGAATTTACGTGATTTTAAACGGGCATATTTCGCCGGGGGGTGGATTTTCCGGCGGTGCAATTATCGGTGCGGGCTTGATTTTGTATCTGAATGCCTTCGGATTTAAAAAGACTGAGCGGTTTTTTACCTACAAAACATTTTCTGTGGTATCGCTTGCCGCACTGCTGTTTTATTCTACTGCAAAATGTTATTCTTTCTATTGTGGCGCAAATCATATGGACAGCGGCATTCCATTGGGAAATGCGGGAGATCTGATAAGCAGCGGGCTGATTCTGCCTCTTAATATCTGCGTTGGCTGTGTGGTTGCATGTACAATGTACTCCTTTTACGCGATTTTTCGGAAGGGGGGAATTTAGATGGGAAATCTGTTTTACAATTATTACGAGGTCGTTTCTGTAATACTTTTTGGTATTGGATTTACAACACTTTTGTTTCATCGCAATATGATAAAAAAGATTATTGGCTTTAATATTATGGATACGGCGGTCTATTTATTTTTGGCGGCAAAGGGCTATATTACGGGGCGGGCAGCTCCAGTCCCCGACGGTGCAGAAAGTGTAAAGCGAATGGAAGATTTTATCAATCCCATCCCGGCAGGACTGGTTTTAACGGGAATTGTGGTCTCCGTCTCCGTCACTGCGGTAATGCTCTCGCTTACGATACGCCTGTACTGGCGTTATCACACACTTGATATTGACCAGATCACCATTTTGGCGAAGCGGGAACAATATCGGAGGGAGCAGGATGAGGAGGATGGGAAATAACATGGCGAAGGGGCATGGTTTGGCATGAGTATAATACAGAATTTTCCATTATTTAATATTGTTATGTGCCTGATGAGCGGCGTGATCTCCTCCGTCTTAAATGGGCAGTATGCGAAGCGATTAAGTCTTGCCCTGATTGGGGTGGCAGGAGTGATGAATGCCCTTGTCCTCTGGTATGTGTCAAAATACGGGCAGTATACTTATATGATGGGGCATTTTCCGGCTCCCTGGGGGAACGAGATTCGCGTCGGCTCCTTGGAGGCACTGTTAGCTGTCTTTTTCTGCGCCATTATGTTTCTCTCAGTGCTTGGCGGAGAACATTATATTGATCTTGAGGTCGAGGAGACAAAAGAAAATCTTTATTTTACAATGATCTGTCTGATGTTGGCATCTCTGCTCGCGCTGATCTACACGAATGATATGTTTACTGCATATGTTTTTGTTGAGATCAATACGATTGCGGCGGGCGCGTTGATTATGAGCCGCAATACGGGGCATACGCTGGTTGCGGCGACAAAATACATGATTATGAGTCTGGTCGGGTCGGGGTTTTTGCTGCTTGGTCTGTCCATGCTCTACAGTGTGACCGGGCATCTTTTGATGGTCAATATGCATGAGCAGATTGTAAGACTTTCAGGGAGTGGGAAGTATGAGATCCCGCTGACGGTTTCCATGGCACTAATGAGTGTTGGTCTTGCAGTTAAGAGCGCGCTCTTTCCGTTTCACACCTGGCTGCCAGATTCGTACAGCTACTCCACACCCGCCTCAGCTGCGGTTCTTTCCAGCCTTGTCTCCAAGGGGTATATTTTTCTGCTCTTTAAGATTTTTTACCGCGTGTTTGGCTTTGATTTCGTGCTTGACCACAAGGTAACAAATCTCTTGTTTGCCTTTGGAATAGCGGGGATGATGATAGGATCGATCGTGGCGATCTATCAACACGATATCCGCCGGCTGATCGCCTTTTCCTCGGTCGCTCAAATTGGCTATATCTATATGGGGATCGGGCTTGCCGTTCCGATGGGAACAGTGGCGGCTGTCTTTCATATTATGTCGCACGCAGCGTCGAAATCCATGCTGTTTATCGCGGCGAGGGGGCTTTCTGACGCATCGGGCAACAGCAAGGATTTTGTGGATTTAAAAGGCTCCGGCTTTCGCAATAAACTTGCAGGAGTAGGGTTTGGCGTGGGCGCGTTCTCGATGGTGGGCATCCCCTTGTTTGCCGGATTTACTTCAAAAGTTTATTTTGCGGAGGCCGCGCTTCGCGCAAACGGCGGGAAATTGGTGGTGGCGATGGTGGCACTTGCAATCAGTACAATCTTAAACGCCGTGTACTTTATCCGCGCGCTGATTACGATCTACACGCCAAAAAATGATGGGGATTTGAAGGCATCCGAATGGGAGAGGGGATCTGCGGGCGCGGGAAAATGGCTCCCGATAAGTTCGGCTGTGGCGTTGATTTGCTTTATCTTACTCAATATTTTCCTTGGCACCTGGTCGTACAGTATTGAGCGGGCGATCGAGACGGGGCTTAGTACCTTCGGGTGAGGAAAACTTACAGAAAAGAGGTATGGGAAAATGAATAAAAACCTGATTTTGTTAGTGCCGGTACTTTTGCCGGTTATCGCGGGAATCGTACTTGCTTTCCCAAAAATATTTCCGGACAGGAAGGCGCGCTGGTGGTTTGTCTGTGCTGTCTGTGCAGTTGAACTGGTGTTTGTCTTCTGTGCGGCAGGAAGCGGCTACGAATTGACGCTCGCGCGCTTTAATGATCGGCTGGCTTTTGTGCTTCGCCCGGATGCTCTCTCTTTATTGTTCGGGGGACTCTGTTCCATAATGTGGCTTTCTGCCTCTATCTTTTCGGAAAAATATTTTAGCCATGGAAAGGATGAGAGAATGTACCAGTGCTTTTTTCTCGCCGCCATCGGCGTGATTGTGGCACTGTGTATTTCCGGCAACCTGGTGACCATGTATATGTTTTATGAGATGATGACCCTTTTTATGCTGCCCTTAGTCGTGTGGGAGCGCGCAAAAGAGGCTGTCCACGCGGGTTACTCATTCTTTTTTTACTCCATCGCAGGGGCTTTTTTGGGGCTTTTTGGATTTTTTATTTTTTACAGTAGCGGAATTAGCTTAGAGTTTACACCGGGCGGACATATTACAGCAGAGACGGCGGGAATGGATAGGGAACTTTTGCTTTTCGCGTGCTTTCTCGGCATTGTAGGATTTGGCTCTAAGGCGGGGATGTTCCCATTACACGGCTGGCTTCCGGTTGCGCATCCGGTCGCACCTGCACCCGCCTCGGCACTTTTGTCCGGCAATGTCACCAAGATGGGTGTACTTTTTATTATCCGCATCCTCTACTATATTGTGGGGGCGGATTTTGTGCGGGGCACCTGGGTGCAGAGTACCTTCCTTGTCCTTACCCTGTTAACCATCCTGATGGGTTCAGTGATCGCCTCGCGTGAGCAGCTCTTAAAGTGCCGCCTTGCCTACTCGACAGTCAGTCAGGTTTCCTACGTGCTTTTTGGTGTGGCGTTAATGAATCCAGCCGCGATGCTCGGCGCGCTTTTGCATATCGTCTTTCACTCGGCGGCAAAAAATACGCTCTTTCTTTCTGCCGGGGCATTCATCCACCAGACGGGATTTACAAAAGTCTCACAGCTACGGGGGATCGGAAAGCGTATGCCGATAACTACCTGGATGTTTACCCTGGTTTCTCTGACGCTGGTGGGGATTCCTCCAACTTCGGCATTTTTAAGCAAATGGTATCTGGCGGAGGGTTCACTTACCAGTGCTATTCCTGTATTCGCCTATCTTGGTCCAGCAATTCTTCTGATCAGTGCGGTCTTTACCGCCGCATACCTGCTGCCAATCAGCGTGAACGGATTTTTGCCCGGATTGTTGGAAGACTCGGATGAGAAAGTTTTTCGCAGGGAAAAGGAGCCAGTTGGCATGGTGGTTCCAATGGCATTTCTCGCAGCGGCTGCCGTGGGTCTTGGGATCTTTCCCAACACGCTGATCCATTTTCTTAATTCGATTATAACAACGATTTTGTAAGGATAGAGCAGGAGGATAAAATGGAAAAATTTGGAATACTATTGCCGATTGTCTTTCCTGTTCTGATGGGCGCGCTTCTGCCGCTTTTTCCATTTCGAAATAAGCGGGCACGCAATCTCTACATTGAATTAGTGACAATCGCGACATCCATCTTTGCGGTTTGGCTGATTTTTCACCGTCCCAGCGAGGATTTTAATGTCTTAAATCTTGCCGGAGAACTGGAAGTAAAATTTCATATTGACGGGCTTGGCATGGTATTTGGGGGGCTTATCTCGTTTTTATGGCCATTTGCAACCCTCTACGCATTTGAATATATGGAACATGATACGAGGGACAATGCATTTTTTGCCTTCTATACCATGACTTTTGGCGTAACAATAGGCATTGCCTTTTCTGGAAATTTAATGACCATGTATATGTTTTATGAGATGCTCACCCTTGTGACAATGCCTCTGGTAATGCATGGGACAAGCAGAAAAGCAATTCTTGCCGGAAGAAAATATATGACATATTCCATCGGCGGCGCGGCATTTGCCTTTATCGGATTTATTTTTGTCTACCGTCTTGGCAGCACAATGAATTTTACCTTTGGCGGCGTATTCTCAGGGGTTTCTCTCGGCAGTATGGAACCGATCGTCAAAGCAGTCTATGTGCTTGCGGTTTTAGGCTTTGGCGTGAAAGCAGCGATCTTTCCTTTTTACGGATGGCTTCCGACGGCCTCGATCGCGCCGACTCCGGTAACAGCACTTTTGCACGCGGTAGCCGTGGTAAAAGCGGGAGCTTTTGCGATTATCCGCATTACCTATTACAGTTTTGGAACAGAATTGCTTAGCGGAAGTTTTGCGCAGTATATCGTGCTTGGCTTTGCGATCGCAACGATTTTGTTCGGCTCTGCAAGGGCAGTTAAAGAGCCGCATTTAAAGCGTCGTCTTGCCTACTCGACAGTCAGCAATCTCTCCTATATTGTTTTTGCAGCACTTCTAATGACCCCCGCGGGCATGATGGGAAGTCTGATGCATATGATTGCGCACGCTTTTATAAAAATCACGCTCTTTTACTGCGCGGGGGCAATTCTTACCTGTTCCGGTCTGGAATATGTGCGCGATATGGGTGGGCTTGCCAAGAAAATGCCTTTTGTATGTACCTGTTTTCTAATTGCGGGAACCGCGCTGATAGGAGTTCCTCCAATGGCAGCTTTTATAAGCAAATGGCATATTGGAACGGCAGCGATCGCACAGGGAAGTACCCCCGCAATCTTGGGGGCATTCGCCGTGCTAATCTCGGCATTTTGTACCGCCATCTATATCTGCGGGTTTGTGATGCGCACTTTTTTCCCACAGGGGGGAAAAATGGACTGGCGCGTAATGCAGGCCTACGATCCGTCCTGGCGTATGAAACTGCCGCTTTTGGTGTTAATTTATATGATTTTTACTATTGGGATTTTTGCAAAACCGCTTTTATCCTTTCTTAGCCGGGTCGCAGCGGGGGGAATATAAGCGGAAGATAAAAGGAGGGAAGAAAAGATGACAGAGAATATATTGCTGACCAGTTTATTATTTCTGCCCTTTTTAGGGGCGTTCTCGCTGATATTTTTAAAAGAAAGATTCCTTGGTTTTGTTGCGGCAGGAATGGGAATAGCAGAGTTTGTACTCGCGCTTATCCTTGGCATTGGCACTCTCTGCGGCGGCAGTTATTTTTACAGTGTGGCGGGAGTACTTGGCTTTGGACTTAATTTTACGATGGATGGCTTTCGCGCGGTTTACCTAATAATCCTCTCATTTATGTGGATGAGCGCGCTTGTCTTCTCGCCGGAATATATGAGGGGGCATCAAAATCAGCGAAGATATTATCTCTTTACGCTTTTGACACTCGGTGCGACAGCGGGAGTGTTTTTGTCCGCCGATCTGATGAGTATGTTTCTCTTCTTTGAAATTATGTCGTTTACTTCCTATGTCTGGGTGGCACAGGAGGAAACAAAGAAAGCTTTGCGCGCAGCACAGACCTATCTCGCGGTGGCGGTGGTTGGCGGCATGGTGATGCTGATGGGGCTGTTTCTTCTATCCCATCTGACCGGAACGCTTATGATGGCAGAGTTGAGAACGGCTTGCGCGGCAGTGAAAGAGCGCGGTACTCTGTTTGTTTCGGGGTGTCTTATGCTGTTTGGATTTGGCGCGAAAGCCGGAATGTTCCCGCTGCATATCTGGCTGCCAAAAGCACATCCGGTCGCTCCCGCACCGGCTTCGGCACTGCTGTCCGGCGTGCTTACCAAGGCGGGAATTTTCGGGGTAATTTTACTTTCCGGCTCCATCCTTTGCGGGGAGGAAAATTTTGGATTTCTCGTTCTTTTTCTCGGTGTGATCACCATGTTTTTGGGGGCAATACTCGGGGTATTTTCCATCGATTTAAAACGGACGTTTGCCTGTTCGTCGGTTTCCCAGATCGGCTTTATCTTAACAGGGCTTGGCGCGATGAATCTGATACATGAACGCTCGCTCGCTATAAATGGAGCCTTTCTCCATATGGTAAATCACTCGCTGATCAAGCTGGTACTTTTTCTGCTTGCAGGCATTGTATATAAGAATCTGCACACGTTAGATTTTAATAAGATCAAGGGGTTCGGAAAGGGCAAACCTTTCTTTTTGGTCACCTATAGTGCGGGGGCACTTGCGATTGGCGGCGTGCCGTTATTTTCCGGCTATATTAGCAAGACTCTGCTACACGAGGCGATCGTGGAGGCGGGTCATGCTTACAGTGGCAGTCTGCACTTATGGATCACGGCAGCAGAATGGATCTTTTTAATTTCCGGCGGCATGACGGCAGCTTATATGCTAAAAGTGTTTTTTGTACTTTTTGTGGAAGAGCCATCAGAGATGGTAGAACACCATGCTGTTTGCTCTTATGTATCCCGTCCCACACAAGTTTTGCTTGGAATTCCGGCGGTACTCTTTGCTGTTTTGGGGATGTTTCCGAATGCATTGATGCGTCCGCTTGCAAAATGCGCAGAAGCATTTTTTATCGGGGGCGCAGCGGGAGAAGAAGGGGAATTTATCCATTATTTTTCTCTTGTAAATTTAAAGGGGGCAATGATTTCCCTTGCTATTGGAATTTTTCTCTACTTTGTAATCGTAAGAAAATGGCTGCGCACAAAAGAAGATGCGCGCTATCTCGACCGGATTCCCACATGGCTTGATTTGGAGGATGGGATATATCGCCCGCTCTTTTGCCGCGTAGTGCCATTTTTGTTTGAGGTTCCGTGCCGGATTTTAGATTGCCTGATCTCAGAGAAATTCTTCTCACAGATTCTGCCATTTTTATTGGCAGTTCCCTGCCGATTCTTTGATAAATTTATCGAGGGCGTGGTCTGGGTATTACACTACACCATATTTGCTGAGGTGCAGGATAAGGAGAGGGAGAGGGGGGCAAATCGCTTTGCCTATCTTATCGGGCACGCATTTGATAGGGTCTTGGAATTCTTTCGCCACATAACAAAAAGGGGAAAAAGAAAGGAGCGATCCTATGCACAGCGATTTGATGCGGGGCAGGAAAAGATTTCGCGCACTGTGCGGCTTGTGACTAGAAGTGTATCTTACGGCTTACTGCTTTCCTGTATCGGACTTTTGGCAACCATGCTCTATCTGCTGCTTAGTTTATAAAAAAATTACTTGCGAAAATAAGATGGAGCGATTACAATAGACGTTGGTATGCGCAAAAAAAGTTTTTTGGGAGTGGAAATGGAGGAAAAATGAGTGGGACGAAAAAGAAACGCAGACTTCCCGCAGAGACGTTTGCGCCAGGGATAGCAATTCTTGTCCTGATTTTCGTCGTGCTGCTTGTAAAAGCAGCAAATACGAGGAGGATTGTGATCAAAAACAATACAGGGCAGGAGATTGAGTCCATCCGATTGTATTTTGAAAATATGGAGGAGAATTTCTATTTTCTTTCCGAGGACTTAGCGAATACGCAGATTGCGGCTGGGGCAAACTATTACGGAAAGTTTGACGTGCAAAATTATGCGCAGACACCAGGATATTTTCTAATGATTCGCGTGAAATTTGCGGGCAGGGAGGAAGCGGAGACTTACGCTGGTTATTTTACCAGAACTTTTACTGGAAAAATCTGCCTGGTATTTACGGAGGAGGAAAACAGCATACATATGAGTGTGAAAGCGGGCGACGGACTCTTTCAGTCCACAAAATATACGGACTGTGATGAAGTTCAGGAACTATTTGAGTGACGCGCTCCCACCACTTTAGAAGTGGGGGCTTCCTGCTGAAGGGGGATAAAAGATCAATAATTGAAATGGAGGACGATAAATGAAACTCTTTAAAAAGGGTGCCTATCTTATTCGCGGCAGAGAGATTGTGGAGGAAAATGGAGATTCGCCGGTGGTGCTTGCTGCAAAGCTTCCCCATGTGCCAAAAGCAGAAGATGCGGCAAAACAGACGATGGCTTACCAAATTTTATCCGCACACAATGAATCGGGAAATATGGAGAAGTTAAAAATTCGCTTTGACAAACTAGCTTCTCACGATATCACTTTTGTTGGAATTATTCAGACGGCACGGGCGAGCGGCTTAACCGAATTCCCTGTTCCCTATGTTTTGACCAACTGTCACAACAGCCTCTGCGCTGTTGGCGGAACGATCAATGAGGACGATCATATGTTTGGACTATCCTGCGCAAAGCGTTACGGCGGCATTTACGTTCCGCCGCACCAGGCGGTGATCCACCAGTTTGCGCGCGAGATGTTGGCGGTTGGCGGAGGGATGATCTTAGGTTCTGATTCCCATACGCGCTATGGCGCACTCGGTACAATGGCGATCGGTGAGGGAGGACCTGAGTTAGTAAAACAGCTTCTAAAAAAGACCTATGATATCAATATGCCCAAGGTGGTAGGCGTGTATTTGACCGGGAAACCAGCTCCTTTTGTTGGTCCGCAGGACATTGCACTTGCGATTATCGGTGAGGTATTTGCAAATGGATATGTAAATAACAAGGTGATGGAGTTTGTCGGCGACGGCATTGCAAATCTAAGTGTTGATTACCGCATTGGTATTGATGTGATGACCACGGAGACCACCTGTCTTTCTTCTATCTGGGAGACGGATGGCGCGGTAAAGGAATTTTACGAAATTCACGGCAGAAGCGAGGACTATAAGGAGTTAAAACCTGGCGATGTCGCGTATTATGACGGGATGATCTACGTGGATTTAGCTAAGATCAAACCGATGATTGCCATGCCGTTCCATCCGAGCAATACCTACGAGGTGGACGAGTTAAATGCAAATCTTTTTGATATTTTAGCAGAGGTGGAGAAAAAGGCACTTGTCAGCCTTGACAACAATAAAGTGGAATACCATCTGCGCGACAAGGTGAAAAATGGAAAGCTCTATGTCGAGCAGGGTGTGATTGCAGGGTGCGCAGGCGGCGGTTTTGAAAATATCTGCGATGCGGCGGATATTCTCTTTGGAAAGGATATCGGCGCGGACGAGTTCTCGCTAAGTGTATATCCGGCAAGCCAGCCAGTCTTTATGGAGCTAGTGAAAAACGGCGCGGTGGCAAAATTGATGGGGGCGGGTGCAACTGTGCGCACAGCGTTCTGCGGACCTTGCTTTGGCGCAGGTGATGTCCCTGCCAACAACGGGCTTAGCATCCGCCATTCGACAAGAAATTTCCCGAACCGCGAAGGTTCTAAGGTAACAAATGGACAGATTGCATCTGTGGCACTGATGGACGCGCGCTCGATTGCAGCGACAGCGGCAAACAAGGGATTTTTGACTTCGGCGGAACATATGGATGTAAATTTCACCAAGCCAAAATATTTCTTTGACAAGACGATCTATGAAAAGCGTGTTTTTAACGGTGTGGGAAGGGCAGATGCAAATGTTAGCGTAAAATTTGGACCGGGCATTAAGGACTGGCCAGTGATGAGCGCGCTCACTCCGGATATTTTGTTAAAGGTAGTCTGTGTCATTAACGATCCGGTAACAACAACGGACGAGTTAATCCCGTCCGGTGAGACCTCCTCATTCCGCTCAAATCCGCTCGGTCTTGCGGAGTACACGCTCTCGCGCAAAGACCCGTTCTATGTCGGGCGTGCAAAAGAGGTTGCCGCAGCGGAGAAGGCAAGATGTGCGGGCGGAGAAAAGGAGGAGATAATTAAGGCATTGCCGGAACTTCGCGAAGTCTTTGCAAAGCTTGACAAAATTAAATCTGTTGATGCAAAAGAACTTCAGGTGGGCTCTGTGATCTATGCGGTAAAACCTGGGGACGGCTCCGCAAGAGAGCAGGCGGCAAGCTGCCAGAAAGTGCTTGGCGGTCTGGCGAACATTGCAAGAGAGTACGCGACAAAGCGTTACCGCTCCAATTTGATCAACTGGGGAATGCTTCCATTTTTGCTTGACAGCACGGATGAAAAACTGCCGTTTGTAAACGGGGATTATCTCTTTATCCCGGATATCTCTAGGGCTGTGCAGGAGGAAAAGGCAGAGGTAAAGGCGTACGTGCTTGGCGATACGGTGAGGGAATTTACTCTGCGCCTGGGCGAGATGACAAAAGATGAGAGGGAGATTATTTTAAAGGGATGCCTGATCAATTATTATCGCGCATAGGAAACAAAAAAAGGATGGTGTGGGAGAACCCGCCATCCTTTTCTCTTGCTTTCTTTATACAAAGTTTATTTTTGGAATATTGAACCATTCTGGAAAATCGTTTATAATCAGATGGAGTGGGAAAAGGAAAAAAGGAGTGAAAAACCGATGAAGAGTAAAAAGATGATTGTATACCGCATTTTAATTGTGGGTGCGCTGCTTATTTTGCAGGTTACTTGGCTGGTGCTTTCCCTGCTTACATTCTCAAATATTTCTCCGGTGGTCAACGCGGTGTTTCGTATCACCAGCATTGTTGTGCTCTTTATTGTGATCAACAGCCGGCAAAACCCTGCGTACAAACTGGCGTGGGCAGTGCCGATCCTGATTTTCCCGCTGCTTGGCGGTATGATGTTCGCCTTTTTCGGAACCAGACAGCCCTCAAAGAAATTGCGTGAAAAACTTAATGCTTCCTGGGAAAAATTGGAACATACAATTGTGCAAGAGCCGGGTATTCTTGAGCAGGTGGAGGAAGAATCGGAGACCGTTTACGGGCAGGTGCGCTATTTAAGGGATTTTGCGAACGCTCCGCTCTGGAAAAATACACAGACAAAATATTTTAAGAGCGGGGAAGAAAATTTTCCGTATATTGTGGAAGAATTAAAAAAAGCAAAGCATTTTATCTTTATGGAATATTTTATTATCGCAGACGGCAGGATGTGGAATACAATTCTTGCGATTTTAAAAGAAAAGGCAGCAGCGGGGTTGGATGTCCGGTTAATGTATGACGATATCGGCTGTCTGCGCCTGCTGCCGCAGGGCTATGATATGGTCTTGGAGGAGTACGGAATTTCATGCGAGGCATTCAACCCCTTTGTGCCTTTTGTCTCCGTTGTGATGAATAACCGCGATCACCGAAAAATTCTTGTGATTGACGGGGATGTCGGATTTACCGGCGGCATCAATCTGGCGGATGAATACATTAATGAGAAGGAGCGTTTTGGCTATTGGAAGGATACGGGTATTATGTTAAAGGGGGATGCAGTCTGGAATTTGACGGTGATGTTCCTTCATACCTGGAATGCACTTCGACCGACAGATACTTCTTTTGAGATGTTTCGCCCGCACGCTTACCATAAGGAAAATTATGAGAGTGATGGCTTTGTGCAGCCCTATGGCGACAGTCCGCTGGATTTTGAGAATGTCGGTGAGAATGTATATTTAAATATTATCAATACGGCAAAGGACTATGTCTATATGTTCACTCCCTACCTGATTATCGACAACGAGATCACAACCGCATTGACTTTAGCGGCAAAGCGCGGTGTGGATGTGCGCATTGTAACGCCTCATATCCCGGATAAAAAGACCGCGTTTATGCTGACACAGAGTTATTATGAGCAGTTGATGGATGGAGGGGTGAAAATCTATGAGTTTGAGCCGGGCTTTATCCATGCAAAATGCTTTGTCTGCGATGATCGCGTGGCGACAGTGGGCACAGTGAATCTTGACTACCGCAGTCTGTATCTGCATTTTGAGTGCGGTATTTTCCTCTATCGGACAAGCTCCGTAATGGATGTAAAACAGGACGCGATGGAAACAATTGCAAAAAGTATCCCCGTCACAAGGGATATGTTAAAACCAGTGCTGCAAAAAGTGTTGATTCAGACAATTTTAAAACTTTTTGCACCGCTATTTTAAAGGAGGGCTATATGGCAAAGATTATTGACGGAAAAAAGATATCCGCGCAAATTAAGGAGGAAGTAAAAGCGGCGGCGGCAGAACTTGCCAAAAGGGAAATTTTTGTGACGCTCGCCGTAATTCAGGTGGGCGCAGACCCAGCTTCAAGCGTTTATGTCGGAAATAAAAAGAAAGCTTGTGAGTATGTGGGATTTCGCTCACTTTCCTATGAGCTTCCGGAGGAAACCACTCAGGAGGAACTGCTTTCTCTGATTGAGGAACTTAATGGGAGGGCGGATGTGAATGGAATTTTGGTACAGCTTCCGCTGCCAGAGCAGATCAGCGAGGAAAAAGTAATTCAGACGATCTCTCCGGACAAGGATGTGGACGGGTTCCATGTGCAAAATGTCGGGCGGTTAAATGTTGGAACAAAGGGATTTGTCTCCTGCACCCCTGCGGGCATTATCGAACTGTTAAAGCGCGCGGACATTTCAATCGAGGGAAAAGAATGCGTGGTGGTCGGGCGCAGCAATATTGTCGGCAAGCCAATGGCGGCACTTTTGCTGCGCGAGAATGGTACAGTGACTGTCTGCCATTCCCGCACAAAGAATCTTGCCGAGATTACTGGGCGCGCCGATATTTTAATCGCAGCACTCGGGAAACCAAAATTTATCACAGAAGAATATATAAAAGATGGTGCCGTGGTGATTGATGTCGGCATTCACCGACAAGAAAATGGGAAACTTTGCGGCGATGTGGATTTTGATTCCGTCGCGAAAAAGGCTTCTTACATTACGCCTGTGCCCGGAGGTGTCGGTCCGATGACCATTGCGATGCTTATGGTAAACTGCCTGCAAAGTACGGAAAATATATTAGACTAGAAACATACACTAATACCGTGCTTTGCATAAAGCGCGGAAAGCATATTAAATGAATAAATATCTAAAAAATAAATTAGAATTGTGGGTTTTTTTATGAATGTGTGTTTTATCTCGCTAGGATGCGACAAGAATTTGGTGGACAGCGAAGTGATGCTCGGACTGCTGCGTGATGCGGGGTATTCGCTGACAAATGACGAGGCGGAGGCGGAGGTTATTGTGATCAATACCTGCTGTTTTATCCACGATGCAAAGCAGGAGAGTATTGACACGATCCTTGAGATGGCGGAATACAAAAAAGAGGGGTGTTTAAAAGCGTTAATTGTGGCGGGATGTCTTGCCGAGCGTTACCGAAAGGAAATTGAAGAGCAGATTCCAGAGGTGGATGCGATGGTGGGCACCACCGGCTATGACGCGATTGTCCCTGTGATTGAGAGTGTGCTTTCGGGAAAGGCACAGAGTGTATTTCGAGAGATGGATGTACTTCCTCTGCCGGATACAAAGCGTGTTGGTACCACGGGGGGCTACACAGCCTACTTAAAAATTGCGGAGGGGTGCGACAAGCACTGCACCTATTGCGCCATCCCAAAAATGCGCGGCAATTACCGGAGCATTCCGATGGAGAGGTTAATTGCAGAGGCAGAGTTTCTTGCGGAGGGGGGCTGTAGGGAGCTGATTTTAGTTGCCCAAGAAACAACGCTCTACGGTATAGATCTATATCATAAAAAAAGTTTGGTGGAATTGATTGACCGGCTCGCCGCGATTTCGGGGATTTCCTGGATACGGCTATTATACTGTTATCCGGAGGAAATTACCGACGAACTGATCGAGCGGATGAAGAGGGGCGAAAAATTATGTCATTACCTCGACATACCAATCCAGCATGCTTCCGACCAGATACTGCGCGCGATGGGGCGGCGCACAAACAGAGCGGAACTGGAGAAACTAATTACAAAACTGCGCTGTGAAATCCCGGATATTGTGCTGCGCACCACATTGATCACCGGATTTCCGGGCGAGACAGAAGAAGATCACGAGGACTTGAAGGATTTTGTAAAAAAGATGCGTTTTGACCGTCTGGGCGTTTTCTCTTACTCAAAGGAGGAAGGCACGCCAGCCGCAAAGCGAAAAGACCAAATCTTAAAAAGGGTAAAGGAAAAACGCCAGAAAGAATTGATGCGCATACAGCAGCAGATCGCTTTTGAAAATGCAAAGAAAATGATCGGACAGGTGTTTGATGTTATGGTGGAAGGAAAGCTGGTGGAGGAAGATGTATTTCTTGGACGCTCCTATATGGATGCACCAAAAGTGGATGGGTATATTTTCTTTTACGGGCAGGATGAATATCTCTCAGGGGATTTTGTCCGCGTTAAAATTATGGAAGCGAAGGGCTATGATCTGATTGGCAAGGCAATATAATTGCGTACCGAGGACAGGTTTTGCGGTATGCGGAAAAGAGGTAGTATATGAATTTACCAAATAAAATTACTGTATTTCGGGCGTGTATGGTTCCGGTCTTTCTGATTTTTATGTTGGCTCCTGGAATTTCTGCCGGAAATTATATCGCTGCAGTTATTTTTTCCGTCGCCTCCGCCTCGGATTTTCTTGACGGGTACTTGGCGCGCAAAAATAATCTTGTGACGGATTTCGGAAAATTTATGGATCCGCTTGCAGATAAATTGCTGGTCTGTTCGGCATTTATCTGTTTCGTTCAGTTTGGCACGGTTCCTGCATGGGTAGTTGTCCTGATTATTGGCAGAGAATTTATTATTAGCGGATTTCGGCTGATTGCGGCGGATAATAATATCGTGATTGCCGCAAACTATTGGGGAAAAATAAAAACAGTGGTACAGATGGTGATGTGTGTACTCTTTATCGTCGATCTAGACAGTGCGTTTTTCAATGTTATGGAGCAGCTTTTCCTCTATGCCTCGGTCGCGCTAACTGTGATTTCGCTTTGCGTGTACATTTATCAAAACAGGAGAGTAATTACTGCGGGAACGAAATAGCAAGAAGCTGTCATAAAGCTAACATGGAAATGACATAGTTCTGTGTTACCATCCAATAATAGAAGGAAATGAAAAAGCAGACAGGAACCGGAAAGTTTTTTGGAATTTTTTGGGAAAGGATGTGGCGCGATGAAGAGGAAATTCGCAGCAAAATGTGTATTTTTGGCGGCAGCTCTTTTCCTGCTGTCTATGGGAAGCTGCGGTAAGAATCCGCCGTCGGACGAAGAGATTACAGAATTTCCGACCAAAGCACCACAGCTTACACAAACGTCCACCCTGTTTCCGATCGAAGTAACGAATATTACTTACTATACCCTCTCCGAGGATCTGGAGACAGTTGAGGTTACTTCTGTACTTACCGGAAGCGTTACCATGACACCAAGAGAACTTGCAGAATATGTGGCGGGGACGATGGAGGACGTTTCCGTTACCGTAAGCCTGCGGGATGTGACCGTGGAGGAGGAAAATTTGATCGTGGATTTTGAACGTGACAGTGTGCCAGTCTGCTATGCAGGTTCCCGGCTTGAGAGTGCGATCCTAGACGCACTCTCCCAGAGCTTACTGGATAATTTCTCTGAGTATTCCGGGATTATTTTCCGGGCGGGCGGTGCGGCGTACCAGTCGGAAAATCGAAATTTTGATTTAAATTATGTGTATATGGGCAGGTAATTATGGCGAGGATACTGATTGTGGGCGGAGGAGCCGCCGGGATGATGGCAGCGGTTGCTGCCGCGCGAAACGGGCATACGGTGGTGTTGTTTGAACAAAATGAAAAGCTTGGAAAAAAATTATATATTACTGGCAAGGGCCGCTGCAATTTGACAAATGCCTGCGATATGGAAGATTTGTACAAAAACGTGGTAACAAATCCACGTTTTTTATATAGTGCCTTTCACCACTTTTCCAATCAGGATACCATCGCATATTTTCATTCGATCGGGCTTTCCACAAAGGTGGAGCGCGGAGAGCGCGTCTTTCCGGTATCGGATCGTTCCTCCGATGTCATTCGGGCTTTAGAGCAGGAGCTGAAAAAACAGAAGGTGACCATTTTCCTAAATACGAAAGTGAAGGAAATTCGCGCGAAGGATGGACAATTTTCTTTTCTTGTCATAGCGGACGGCACGGAATTTTTCGGAGATGCCTGCATTGTCGCGACGGGCGGCTTATCCTACAAAACTACGGGGGCAACAGGGGACGGATATCGCTTTGCAAAAGCACTTGGTCATAAGGTAACGAAATGTTATCCTGCCTTGGTGGGACTTGTATTAGATTCTCCTTTTCAAAGGGAATTAGAGGGGCTCTCTCTAAAAAATATCCGCGTTCGGCTGATTGTGGATTCCTGGATGGAAGAAAAAACGGAAAAGACAAAAAAAAGAAAGAAGGAGATCTATGAGGATTTCGGCGAGTTGGTTTTCACTGGCACAGGGGTGAGCGGACCTGTTATTTTAAGTGCCAGTAGCTATGCCGCGCCACTGTTTGATCAGTGCCGTATGTCGCTTTTTATCGATTTGAAGCCCGCGCTGTCAGCCGAACAGTTGGATGCGCGGATCTTGAGAGATTTTGATGAAGCAAAAAATAAATGTTTTAAAAATGCGCTAGATCATCTATTGCCACAAAAATTGATCAGGGTTATAATAGAACTCAGCGGTATTTCACCAGAAGTGCAGGTCAATGCGATAAAAAAGGAGGAACGCAGACGAATTGTGGAACTGTTAAAGGGACTGCGTTTTCCAGTTATTTCCAGCGGCGGCTATGCGGAGGCAGTGATCACAAAGGGTGGTGTCGATGTGAGCGAAGTCAATCCTTCCACGATGGAGTCACGCCTTGTAAGGGGAGTGTATTTCGCGGGCGAAGTGCTTGACGTGGATGCCCTGACTGGAGGATTTAATCTCCAGATTGCTTGGTCGAGCGGATTTCTTGCAGGCAGCCATGAAAATAAACAAAAGTGAGGATTTTTTGATGAAAGTTTATAATGTCGCGATTGACGGTCCAGCGGGAGCGGGCAAAAGTACTGTTGCCCGAATGGCAGCGAGGGAATTAGGGTTTGTCTATGTGGATACCGGAGCAATGTACCGGGCATTGGCACTCGCTTTTTTTCGCCGGGGGATAAAACCGGAGGAGAAAGAGCGCGTTTTGGAAGTTCTGCCGGAACTTAGCGTAACGATCGCTTACCAGGATGGGGAACAGATAGTATTCTTAAATGGCGAGGATGTCACTTCTCTTTTGCGCACACAAGAAATTGGCAATCTGGCATCCAATTTCGCGCCGCTTTTGCCAGTACGTGAAAAACTTCGTTCACTGCAGCAGGAACTTGCCGCGCGGACAAGCGTGGTTATGGACGGGCGGGATATTGGAACAATTGTGCTGCCGGAGGCGGAGGTAAAGATCTTTTTGACAGCGGATGCAAAGGTGAGGGCAGCCAGACGTTTTAAAGAGCTTTGTGAGCGGGGAGTTTCCTGCGATGAGGGAGAGATTCTAAAAGAGATTCTTGCCAGGGATCTGCAGGATGAGCAGAGAGAAAATTCTCCGCTGACAAGGGCAGAAGATGCTGTTTTAGTGGACGCTTCCTCCCTTAGCGCGAAAGAGGTTGCGGAAAAAATAGTGGAGCTTGTAAAGGGCAGGTGCGCGCTGTGAAAATCACGGTGGCAAGGACAGCGGGGTTTTGCTTTGGCGTAAAGCGAGCGGTGGATATGACCTGCCGCATCGCGGGCGAGGGAAAGAGCGGCGCAGTCTATACCTTAGGACCAATCATCCATAATGAAGAAGTGGTTGCAGATCTGGCGCGGCGCGGCGTGGTGAGCGTTTCCTTGCAGGAATTAAGCGCGCTTCCCCCCGGAACCATAATTATCCGATCCCATGGTGTTGGTCGGGATGTGCTTCAACAGATTCGTTCTTTTTTGGATGAATCCGGACAGCCCAAATTTTTAATTGAGGATGCGACCTGTCCGTTTGTAAAAAAAATTCATCGTATTGTGGAGGAAAAAAGTAAATCTGGATATCGAATTCTTGTGATCGGCGATATGAACCATCCGGAAGTACAGGCAACAAAAGGGTGGAGCAGCACCCCAGTATTTATTACAGATAATAGCGAGGATTTACAAAAATTGGAACTCCCAAAAGACGAAAAACTCTGTATTGTCGCACAAACGACTTTTAATTACAAGAAATTTCAAGATTTAGTTGAAATTATTAAAAGAAAGAGGTATGATATAATTGTTGTCAATACGATATGCAACGCGACACAAGAACGTCAGGCAGAAGCTGCAAAGCTTGCCGGACAATCGGATGCCATGATTGTGATCGGAGGAAAGCAAAGCTCGAACACCGGGAAGCTTTTCGAAATTTCAAAAAAGGAATGTGAGAATACTTACTATATACAGACACTTGGTGACTTGGATTTAAACTCGTTTAAATCTTTTCGTAGCGTAGGTATTACAGCAGGGGCATCCACCCCAAATAATATTATCAAGGAGGTTTTTACCAGCATGTCAGAAGAAAGTTTTGAGCAATTATTGGAGGGGTCTTTAAAGACAATACACAATGGGGAGGTAGTCGAAGGCACTGTAATCCGCGTTAAGGAAGATGAGATTGTCCTTAATATTGGTTATAAAGCAGATGGTATTATTACCAGAAACGAGTACACCAACACCCCGAATGTGGATCTGCGCACTCTTGTAAAGGAGGGCGACACAATGAGCGCGAAGGTACTCAAAGTCAACGACGGCGAGGGGCAAGTTCTGCTCACCTATAAAAAATTGATTGCCGAGCGCGGCAACAAACGCCTTGAGGAGGCATTTAACAACCACGAAGTATTGACAGCAAAAGTTTCCACAGTATTAGAGGGCGGACTTAGCGTTGTGATTGAGGAGTCGAGAGTATTTATCCCGGCGAGTCTTGTGTCCGACACCTATGAAAAAAATCTTGAGAAGTATAAAGATCAGGAAATTGAGTTCGTGATCAGCGAATTCAATCCTCGCAGAAGACGGATTATCGGCGATAGAAAGCAGCTTCTTGTCGCAAGGAAGAAGGAGCTTGCCGAGGCGTTGTTTGCGAGAATTAAAGTCGGCGATGTCATCGAGGGAACCGTAAAGAATGTGACGGATTTCGGCGTGTTTATCGATCTGGGCGGCGCGGATGGTCTCCTGCATATTTCTGAGATGTCCTGGGGCAGAATTGAGAATCCGAAGAAGGTATTTAAAGCGGGTGATGTGGTAAAGGCATTTATCAAGGATATCCAGGGTGAGAAGATCGCGCTCAGCTTAAAATTCCCGGATCAGAATCCGTGGAAGGATGCGGCGGAGAAATACGCAGTTGGCAATATCGTTACCGGCAAGGTTGCACGCATGACGGATTTCGGTGCTTTTATCGAGTTGGTTCCAGGTGTAGATGCACTGTTACATGTATCCCAGATTGCAAGAGAGCATGTTGAGAAGCCTTCGGATATTTTAAAGACCGGTCAGGAGGTCACAGCGAAGATCGTGGACTTTAACGGCGAGGATAAAAAGATCAGTCTGAGCATGAAAGCATTATTGAATGACGCAGAGGAAGCGGAGACGACTGAGGAGTAATCCATTTTCCCGGAGGCATCACGCTTCCGGGAATTTTTTCGGAAAATTTTTCCGGAGATGATAATATAAATTGACTAGGGAAAAAATTCCTACAAAGAGGGCGTTTTCCGAAATAACCGCTAAGGAGGTTTTATTTATGACAGACAGTTACGAATCATTTAAAAAAGATGTACTGCAGCTTACCAAGATTGATCTGAATGCTTACAAGGAGCGGCAGATGAAGCGGCGCATTGATTCCCTGATCACAAAGCACCACTACACGGCCTACAAGCAATATGTAGAAGCATTAAAGAAAGACAAAGCACTTTTTGAAGAGTTTGTTAATTATTTAACAATAAATGTATCCGAGTTTTACCGCAATCCAGAACAGTGGGTATTGCTTGAACATCAGATTTTTCCGGAACTTTTAAGAAAGTCCTCATCGCTTAAAATCTGGAGTGCTGCGTGTTCGACAGGGGATGAACCATACTCGCTCGTTATGCTTTTGTCGAAATTTATGCCGCTTAACAGAATCAAGATTATCGCAACCGATATTGACAAGCAGGTACTTGACAAGGCGCGTATGGGGCTGTACAATATCAAGAGCCTGAAAGGTCTGCCGGCAGAATTTTTAAAAAAATATTTCACGGCAGTAAGTACCACAAGCTACCAAATCAGCGACGAAATCAAAAAATGTGTGGAGTTTAAGGAACATAATCTCTTAAAGGATCCTTATCCGGATCGCTGTGATCTGATTGTATGTAGAAATGTATTAATCTATTTTACTGAGGAGGCGAAGGAGGGGATCTACCGCAAATTTAACGCGGCATTAAAACAGGGATGTTTTCTCTTTGTCGGGAGTACCGAACAGATTATACAGCCGGAAAAGATTGGATATGATACATATCAGTCGTTCTTTTACCGCAGAAAGTGAAATATATTTTAAAAATTATAGTTGATTTTTCGTCAATGATTTAGTATAGTGGTACAGGGAAAGTGTCCCACAGGATTACGTGAAAGAAAGTTTGGGCAGAAAGATGCAGAGAAAAGTAAAAGTCGCAGTGGATGCCATGGGTGGAGATCACTCTCCAAAAGAGATCGTAAAAGGAGCCATCGAAGCGGTAAATGAGCGCGGGGAAGTGGAAGTCTTTTTAACTGGCAAAAAAGAGCTGATCGAGAAGGAGATCTCCTTGTATCACTATCCGCAGGAAGCACTCCATGTGGTGGATGCAAGAGAGGTTATCACGAACGATGAAGCTCCAGTACTTGCGATTCGAAAGAAGAAGGATTCCTCCATTGTCGCAGCACTTAACCTGGTCAAGAAGGGGGATGCGGACGCTTTTGTATCTGCGGGAAGTACCGGGGCTGTCCTGGTTGGCGCACAGCTTATTGTCGGTCGCATCAAGGGGGTGGAGCGCCCTCCGCTTGCGCCGCTGATGCCTACGATGAACGGGGTTTCACTGTTGATTGACTGCGGTGCGAATGTGGACGCAAGATCTTCCCATCTGGTACAGTTTGCAAAAATGGGATCGATCTATATGGAGAACGTTGTCGGCATAAAAAATCCGCGTGTGGCGATCGTAAATGTCGGCGTTGAGGAAGAAAAGGGAAATATGCTTGTTAAAGAAACCTTCCCTCTTCTGAAAAACTGTAACGAGATCAATTTCATCGGCAGCATTGAAGCAAGAGAAATTCCAAACGGTGCAGCGGATGTAATTGTCACGGAGGCATTTGTCGGAAATGTCATACTAAAGCTCTATGAGGGCGTGGCAGCAGCGCTTATCAAAAAGATTAAGCAGAGCATGACGGCAACTGCGGTTTCCACGCTCGGTGCGGCGTTAGTAAAGCCGCAATTAAAAAAGGCGCTGAAAGATTTTGATCTCTCGCAGTACGGCGGCGCGCCGATGTTGGGATTAAATGGGCTGGTGGTAAAAAGCCACGGCAGTTCAAAGAGCGTCGAGATCAAAAATTCCATCATTCAGTGTATAGCGTTTAAGGAGCAGAGAGTTAGCGAAAAGATCGCTGCTGGCATCGCGCTCCCGGAAACCATATAATAACAAAACTATAAAAAGAAAGGCGAGTTATCATGGAATTTGAAAAGTTGAAAAGCATTATCAGTGAAGTATTGAGCGTGGATGGAGAAGAGATTGATTTGGACACTGCTTTCGTAGATGATCTTGGCGCGGATTCGCTCGATATTTTCCAGATCATTATGGGGATCGAGGAGGAATTCGATATCGAGATCGCGAATGAGGAGGCGGAAAAGATCCGCACAGTCGGCGATGCGGTGGAGAAGATTAAGACTGCGCTGAACAACTAATCAAACTGCCAGACGGGTAATCTAAAAAGCCGTGTGGACTCTCTTTAGGGTTCCACACGGTTTCTTTGTCCGGAGTACCTTTTAATGAGAGGAGTAAAAATATGGAAGAGAGCGATAAACTTGCTGCGTTTGAGAAAAAAATAGGGTTCTACTTTAAAGACAGAAGATACCTCTTGCAGGCACTCACGCACAGTTCCTATGCAAACGAGCGCAAAATTCGGAAAATCCCGGATAATGAGCGGCTGGAATTTTTGGGGGATGCAGTGCTTGAATTAGTTGCAAGCCATGATATTTTTTCAAAAAATCCCGCGATGAGCGAGGGGGAGATGTCAAAATTGCGCGCAAGCTTGGTCTGTGAACCAGCCTTAGCTTACTGTGCCAGAGAAATTTCGCTAGGCAGGTATCTTTTTCTTGGAAAGGGAGAGATGGCGATGGGGGGAGCTGAGCGGGACTCCATTCTCTCCGATGCCTTTGAGGCGGTGATCGGCGCGATCTATCTGGATAGTGGTTTTACTAATGCAAAAGAGTTCATTCTGAAATATGCCCTGAATGATGCGGAGACAAAAAAACTCTTTTATGATAGTAAGACTATTTTACAGGAGATGGTGCAGGCAAAAGGTCAAGGTAAAGTGCGCTATGAAATTATCGAGGAGAGCGGACCGGATCACAGTAAATGCTTTGTGGTAAAAGCGATCTCTTTAGATGGGCTTGAAACGATAGGTCAGGGAAAAACAAAAAAGGCAGCGGAGCAGCAAGCGGCATATAAGGCAATTTTGTCACTTCGCACGCAGGAGGAATAAATGTATTTAAAAAGCATTGAAGTGCATGGCTTTAAGTCATTTGCCAACAAAATTGTTTTTGAATTTAAAAATGGGATCACGGGTATTGTGGGACCGAACGGTTCGGGAAAAAGTAATGTGGCGGATGCGGTGCGCTGGGTACTTGGCGAACAGAGCGCGAAACAACTTCGTGGCAACAGTATGCAGGATGTTATTTTTTCCGGTACAGAACTAAGGAAACCGCAGAGTTTTGCCTATGTGGCGATCACCTTTGACAATACAGATCATGCACTTGCGATAGATTATGGGGAAGTGACCATTGCGAGGCGCGTCTACCGATCGGGGGAGAGCGAATATCTTTTAAATGGATCGATCTGCCGCCTAAAGGATGTACAGGAACTTTTTTTTGATACTGGAATTGGAAAAGAGGGCTATTCCATTATTGGGCAGGGACAGATTGACCGGATTGTTTCGGGGAGACCGGAGGAGCGAAGAGAGCTGCTTGACGAGGCGGCGGGCATTGTAAAATTTAAAAAGCGAAAGAGTATGGCGGAAAAAAATCTGGAGCAGGAACAAGCAAATCTGGCGCGCGTCGAAGATATTCTCGCCGAACTTTTCAAGCAGGTTGGTCCCCTAGAAAAGCAGTCTGCGATTGCGAGGGAATATTTAAAGTACAAAGAAGATTTAAAAAAGGTTGAAGTAAACCAATTTTTACTTATCCAAGAGAAAGGTAATGCATCCAAAAAAGAATTTGAGCGTGCAAGGGAAATTGCCGCGGGCGATCTTGAGAAAACCAGAAAGACCTACGAAAAGACAAAAGAGGAGTACGATCGCTTAGAGCAGGAGCTTGAGGAGAATGCACGCGCACTTGAGGCAGTAAAGGAAGAGCGAAACGAACTTAATTTGACTTATGAGCGCGAGGAGGGAAATATCCGCCTTTTTGCTGAACAAATTGAGAGCATTGACCAAAACAGCAGGCATTTTGGTGAGCGCATGGCAAAAGTGGACAATGATCTGGCAGCGAAGGAACAGGAGATGGCAAATTACCTTGAGGAAAAAAGGAGGATTGAAGAGAGGATAAAAGCCCTTGAGGATAAGCAGTCCTCTCTCTCTTTTTCTCTGGGAGAAATCAGGGGGCAGATCGCGGAGTTTAACCGGGAGATTGCGCAGGGAAACAGTGAAATTATCCGGATTTTAAATGAAAATTCTCTACACAAAGAGGAGCTTTCCCGCTATGCGACCATCAAGGAACAAAACGCGATCAAAAAGGCGGAACTTTCCAAGCGTGCGATCGAGCATAAAAGTGCCGAATCCGCCGCTGCCGAGGAGCTTTCTTTTGCTGAGCAGAAATTAAGGGAAGCCCTTATAAAGGTGGAGGAAAAGAACCGGACAATCGAAGAATTTGCACGTAAAATATCGGAGGAAGGCACGGCGATAGAAACTCTGGGAAAAGAATTTGAGAGGGCACAGCGCAGTCTGATTTCGGACAGTTCCAGATTAGAGTCGCTAAGAAATATTACGGAGCGTTACGAGGGATATGGGGGTGCTATCCGCCGCGTGATGGAGCAAAGAGATCAATATCCCGGAATTGCGGGCGTGGTGGCTGACTTGATTCAGGTCGATAAAAATTATGAGACGGCAATTGAGACAGCACTTGGCGGCAATATTCAAAATATTGTTACGGATAATGAACAGACGGCGAAGCTTCTCATTGAATTTTTAAAACGAACGAGGGCGGGGCGCGCGACTTTTCTGCCATTGACCAGCATAACTCCAGCGCGCAACAATAATGATGCCGCACTGCGTGAGCCGGGGGTTATTGGTCTTGCCTCCTCACTTGTGCGCACAGAGAAACAATATACAGTT
This sequence comes from uncultured Lachnospiraceae bacterium, assembly GCA_910585065.1. Lineage (GTDB taxonomy): Bacteria > Bacillota > Clostridia > Lachnospirales > Lachnospiraceae > RGIG4057. Next base: position 48,010 of record CAJUCG010000003.1, read on the forward strand.
CTGGTGCAATTTTTGCTTGGACGTATTTTTGTAGTGGACACCATTGATCACGCACTCACCTTAGCGCGCAAATACCATTATACGCTGCGCATTGTGACGCTTGAGGGGGAACAGTTAAATCCGGGCGGATCTCTCTCCGGCGGTGCCTACAAAAATGCTGGGAATTTACTTGCCAGAAGGCGTGAAATGGAAGAATTAGAAGCGCGTATTGAGGAGATAAAGCATACTGTGGCAGAAATTGAGCAAATGCAAAAACAAAAAAGAGAATGCCGGAATGAATTGAGGGAGAGAGCCGAACAGGAAAAAAATCAATTGCAGGAATTACTTGCCGCACAGAGCGAAACAAAATTAAATTTTCG
>CAJUCG010000004.1 GCA_910585065.1 uncultured Lachnospiraceae bacterium
GGAGATTATATTATTGCGGTGAACCGTGTGGAGATTGATGGGAAGGAAGAATTAATCAAGGCGATTCAGGCGAGTCCGGAGGAGCGGCTGATCCTAACGGTTCTGCGCGGGAGCGAACAATTTGAAGTGCAGGTAAAGCGTGTGCGCACCGCTGCGGGGGACTATAAAATTGGGGTGTGGGTGCGGGATGATACACAGGGGATTGGAACACTGACATTTATTACGACCAACGGCAGATACGCGGCACTTGGCCATGGGATCTCCGATGTGGACACCGGGATCTTAATGACCGCCGCGGGCGGGGATATCTATGAGGCGGAGATTCTCTCAATCACAAAGGGAAAGACTGGCTCGCCTGGGGAGCTAACTGGCGTGATACGAAAATCCGAGAGTACGCGGCTTGGCAATGTGTCAGCTAATACTTCGCGCGGCGTGTTTGGGAGGCTTGCCGTGGAAAATGGTGTCGGAGAGCGTTTGCAGAAAAAGAGCAAATACGGCATAGTGGAACTTGGACTGCGCCAGGAGGTCAAAATTGGTCCCGCAACCATTCTCTGCCAGGTGGATGATGAAATCCGCGAGTACAATATCGAAATTGAACATGTGGATTATGCCAATTCCAAGCAGAGCAAGGGATTGGTGCTGCATATTACGGATGAGGATCTGATTGAAAAGACTGGCGGAATTGTGCAGGGAATGTCCGGAAGTCCTATTTTGCAGGAAGGAAAACTTATCGGGGCGGTCACCCATGTGTTTGTTCGCGATGCTACAAGGGGTTACGGCACATTTATCGAAAATATGCTTGATTTTCCGGAATAACGCCAATAAAACAGCATTCCATCATTTCTTTGATGAATTTCCAAAAATTGGTAATTTTATACTTGATTTTTTCCAAATTTTGGTGTATCATAGATTTCGAAATGGAAATAAATGGCTCCTAATATCGAACCGGCGACCATTTTCTGTTTTGCAACCAAGAGATAGCTCAAAAAAAATGGCAGAAAAGAGGGAAAGAAAATGGAGAAAATCAATGTCTTAATCGTGGATGACAACGCACGCACTGCCAGTATGCTGGAGGAGATCGTGCAGGGGGACGAAGAGATGACCGTGATCGGAAAAGCGGAGAATGGTCTGGACGCACTGGAGATGATAAGAGACAAGGAACCCGATGTAGTTCTTCTTGATCTGATTATGCCGAAACTTGATGGATTAGGGGTACTCGAAAAAGTAAAAAAAGATAAGGAACTTAAAAAAGTACCAGCATTTATTGTAATTTCTGCAATTGCACAGGAGAGAGTAACCGAAAATGCATTTGAACTTGGAGCGAGTTACTATATTTTGAAGCCGTTTGATGTCAGTGTGGTGTTAAGTCGGATACGCCAAGTCGGCGGCAGAAGCAGCCAGCATATTTTGGAAAAGAGAGGCGTGATCGCGGCGGGAGAGATCGCGCAGGCAAGCCGCCCGCATAATCTCGAAGCCGATGTCACAGATATCATTCATGAGATTGGCGTACCCGCGCATATCAAGGGCTATCAGTATCTGCGCGACGCGATTATGATGTCGGTGGACGACCACGAAATGCTAAATTCCATTACAAAACAACTTTATCCGTCAATTGCCAAGCGTCATAAGACAACGCCAAGTCGTGTGGAGCGCGCAATTCGCCACGCGATCGAAGTGGCATGGAGCCGTGGAAAGATGGATACCATCAATGATCTGTTTGGTTACACGGTCAGCTATGGCAAGGGAAAGCCGACAAATTCTGAATTTGTAGCACTGATTGCCGACAAGATCCGGCTGGAGTATAAAAGTGCCGGACTTGGGGGGATGTAAAAAAAAAGTCAATTTACCTCTTTTCGAAAAATGAAGAATATGGTATAATTGAAAAAAGAGCATTTTAATGCTACAGGAAAACAGGAGGGCGAAGGATGAAAAAGATACTGTTTGTTGCTTCTGAGTGCGTGCCGTTTGTAAAGACGGGCGGTTTGGCAGATGTTGTAGGTTCACTGCCAAAATACCTCAATAAGGAGCAGTTTGATGTCAGGGTTATGCTTCCGAAATATATGATGATACCGGATAAATTTAAGCAGAATATGCATTACAAAACGCATTTCTATATGGAATTGAACTGGCGCAGTCAATATGTCGGAGTACTTGAAAGTGTTGTGGACGGGATCACATTCTATTTCATCGATAACGAATTCTATTTTGCGGGCACGAAACCGTATGGAAATATTTATGAGGATATTGAAAAATTTGCATTTTTCAGCCGCGCATGTCTATCCGCGCTGCCGGTGATTGATTTCCGTCCGGATATCATTCACTGTCATGACTGGCAGACAGGGCTTGTGCCAGTATATTTGCACGACAGCTTCCAGGGCGGCGAATTCTTTAGAGGCATCAAGACCATTATGACGATCCACAACCTGAAATTCCAGGGCATCTGGGATAAAAAGACCGTAAAGAACATTACGGGGCTGGGGGATTACTATTTTGCGCCGGATAAGCTAGAAGCTTACGGCGATGCGAATTATTTAAAGGGCGGCATTGTCTACGCGGATTATGTGACGACCGTCAGCGATTCCTACGCGAACGAGATCCGTATGCCGTTTTATGGCGAAGGGCTGGACGGGCTGATGAATGCGAAGGCGAACCGGTTAGTCGGGATTGTAAACGGCATTGATTACGACGAGTATAACCCGGAGACCGACCCATATATTGTACAGCACTACAATGCAAAGACCTTCCGCAAAGAGAAAGTGAAAAATAAACACGCACTCCAGGAAGAGCTTGGTCTTGAGGTGGACGATGGAAGATTTATGATCGGTATTGTCTCCCGTCTGACTGACCAAAAGGGCTTCGATCTGATTGATTATGTGATCGAGGAGATCTGCGCGAATGATACGCAGCTTGTTGTGCTTGGCACCGGAGAGGAGAAGTACGAGCATTTGTTTAGACATTTTGCATGGAAGTATCCAAACCGTGTGTCAGCGAACATATTTTATTCTAATGAACGTTCCCACCGCATCTATGCGGCGTGCGATGCGTTCTTAATGCCATCGCTCTTTGAGCCTTGCGGATTAAGTCAGCTGATGAGTCTGCGCTACGGCACGGTGCCGATCGTGCGTGAGACCGGAGGGCTTCGCGATACTGTGCAGCCATACAATCAGTACGAGGGGACCGGTACCGGCTTTGGCTTCTGCAATTACAACGCGCATGAGATGCTTAACACGATCCGCTACGCAAAGGATGTCTACTACAACCACAAGCGTGAGTGGAACAAGATTATCGATCGCGGTATGGCGGCAGATTTTTCGTGGTCTGCATCGGCGAAAAAATATGAGGAATTATATTACAGGATGTAGAAACTGTGACAGAGGTGTGAACGAGTAAAAAAATTTTTCTGCTCGCTTGCCGATGCGCCGCTTCAGCGGCATATTTCCTTTACATTGGCATATGCATATAGAAAAATCCCACGGGCAGGAATTGTCCGTGGGATTTTTACATACATAGACTCATGAATATATGCGGATGCAGTGTGTGAGCCGTGCAAAGTGGGAAAAGATTTTCCTGCTTAATTGAATTTACAAATTTTGGAAAAAGAAAGGCAGAAGGATATGAAATTACAAACTTTGTTAAGGGAAGTTGATATTGATGGGGCGGGAATTTACACCGGCAAAGACGGGGAAGCAATTAGGGAAATTTCCATCGGGGAGATAGATAGAGAGATTTCAGATATTATTTACGACTCAAGAAAAGTAATTTCTGATTGTATTTTTGTCGCACTTTCCGGCGTGAGAAATGACGGGCATGATTACCTTTTGGATGTGGCAGAAAAGGGAGCAATTGTACTTGTTGTGGAGAATAGGGAAAAGACAGAAGCAATTCTTGCTGGATCTTCCCTAGCAAATCCTGTGTTTATTGTGTATGTAAAAGAGACAAGAAAAGCACTGGCACAGTTATCTGCGGTATTTTTTGACCACCCGGAGAAAAAACTTACCACGATCGGGATCACAGGCACAAAGGGCAAGACCACCGCCGCCTATATGGTGTATTCTGTTCTGACGCACGCGGACATAAAAACGGGTTTAATCGGAACGATCGAAACATTGATTGGTACTGAACACATTGCCTCAAGCAATACCACACCGATCTCCTATTTGCTATATCAGTATTTTGACCAGATGGTAAAAGCAGAATGTAGCTGTGCAGTGATGGAGGTTTCCTCGCAGGGTTTAATGCAGTACCGTGCCTACGGCGTGAATTTTGACTATGCAGTGTTGACCAATATCGAACCGGATCATATCGGTCCGGGGGAACATTCAAGTTTTGAAGAGTATATGGAATGCAAGGGGCGGCTTTTCCGCCAGTGCAAGATGGCGTTAGTCAATGCGGACGACGCGCACTGGCAGACCGTACTTGCAGATGCCTCCTGCCCGATAAAAAAATTGGGACTGGAAGAGAAAAGCGATTATGCATTTTGCGCAAAGAATATACGTTTACATACAGGAAAAGGTGGGCTTTCCATCGCCTATCATTTGGCAGGTGAAGCAGAGTTTGATGTGCAGGTAAATATTCCGGGCAAATTTACGGTTTATAATTCGATGATAGCAGCAGCGATCTGTCTTGAACTTGGCGTAGCACCAAAGATTATCCAGGAATCACTTTTAGATGCGAAAGTGCGCGGGAGAGTTGAACTGGTGCCGGTGTCGGAAAAATTTACGGTTATGGTGGACTATGCACACAATGCAATGAGTTTAAAGAGCTTGCTGACCACAATCAGAGAATACCATCCAAAGCGTCTTATCTGCCTGTTTGGCTGCGGCGGAAACCGCTCGCGCGACCGCAGATTTGAGATGGGGGAGATCTCTTCGCGCTATGCCGATCTTACGGTGGTGACAACGGATAATCCGCGCTACGAAAAGCCGGAAGATATTATCTCGGATATTATTTCGGGTGTAAAAAAAGCGGATGGGAAATATATCTCCATTGCGGATAGAAAAGAGGCTATACGGTACTGTATTGAAAATGCACAGGAGGGGGATATCATTATTATCGCCGGAAAAGGGCATGAGGATTATCAGGAAATTTGCGGGGTAAAGCATCATATGGATGACCGGGAGATGGTACTTGAATGTGCAAAGGAACTATTCTGATGCCATATTTAAGGGGCGAAGTTTCTCTTTTAACAGCACAGCCGGGAATGGAATGAGTTGTTCTTCCTATTTTTAATGTCAATAATATGTTGGATAAAGTATTATAGCAATTCAAAAGACTTTATTTAAGGAAAATGCATCTAAGACTGGATTTTTTTTCCGCTTCGTGTTATACTATACAAATAGTGGAGTTTTTGCCGAGACTTCTGAAAAGGCTGCCCGATGGACGAGTCCCTGCGGGCTGCTTTTTCAGTGGTTTCGGACGCTCCACCAAATAAATTTAAAGGAGACAGAATATGTACAAAAGTTATTCTATGGAGCTTGCCGGAAGAACTCTGACTGTGGATATTGGCAGAGTGAGTGCGCAGGCAAATGCGGCAGCATTTATGCATTATGGCGATACGACGGTTCTTTCTACGGTCACTGCGTCAAAAGAGCCAAGGGAGGGGATTGATTTCTTCCCGCTAAGTGTGGAGTATGAGGAGAAGCTGTATGCCGTCGGAAAGATTCCGGGGGGCTTTAATAAGAGGGAGGGCAAGGCAAGCGAAAACGCAGTCTTAACTTCCCGCGTAATTGACCGCCCGATGCGCCCTCTCTTTCCAAAAGATTACCGCAATGATGTCACTTTAAACAATATGGTAATGTCCGTAGATCCGGACTGCCGCCCGGAACTTACGGCAATGCTTGGCTCCGCGATCGCGGCAACGCTCTCCGACATCCCGTTTGACGGTCCGTGCGCGACAACGCAGATCGGGTTGATTGACGGTGAATTTGTGGTAAATCCAAGTCAGGAGCAATGGAAGAATGGAGATTTGCAGTTGACAGTTGCCTCGACCAGACAGAAAGTAATTATGATTGAGGCGGGGGCGAATGAAGTGCCGGAAGACCGAATGATTGAGGCGATCTATATGGCACATGGCATTAACCAGACAATCATTGATTTTATTGATCAGATGGCAGCGGAGTGCGGAAAGCCAAAGCATTCCTACCAAAGCTGTGCAGTTCCGGAAGAATTGTTTGAGGAGATAAAAAGAGTAGTTCCTCCAGAAGAGATGGAGGAGGCGGTATTCTCTGATGATAAGCAGACACGCGAAGAAAATATCCGTCAGGTAACGGAGAAATTAAAGGAAGCGTTTGTGGAGAATGAGGAGTGGCTTGCCATTTTGGATGAGGCAGTCTATCAGTATCAGAAAAAGACCGTGCGCAAGATGATCTTAAAAGATCACAAACGTCCTGACGGCCGCGCAATCGACCAGATTCGTCCGCTTGCGGCGGAGATTGACCTTATTCCAAGAGTGCATGGCTCCGGGATGTTTACGCGCGGACAAACACAGATCTGCAATGTCTGCACTCTCGCACCTCTTGCGGATGCACAGCGCATTGACGGTCTGGATGAGAATGAGGTCAGCAAGCGGTATATGCACCACTATAATTTCCCTTCCTATTCAGTGGGGGAGACAAAGGTTTCCAGAGGACCGGGGCGGCGTGAGATCGGTCACGGCGCACTTGCGGAAAAGGCATTAATGCCGGTGCTTCCAAGTACGGAGGAATTCCCATATGCCATCCGCACTGTCTCCGAGACTTTTGAGTCAAATGGTTCCACCTCGCAGGCCTCAGTCTGCGCATCGACTCTTTCTCTGATGGCAGCGGGTGTGCCAATCAAGAAACAGGTGGCAGGAATTTCCTGTGGTCTTGTAACCGGGGAGACCGACGACGATTATATTGTGTTGACAGATATCCAGGGATTAGAGGATTTCTTTGGTGATATGGATTTCAAAGTTGCCGGGACACACGACGGCATCACAGCGATCCAGATGGATATTAAGATCCATGGCTTGACCAGACCGATTGTTGAGGAGGCATTTCGCAAGACAAAGGCGGCGCGCGAATATATTATCAACAATGTGCTTACCCCATGTATTGCAGAGCCGCGCAGGGAAGTTGGCAAGTACGCGCCAAAGATTATCCAGATTCAGATTGATCCGGCTAAGATTGGCGATGTGGTTGGGCAAAGAGGAAAGACCATCAATGCGATTATTGAACAAACAGGTGTAAAGATTGATATTACTGACGAAGGCGCAGTTTCTGTCTGTGGCACAGACACAGAGGCGATGAAAAAGGCGGTAGATCTGATTGAAATTATTGTTTCTGATTTTGAGGAAGGTCAGATTTTTACCGGAAAAGTAGTGAGTATCAAGGAATTCGGTGCATTCCTTGAATTTGCGCCGGGCAAGGAGGGAATGGTTCATATTTCCAAGATTGCAAAAGAGCGGATCAACCGCGTGGAAGATGTGTTGACTCTGGGCGATATTGTAAAGGTGGTATGCCTTGGCAAGGACAAGATGGGACGCGTAAGCTTTTCTATCAAGGACTGTCCGGAAAAAGCCTGAATAATGGAGTCGGGCAGGAAAAAAGAACAACAAATGAAAAACGGCTGGACAATTGTCTAAGCCGTTTTTCTGCAAAATATGAATGAGTGAGACTTTAAAAAAGTCCAGAAAGGGAAAAAATATGTTAGAATATCGATATGATACCCAGCTTTTGATTGATGGAAAAGATTTGGATGAAGATGCCATCAGCGATTATTTTAATGAAAATTTTAACGGGGATTGTCTTTTGGCGGTTGGCGATGAAGAGATGATAAAGATTCATTTTCACACAAATGAGCCTTGGAAAGTACTGGAGTACTGCGCATCACTCGGCGAAATCTATGATATTGTTGTGGAGGATATGAACAGACAGTCGAGGGGACTAAAGGGATAAACATGGAGGAAAATATGGATAAGATCAGCGAGGATAGTTCCACACAGGCATGGAACAATCTGGGGGAAGAATGGTTTGCGTTGGCACAGAATGGAGAGAGCCGAATGTGTTTTATTATGCCCTACACTCTTGAAAAACTTGGAGAGGTAGCGGGAAAGAAGATTCTTGATTTAGGATGCGGCGAAGGCGGATATTCCAGGGCACTGGCAAAAAAAGGAGCAGAACTTTTTTCTGTTGACTGTTCAGAACCTGCGATCTCCTATGCCACAGAACAGGCAAAAAAGGAAAATCTTTCCATAAAGCATTATCAAAGGAACAGCAGCGATCTCTTTGGGATAGAAGACAATTTTTTCGATATTGTACTATGCTCGATGATGTTGATGGACTGCGAAGATTTTGATGGCACGATAAGAGAGGCTGCCCGTGTGTTAAAGCCGGAAGGAAGGCTGTTTGCCAGTGTTCTTCACCCCTGCTTTGACGGCAACCACGATATCGGTATCGGACGGCAGGGGAAGGGAATTGACCGGGAAGTTGTGGTAATGAATTATTTTGAGCCAAAAACCTGGGAAGCACCATTATGGGGCGGAACTATCCCTGTGATTTGGCGGCATCGGACATTGCAAGATTATGTAAAGACCTTTGTAAAAAATGGGCTTGTTATTGTGGATTTGAATGAACCAACCCCGACAAAGGAGCAGGCGGAGATCTCTGTGCCGATCGCATGGCTGCAAAAAATACCGCTGTACCTGTTTTGGGATTTGCGAAAGAACTAGATTTAAAAAATTTAATAATTTATTTGTCCCATGCAGTTTTGATACTTAAAAAATCTGTAAAAAACAAAAAAACTCCCATTCTGATCTTTCTTTTACGCAAGCGGTTTTTTGTGCGCCGTAATAATATTTCTGATCACCTCAAACAAATGGGGCTTTAGTTCCGTTAGGTTCACAGGATCTTTGTATAGGATGGCACTGTAGCAGGTGGAGCTGACCAGTTCGATAATAAGAAAGAGCATAATCTCCGGGTCGCGGATTGGGACATCCGCCTCGGCGATCATCTGCTCATAAACTTTTCTGAAATCAATATCCTCATCCGAACCCGCAATCAGGGCATTCTTAAAGATCCCCCAGCTTAAATTTTTATTAATCAAATTTAAAAGTGCCTGGTTCTCATTAAGCTGGTCCAGAATATGGTCGACGATAAAAACAATCTTGTCATCTAAGCGGGTAAGCCCTGCTGCCTCAAGTGCCTCAGCAGCTTTTTTAAATACAAGGCTTGACTCGTGCGCGATCAGTTTGTTGCGGATATCATACTTGTCCGTAAAGTACAGATAGAAAGTACCTTTTGCAATTCCGGAGGCCTCCGCAATCTCGGAGATGGAGGTCTTGTTAATCCCCTTGGTCGTAAAGAGATGAAACGCAGTGTTTAAAAGCGTTTCTTTTTTTTGTTGTTTGTTTAAGTCGATTTTGGTTCCCATGGGATATTTCCTCCTGCCTTTTCCTGTTCATTTTTGTTTCCCGAATATAGTATATCATATTCCTTTTGGTTTTTGCAAGGTCACAAATATAGTAAAATGCCCGTCTTTTTCATAACAAATTCTAACAATTCTAAACAGAATATTAAATAATGACCGATGGTCAATTTTAATATTGACGAATGGTCAGTTTTATGATATCCTATTTTCAAACAGAAAAATGACCGTTGGTCAAAATGAAAGGATGAGAAGATATGGTGAATTTTGGAAAAAAGGTGGTAAAGTACCGAGTCTCGATTTTAGTGATCAGTATTTTGTTATTGATTCCTTCGGTGTTTGGCTATGTCAACACGAAAGTGAATTACGACATACTGTACTATCTGCCGGGTGAGATTGACACGATGGTGGGGCAGGATATTTTGCTCGAAGATTTCGGTAAGGGTGCGTTTTCCATGTTTATGGTGGAAGGGATGGAAAACAAAGATGTTTCAGAACTAAAGAAGAAGATTGAACAAGTGGACGGTGTGGATTCCGTAATCTGGTACGACAGCATTTTGGATATCAGCGTACCGATGGAGCTTTTGCCGAAAGATTTACTTGAAGTTTTTCAAAACGATGATACCACGCTGATGGCAATTTTTTTTAAGGATACAACTTCCGCATCGGAGACGATGCAAGCGATCGAGGAGATCCGAAAGATTGGCGACAAGCAGTGTTTTCTCGCCGGTATGTCCGCCGTGGTAACGGATACCAAGAATTTGTCGGATTCTGAAACACCGATTTACGTGATGATTGCCGTGCTGCTTTCTGTGCTGGTTCTCTCCGTAACAATGGATTCTTTCCTCGCACCGCTCATGTTTTTACTTAGTATTGGAATGGCGATTGTATATAATCTTGGAAGCAATTATTTTTTCGGGGAAGTTTCCTATATTACAAAGGCATTGAGTGCGGTATTGCAGCTTGGTGTAACAATGGACTATTCCATTTTCTTATGGCACAGCTACAAGGAGAATCAGGAGCGTTTTCCAAATGATAAGAACCGTGCAATGGCACACGCAATCTCCAATACATTAACCTCCGTGGTGGGCAGCTCCATCACGACAATTGCCGGTTTTATTGCCCTGTGTTTTATGAGTTTTACCCTTGGCAAGGATCTTGGACTTGTGATGGCGAAAGGGGTTGTCTTTGGAGTGATTGGCTGTATCACCATTCTTCCGGCAATGATCCTTATTTTTGATAAGGCACTGACAAAGACAATGCATCGTCCGCTGATTCCGGATATCGGGAAATGTGCTGGTTTTATTACGAAACATTCCTGGGTGTTTGTCGCACTGTTTTTGGCAATTTTATTCCCTGCGCTGTACGGCTACACCCATACGGATGTCTATTATAATCTTGACCGGACGCTTCCGGATGAATTGGCAAGTATTCAGGCGAACAAAAAGCTTGAGGAAAACTTTAATATGAACTCCATTCATATGGTATTAGCGGATTCAGCACTTGACGGTAAGGTTGCCTCAGATATGCTTGATGAACTTTCAAAGGTGGATGGCATTTCCTTCGCGCTCGGTTTTGATTCCTTTGTGGGCGGCGCAGTGCCGGGAGATTTCTTTCCGGAAGAACTGACGGAAAAGTTAAAGGGGGATCGCTACCAGCTGATGCTTGTTGCATCTGAGTACAAAGTGGCTTCCGATGAGGTCAATGCCCAAATTGATCTTTTAAATGATATTGTAAAGAAATATGATCCAAAGAGTATGGTGATCGGTGAAGCACCATGTACAAAAGATTTGATTGAGATTACCAATGTGGATTTTCAGACGGTCAGCGCGGTTTCCATTATCGCGGTATTTGTGATTATCGCGTTTGTATTTCGCTCCATTTCCCTGCCAATCCTATTAGTGGCAGTGATCGAATTTGCAATTTTTATCAATATGGGGATTCCGTGTTTTACCAAGACGGAGCTGCCGTTTATCGCATCCATCGTAATTGGAACCATACAGCTTGGTGCGACTGTGGACTATGCGATTTTAATGACTACCCGCTACCGCAAGGAGAGAAGCCGCGGGAGTGAGAAGATGGGGTCCGTTACCACGGCACTTAGCACTTCGATGAGTTCCATTTTAATCAGTGCATTCTGTTTCTTTGCAGCGACATTTGGAGTCGGGCTGTATTCGGATATCGATATGATAAGTTCCCTGTGTTCTCTGATGGCAAGGGGCGCGATTATCAGTATGATTGTAGTAAACTGTGTACTGCCATCCATGCTGTTGCTATTTGACAGGGGAATTGTAAAAACAAGCTATAATTTTCTTGGGGAGAGAAGTGCTGCGGACAGAAAGGCAGGCAAGGAAAATAAGGAGAATCGCTTAGCCTGACTGCAAATTTAATGGCATTTTTAAGTATCATATTAAAAAAGTTTAGCCGTGGGGACGGCGGAAAAGAGGAAGATTATGATGAAGACATATCAGAAATTAGTTGCGGGCGGATTGATTGTTGCACTTTCGGCGGGAGCAACTTTTATGTATGCGGGAAACCGCGTGGATGCGGGAGTGGGCAATGCGGTAACTGTGGGGGTAAATTCGGAGGCAAAGCTTTCGGTGACAAAGACAGAGAGCGCGCTTAAAATGACCAAAAAGGAAGTGGTTTATGTATTTACCGGCGCGGACGGAAGGGAAAATAAAATTGTAGTGACGGATACACTGACCAATCCGGACGCGCTAAATAGCCTTTCGGATATCACGAATCTGCAAAATATTGTCAATGTAAAAGGCAATGAAGAATTTGCGCAGGATGGCGCGAATCTAACCTGGCAGGCAAATGGCAGTGATATCACCTATCGCGGGACAACAAACGAGGCGGCTCCGGTTGGTGTGAATGTGGTCTATTTCCTTGATGGCAAGGAAATTTCGGCAAATGATCTGGCAGGAAAGAGCGGCAAAGTAACGATACGTTTTAACTATTATAATCATCGCACCGAAAAAGTAAAACTTGATGGCGGGGAGGAAGAGATAGTTGTTCCATTTGCAATGGCAACGGCGGTTTTACTCGATGAGGAAAAATTTTCCAATATCGAGGTGACCCATGGAAAACTGCTTCATGAAGGAAATGTATGCGCAGCAGTTTTAGTCGGAATGCCAAGTGTGGCACAAAGTCTTGGACTGTCGGAGGATTTTGCTGCGGACTATGCAGAGATCACCGCGGATATGGTGGATTTCTCACTGACTAATACCTTTACAATAGCGACAAATAGTTTGTTTGCGGATCTTACGCTTGATGAGGAAGCGGATTTGGACTCCCTTAGCTATGCATTTACCAAACTTAGCGATGCGACGGATGAGTTGGCGGAGGGTGCAGGAAAATTAAAAGATGGTGCGGGTGAACTTTCGGATGGCGCGAAAGACTTAGCTGAGGGGGCAGGAAATCTTTTGGATGGTGCAAAAACACTCTCCAACGGGGCAGCGACACTTTCTGAAAATGTGTTAGTACTTGCGAATGGCGCGAAGGATTTGCAGGATGGCGCGAAAACACTTTCTGAGGGAATGCACAGTTTCACAGATGGGCTTGTGGGTGCGAAGAAAGGTTCTGCGGCACTGGCAGCAGGTGCGGAAAGTTTGAAAGATGGCGCGAAAGAATTTGCAGCGGGTGTGGACGCGGCGGAAAAGGGAGTCGGTGCGCTGGCAGCAGGCAGTAAGGAACTTAATGGCGGTGCAGATCAGGTGCAGGAGGGCATTAAGAATCTAAACACAGGGATTGATCAGCTTTCTGTGGGACTTACAAGTCTTGACGAGGGTGTGGATACTGCCTACGCTTCACTTATTGCGACAATTTCCTACAACCAGCAAGTACTTGACGGGCTGAACGCGTTTGCAAAAGCTTACGGACAGGGACTGGATGCGGAGACAATGACTTCTCTGCAAACGATGATTGGCACATTGCAGCAGACAATTGCGGCACAGCAGCAGATTGCGGACAGCATGGCAGAAGAGGGCGCATTAAAGAGCGGTGTTAGCGCGCTTTTAACCGGCGCGGCAAATTTGGATGCGGGAGGAGAGTCACTTTCCTCTGGGGCAGCAGCACTGGCAGAGGGCGCAAAGGCACTGGATGCAGGAATTGGAGAGTTAGCCGGGAAACTTCCTGCGTTAACTGGAGGGTTCGGTGCCTTGCAGAACGGAATCCTGCAAATAGAGAGCGGGGCAGCAGAACTAGATGCGGGTCTTGCTCAGTTAAAGACGGCGGGCGGGCAGCTTAACGCAGGTGCGGACAGCTTGTACGAGGGAACAAAAACACTTTCCAAAGGCGCGGACGCTCTGGCGAAGGGCAGTGTAAGCTTAAAAGATGGCGCGCAGGATCTTACAGATGGCGCAGGTGAACTTTCCCTTGGTGCAAATAAACTTTCAGATGGTGCTAAGGAACTGGCAGAGGGCAGTGCTACGCTTTCAGATGGCATGGAAGAATATCGGGAAGAAGGGATTGGAAAGCTTTTGAATGCCCTGGAAGATGCGGATTTGATAAGCGTCTATGAAAGACTTGACGCAATGATTGACGCGGCATCGCAATACAAGAGTTTTACTGACAGAGATAATGAGATGGACGGCAGTGTAAGTTTTGTAATTCGGACAGAGGAGATAAAGAAATAGCAGGAGATATAGAAACGAGCAGTTAGGAAAAGATATAGGGGGTGCAGATGAGTCGGGAAGAAAAATCTTCCCGACTCGGTTTATATTATAGCAGTTTTTTTGTGATTTTTCAAGACTTGTAATTTTTTTCGCGGGGGGATATTATATCAGATGTGGGATAACTCCCGCGGACGGCAGGTATGCGAAAAAAACTATATATACTATCTTTTGGAGGTTTTATCCATGACAGAAATGCGTATCGATGGGATCTATGATTTGTCTACAATCTGGAAATTTGCGGAGGAAGTGTTTCCTTATTTTAAGGAGCGTATGCTGGATTGGGACGCAGCGTACAAAGAATACCTCTCCCGTATATTTCGCGTTGATTCCGAAAAAGAACTGCACCTTTTATTGGCAGAATTTGTAAATCTCTTGGGGGATGGACATACGGATTACCATTTTCCGGAAAAACTTATTACGGAAAATGGGTTTTTGCCGTTTCACCTTGTCTTTCGGGAGGGAAGATGGTTTATCGGAGAAACAGTAGAAGAGTTAAAAGAATTTTTAGGGACAGAAATTTTAGAGATAAATGAGACGAGAATACAGGATATGATAAAACAATGTTTTCCGTATATCTACCATGTAGAAGATTATGCAAACCCTGAGACAGTGGAAAGAATTCTGCCCTTCTTCTTAAAAAAATCCGAAAACCGGATATTGACTTTACAGGGAACACTATCTTTTGATTTGAGAACAGGGATCCCCTCGATGATTTCGATCCAAAGAGATAAAAAAGAAGAAGCAAAAGAGGAAAGTGATAATTTTCATCGTTTTTATGGGACAAAACTAGAAATGCGAACCTACAATAAAATCCTATATGTGCGCATAGATAATTTTTTAAATTCTGATGCGGCGCGGGAAATTTTGGCGGCACTCTCCCCAAGTACAGGCGATGCAGATAAATTTGCGGGGGTGATTCTCGATCTGCGGAATAATATCGGGGGGATGACGGCTTATGCAGAAAAGGTTGCAGAATTATTTATCCCCGGTGAGTTTCATGCCTATCAGAAAAAGACCAGACAGATAAAGGGCGTGGATCTGGCTTCCGCAAGCCAATATATACGGATGAGTGAAAAGAAAATAGAAGAGCTGATAAGGGATGGACTCTGTGATTCAGAGGAAGTAAAACGCTGCCTTGAAATGGCAAAAAATCAACATTATTTTACGTATGTGGACTCTTTTGGCACGCCCGAACAAAAGGCTTTCTATAATGGACCAATGATTATTCTGATCTCAAGAGGTACCATTTCCGCAGCGGAAGATTTCACTGCAATGTTTAGAAGCACAAAGCGCGCTGTCCTTATGGGAATGCCAACACTTGGCACTACAGGAACACCACTGGTAAAACGTCTGCGTCTTGGCGGTTTTCTCCGAATTTGTTCGGTAGGACATCAGCTTTTAGACGGGACTGAGTTTATTGGGAAGGGAATTTTGCCAGATCTTTTGGTGGAAGAAACTTGGGAAGACTATGTTTGTGGAAAAGATACCGTACTCGAAAAAGCCCTTGAATATCTAAGTGCAGATTAAAAAAGGGCGAAAATAGATATCATTTGCATAAAGATACAAATGCATAGATATGCATATGAGGAAAATCATTTTGTGCGAGTAGGGGAATTTTCCCCTACTCGATCGCGGTTAAAACATACGGAACAGCCCAATTACCTTGCCGATAATCTGCACATCGTCATAGATCAGCGGTTCCATAAAATCATTTTCCGGCTGTAAGCGGATATGATCATCCTCCTTGTAAAAGGTCTTTACCGTGACCCCATCCTCAATCATAGCGACAACAAAATCGCCGTTCTGTGCAGTACTCTGTTTCTGGACAAGAACCTTGTCGCCATCGTAGATCCCGGCGTTGATCATGCTCTCCCCCTTGACATGGAGCATGAATGTCTCCGTATTTGGCATATATTCGATAGGGATCGGGAAGTATCCCTCCACATTCTCAACTGCCAACAATGGCATTCCTGCGGCAACCGAGCCGAGGATCGGAACACTTACGGATTTGCGCGTCAGATTGAAATTATTATCCACAATTTCTATCGCGCGCGGCTTTGCCGGATCGCGGCGTATATAGCCATTGCGCTCTAAGGTTTCAAGGTGGGAGTGTACGGAGGAGGTCGAGCGCAGATCAACCGCCTCGCAGATCTCGCGCACGGACGGCGGATATCCCCGGCTGATAATCTCTTTTTTCAAATATTCCAAGATTTCCTGCTGTTTTTGTGTAATTTTTCCATATGACATAGCAATTCTCCATTCTATTATGGGTATTTGATTTTTACAGTTATTTCTATATGCATCCCTGCGCATAAAAAATGTAAATTAGTATCAATATTATCTCTATAGCGATTATACCATATCCGTTTCTAAAATGCAAAACAAATGTTCGTGATTTTGGAATTTTTTTGCGATTTAAGTCGAAAATCGAATACGTGTTCTAAATTTTGAGAAATAGTATTGACTTTCGAACAAATGTTCGATATAATAGAGAGGAACATTAGTTCGAAAAATGTTGCAGGAGGATGAGTGATGATGATGTATGAATTGCAGCCGGGGATGTTTATTGTGAAGAAGAGAAAAAGGAATTTCCGCAAATTGTTTTTGTTCCGCTATTTTACGGATCGCGCACTGATTTTTTTCCTTGTTGTATTTCTTATGATCTTATCTTTGTTTTTTGTCACAAAGGTAAAGGCGAGAGAGAGGGATGCGCCGGTAAAGACCGTGACCAGCATATGCATTCTTCCAGGGGACAGCCTTTGGAGCGTAGCGAAAACTTTCTACACGCCGGAATGCGGGGATTTTCTCGATTATGTTGCTGAGATTAAGCGGAGCAACGGTCTGCGAAACGATGAGATTCATGCGGGTGCATATTTGATTGTGCCATACTTTACAAATGAAAAAATAAATTAAATATTTTGACACAAAGATAACACGCTTTTCTAATATGATAAATATGGTAACCGGTCGTATTTTAAGAAAGATAATAGAAAGGTTGTGTACATATTGTTTCAAAAAAGGAAAAAACACGAACAGGGAAGGACAGGATATCGGAAGCGACGGATAAGGCAATGCGCACTATTTCTCAGTATCATAATGATACTTTCCGCGCTGCCCGCAATGCAGGTAAATGCCGCAGGATTAAAGCTTTATTATGTAGATACTAAAAAGACTGTGACCTATACAGGGACGCGGGCAGCATACGAGTACAATGGCAATTCGGTTTCTCTCGGAAAGATGACGGGGATTTTAACAGATAACGGGGTAGCACTCGGTCCGTATTATGAGATTTTTTCCCGCGCGCTGGGGATTTCCTGCAAAAAGGGCGCGGACAATTCACTTACTTTCCGTAAGGATGGCAATGTGTTAGTTCTCACTCCAAACAGTAAGACAGCAGTGCTAAATGGAAAGTCCGTCACGATGAGTGCTGCGCCGATTACGGTGAAATTTATGGATGCGGGGATCACTAGGATTATGGTGCCGACTCGCTTTGTAGCGGAGTCCTTAGGTTATAATTACCGCTGGGATTCCGATTCTTCCACTGCCATTATCAGGGATATGCTTACCTTATCTTACAATAACAAGCAGGTATCCTATCTGGGGACGGCGGGAAGAGTGAATTTTGACGGAAAGGAAATTTCTCTTCCCGGACTTCCAAGCATTTTGATCAACAATACAGCGATGCTTCGGGCGGAAACGGTATTCGAAAATCAGATGAATGTGGAGTATTCCTATGATAAGGCGACGGGGGAGATTGTCTTTGAGATTGGCGATATCGTGTTGAGTTTGCAGGAAAACAGCACCGCCGCATATCGAAATGGAGAGTATTTAGACTGTGGTGTCGCGCCGATCCTTGTCACTAATCTTATAAGCGGAATTGCAGAGATGATGGTGCCGGGGCGTTTTGTCTCAGAACATCTAGGATTTGATTACAATTGGAATTCTGCGACGAAGACCTCTGAGATACACACGACAGATCAGGTGGGCATTTTGCCGCAGACGATGGAGCCGACCGTCTATCCGTCAGAGCCTTCCCCTGTGATCTCAGATCAGGTAGAATATTCCTTTGTTGTGGATGCACAGCGATATCTGGAATTTGAAAATACTCTCGACAATACTAAGACGAGCATTGCGCGAAGCAGCACGGGAAATACTGCCATCTTACAGGGGCTCACCCAAAATTTAGATGAACTTTACTGTGAGCAGTACATTTTAAAATTTGACCGTCCAATCGGGCAGGTGCAGAGCGTTTTAACAGAAAATCTCCTGACGATAACTGCCGGTGATACCTACGCTATGTCAAGGGAGTACAAGCTTCCGTCAGGAAATCTTGTAACGCGGATTTTGCAAAAATCTGATTCTGCAAAAAACAGTGCTTCTTTCGCGCTGAATCTCTCTGACACGCTCCCATACTACAATTTGGATCTTACCCCTGACGGCTGTGAACTTTCCATTACAATTTTTCCAAATTATTTAGTTGGTCTGGAAGTTGGAAAAAATCAGACGGGGCAATATATGCGTTTTAAGGGGGTTAAGGCGTTCCAGTATACGATGGGGACGGAAGATGGGTATGATGTGGTCTACTTTCATAATACCTGCAATACAGCGGGAAATTTAGTTTTTCCAGACGAATTGTTTGGCAGTTATTTTGAACATGCCTATATGGTAGAAACTGATCCAAATCAGATCAAGCTTTTATACAAGCCAAGATCGGATACAAAGCTTCGTTTTGTTTCTGAAAGTAATGCTTTGTATATGTATCTGGGAGAGACAGAAAACAAGCCGGGAAACAATACAGATAATACAAGACCGGTGCGCCAGGGGCTTTTTGCCTCACTGCCGGATGGGGTGAATATCTCCGATCTTATGATTGAAGATCAGTATTGGAATCGAAGGATTATTCTTTCTATGCCGGGAGATCAGACAGCGTTTTATCAATCAAACGCAATTCGAAATCCTTACCCTGTAGTAGAAGATATCTCTGTGCATTTTGAGGGAGGAAGAACAAAAATTATCTTAACTACCTCGCGCATTCAGGGTTACGAACTGGCGAAAGAAAATGGTGGATTCTCGCTTCATCTTGGAAATCCTTCCGAGATCTACGATAAGATAGTTGTTCTTGATGCCGGACATGGCGGGATCGATCCGGGAGCAGCCGCTGGAGGGTACAACGAGAAAGATATCAATTTTACAATACTAAATCAATATACCAAGGAATATTTTGAAGGCTCCAATATCAAGATTTATTTTACCAGAACAAGCGATGTTAAGATTGACCTCTATGAACGCGCAGATTTTGCCTCCAGAGTGGAAGCAGATATATTTATCAGCCTCCATATGAATGCGGCTTCTGCGACTTCCGCCGCGGGGACTTCCGTATATTATTCTATCCTAAATACAAGTACCACAAGCGGGGGGCTTACCGGAAAGCAGATGGCGACTACACTGGCAGAAAATCTTTCGAAGTCACTTGGCACGAAAAATCGGGGAATTATAGCAAAAGATTTTGTTGTGGTTCGTGAGACCAGAATGCCTGCGGTATTGATTGAGTTGGCATTTATCACAAATGCAAGTGACCGCAAGATTATTACCACACCGGCGACGCAGAAAAAAGCTGCCAAGACCATTTATGATACTGTGGTACAATTCTTTAAGGATTACCCGACAGGAAGATAGGGGAAGCACAGGAACCATTTTCAAAGATAATCTTTTGAAGGCAGGGGAGTAGAAGTGATAAATTTGATTTAGGACGTTAAAAATACGTCAAAACAATAATACTGCGGAAGGAATCATTTATCCTTCCGCAGTATTACTTTATCTTTTGCCGTGCGACGGCGTTCTTCCTCAATTGCCGCATAATGTTTTCTCGTGGTATTAACATCTTTATGACCGAGAACATCCGCGACTAAATAGATATCGCCCGTTTGCTGATAGAGGGCAGTGCCGTAAGTACTTCTCAATTTATGCGGCGTGATATTTTTCATTACGGTAATTGTCCGCGCATATTTTTTTACTAAATTTTCCACGCTGCGCACTGTGATCCGCTGTTTTCGAGAGGAGAGAAACAAGGCATTTTCATGTCCTGGCACAATCTCTTTAATTTCTTCGCGCTCCTCAAGGTAAGCTTCTAGTGCCTCGCGCACTTCATCCCCAAAATAGACAAAGGCTTCGTATCCGCCTTTTCGCACAATCTTAATCCGGTCGTTATTAAAATCAAGATCGATTAGATCCAGCCCCACACATTCCGACACGCGAATTCCCGTTCCAAGCATTAAGGTTAATAGAGCTAAATCACGCCTTTTATTTTTTTCATGAAAACGCCGCTGGGCATCGGAGAGGGTATTTCCAGACTCCACTGCATCCAAAAGATCTGCAATTTCATTTACATCCAAACGGACAATCGCTTTGTCGTGAAGTCTTGGCATATCAACCTGTGCGGCGGGATTTACAAAGATCGCCTCTGATTTGTGAAAAAAATTATACATTGAGCGGACAGCTGCCATTTTTCTTTTGATTGCGCGCTCATTGTTTGTGACCATTTTACCCTCCGCCGTCCGGTAAAATTTTAGGTATTCCATATATTCATTCATATCTGTGAAGGTGAGAGAGGAAAGGCAGTCAAGTTCAAAATCGCAAATCTTTTTGTCGCGATAAACCGGATTTGACGCTTTGATATACTCGAAAAACGTCTTTAAATCAATGGCATATGCAATTTTTGTGCGGCTGGCTAGAACATGATCCACACCGATAAAATAGGAGCTGAGGAATTTTGGCAGTTCACCGCGAAGTTCCCGCAATTTTAAAATATTTTTTTGATTTATCTGCTGGGAGTAAGTTAAATTTTTCAAAAGTTGTTCCTCCATGAAAAAAATAAATCGAGAATAGAGAGATTCCTTGTTCTTGTAAAAATAGAAGAAAAATCAGGGAGATTTACTCTGGGCAGAGCGTACTTTATTATTTCGCTAAACTCAGGTTTTACGAAATAATGGTAAAGATCTCCCTGATTTTTCCAATTTATTAAACTAATAATCTATATTTTAAACCTAAAAAAGTACTTTTATTATTTCAATTGATATTCTATTTTTACCTCGTTTCCTTTAGCCCGTACCGCTGCATACGCACCGCAGATCATCGGCATTGCCGGAGGCAAATGTCCGAAATCCATATCCATAATAATTGGCACATGGTATTTTCCAAGCAGATCCACCACGGCATGATACTGATCTAACCCCATGGATTCCTGTCCAAAACAATACGGACGACCAATCAGGACTCCTCTGATATGCTCAAACCACCCCGCATGTTCCATCTGCCAAATTGCGCGGCGAATACCAAATACATTTAAGTCACAGGACTCCAAAAACCAGAGAAATCCGTCGTTTTGATAAGCTTTAATATAATTTGACACATTATCGTAGTTTGTCCCAAGCAAATTGACCAGACAGTCCATACAGCCACCAAGAAGACGACCCTCCATAAAAATCTCGTCCTCCTTTTCACCATCCGAAAAAATCCGCAGGACTCGCGGTTCCGTCACATGGTAAGGAATCAAAGGCTGTTCAGGAGTTTTTAATGATTCTTTTTCCCAGAGCGGATATCCCTTAAATTGTAATTTTTTTCCATGAAGAAGTGCCCATAGATCCTCTATGCTCTCATGCCATGGCTCCATCCCAAAGGTCGGCGCGCATGGCGCGTAGATGGAAGAAGTTTCTAAAATTGTGGTCAATAAAAAAGTAAAATTGGTATTGTCCGAATAACCTACATACCATTTTGGTATTGCCGTTTCCAGACGTTCAAAATCAACATAATCCAGTGCCTCACACATCAGTTCTCCGCCGCCGCAGGAAAGCAAAATATCATTTTTATATGATGAATAATAATTTGTCAGTTCCTCCCCGCAACTTTGCGGTGTACTGCTGATTCCGATCCCGTCCCCCGCAAAACAATTCAAACCGAGATCCAGTCCGTACCCCATCCGGGTAAATCGGTTGCAGGCGTGCAAAAATGCGGAGTGGTAAGGCTCAATATTACAGCCAAAAGATGGAGCGACACAGCCGATCACTCCACCTTCTTTTAAAAATTTGGGATATTTCATTTTTCCAGTGATTTTTGTTATTGCTGGCATAAGTTAAAAAATCCTTTCCTTTAAATTTTTGAGTTTTTATTGTGATAATCATTGACAATTTTTTGCAACTCTCCTATTTCCTCCGAACTTAGAACCTGATTTTCCAGATAGTCAACAAAAAATTTGATTAGAGAACCGCTGTAAAGTTTATCTAAAAGGACTTCGGTCTCCGAGAACTGAATTGCGCGCTTAGAGATGATTGCTCTGCAGATAAAACCGGGATCTTCCCGCTTGATCGCTCCTTTTTCCACCAGACGCTTGATCACAGTATAGGTCGTATTTTTCTCCCAGCCCACATAATCTTTAATTATTTTCGCAATATCTTTTGCCGCCAAGGACTTATTTGACCATAACAGCTCCATAATATTCAATTCTCCTTCATGCAATTTAATATCGGCCATTGTTCTCAAAACCCCTCTTTGAATTGTTCTCTTTCGATTTCATTTTTTGTCATATTCCTGTAATAGAATCGTAACATAAATTACCATAATTATAACAGAAAATCGAATTTATGGCAACTATTAGTTTTGTGATTCTACCTGATCAAAAGGAAAAAAATTCGCGTACAAAAGGGACTATCCCATGCAGAATGCCGCATAATAAGGGATTGTTCTCACTTGATTTGAAAAATCAAAATTATGTGTACAAATTCGAAAAGAATACGGAATTTCATGGGATGCCCGGTAGATACCAATACTTTTTGAATGTAAATTTCCCTCAATTTTTAATTCTACCGGGATATTAACACCGCCCATCTCAATTATAAAATCAATGCGCGCCTGCGAGGGGGATTCCCAAAAGACAGGCTGATAGCCGCAGCAGCAAAGGGTTTGCATGATATAGGATTCCAAAAGTGAACGGCGAAGAGAAAGTTTTCCCCCCTTCCACTCTCCTGCCAGCGCGTATAGCAAAGAAGAATCCGCAGGAAAAGCCCGAAACAATTCTTTCTTATCCTCCCTTGTACAAAGTAAGATCAAGCGTGCCTTAGCTAATTCCTTTATGGCTCCAAGAAAAAGTGCCTGTGTTGCTCCGCGTCGAATTAAGCGGTACTGAAATTTGGGATTGTTTTTATTTAGCTGTGCGGGAAGTACCTCAAGAACCTGGCGCATTTTTAGTGCTTCTCCCTCCCCGTACTGTTTTCTGATCTTGTGGAGGATATGACCGAGATACGCCTGATGTATCTCTGGCAGATTATCCGTCCGCTCAAAACAAAGATACTCATTTATTGCGGCTGGCATTCCTCCGGTACACAAATAATCTTCAAAGCGATCACTTAACTCCCCGTGGACAATTCCGGGAATTCGGTGATTTGTCTCAAAATGTCCCCGGATTACCTCGCTGTACCATTCTTCGCCTATGGCGGAAAGAAATTCGTCAAACTGGAGCGGATAGAGTACAAGCTGAGAAAATTCTTTTGGTAACTTGGGCATTCGGCTGGATAAAACCAGCAGATTTCCCCCGCCCTTTTGGCTGAAAACTCTTGTTTGTTCCGCCGCATCGCAGGAAGGCAGTTTTGCGCAGTCGGCAGCGGCGGAAACAATAAAGTCCCACACTGCCCTCTCCTCATATGCCTCGTCTAAAATAATCAAAAAATGTGCAAGATATTCTTTGGGAAGATCAAAAATGCGGCAGATGCACGCCGCAAAATCCTCCATGGTATGAAACTGCCCTACCTCAGCAAGCAGTGCCATTCCCTGCGCATTCTTCTGTTCAAAATTTAAATAGAGCATTCCTTCATAAAAGGATTTTGCAAATTCCATTGCCAGGTAGGTTTTTCCACACCCGCGCATCCCGGAAAGAAACAGGGGGGTGAATTGTTTTTTCTGCTTCCAGTCCAACAGCTTTTCAATAAGATTTCGCTTCATTTTCTTTCCCCCTGCTCCATCCTTCGCAGCTGCGAAATTAATGCGGAAAAATATTCCGGCAGCGGTGCCTCAAACTCCATATAATTTTTTGTGGTCGGATGCAGGAACCCCAAGACTCTGGCGTGCAGTGCCTGTCCCTCCAGAGAAAACGGAGATTTTGCCCTCCCATAGACTTCATCGCCTAGGAGCGGATGATTTATTGATGCCATATGAACCCGAATTTGATGAGTTCGTCCAGTTTCTAACTGGCACTCAATATGGGCATATTTTTTTCCGAAATTTTCCAATACCGTATAATGGGTTATGGCTGGTTTTCCGTTTTTCTCATTGATTGCCATTTTCTTGCGGTCAATCGGGTGACGACCGATCGCACCCTCAACCCGCCCGTTTTTTTCTTTAAAACTCTCATGGACAAGCGCGTTGTATTTTCTTGTAATGGAATGAAGTTTTAATTGTTCCGAGAGTGCCTGGTGTGCCCGGTCATTTTTGCAGGCCACAATCACTCCGGTGGTATTGCGGTCAATGCGATGTACAATTCCAGGGCGCAGCACGCCGTTAATTCCGGATAACTTTCCCTTGCAGTGATAGAGCAGCGCGTTGACCAACGTGCCGCTGTAATGTCCGGCGGCAGGATGCACCACCATGTCTTTGCCCTTGTTGATCAGGATCACATCCTCATCCTCATAGAGAATATCAAGCGGAATATTTTCCGGCTCGACAAGAAGTTCCTTTAGCGGGGGCAAATATACTTGAATCTGTGAATTACTGCTCACTTTAAATCCAGTTTTTACTTTTTTTCCCCCGACAAGAACCCTGCCCTCCTCAATCAGTTTTTGGATATATGAGCGGGAGAGATCTTCCCGGTATTGGGAGATCAGCTTGTCCACCCGCCAGCCGTCATATTCTTTTTCCACCACAAGTTCAAAGGCTTCCCCGTCAAAATCTGGATATTCCATCGGATTACTCCTCCAAAACGCACTCTATTTCTTCTCTTCTTTCTCGTCTAAATCCGTCCGATATACGAAAAAAAGCAGGATCAGCGCGATTACTTCGCAGACGGTAATATACATATCCGCCACGTTGAAAATTGGAAATTCAATAAAATCAAAACGGATAAAGTCAGTCACATAGCCAAAGATAACGCGGTCAATAATATTGCCAAGACCTCCCGCTGCAATAAAGACCAGTAAAAGCCTTGCGGGATTGTACCGTGAACTTTTTGGCAGCCTAAAATAGATAAATAGAACAACCAAAAAAATAATCGCCGTAAGCAAAATCAAAAATACGGTTTTATTCTGAAAGATTCCCCAGACGGCACCGCGGTTTTCCAGATAAGAAAAACTTAAAAGATTTGGAAGTACAGTGATGTCTTCCTTTCCCTTTAAAGCACTTCTTGCCCATATCTTTGTAATCTGATCTATCCCGACTAGGAGGAGAAGAAGAATCAAATGAACAATACGTTTTTCTGCTATTTTCTTCATCATTCTCTCTCCAGAATAAATTCACAGGCTTGTTCCATCTCCTGTTTCGTTACTGTTATATCAATATAGGCTTTTCCAATCTCTTTTAACAAGATAAATTTAATCTGTCCAGCATCCATTTTCTTATCCTTTTGTGCTGCTGCCACCAGTTCCAAACCGCTAAGCCCTCCCACCGAAACAGGCAGAAAAAACGCGGCGATATCTTTTAAAATTTCATCCCTGACTGCTGCCGAAAAATTCCCCCTCGCAGAGGAAATCCAGAGTGCTGCTGCCATCCCAATGCAGACACACTCTCCGTGCAGCAGAGAAAAATTCTTTAACTTTTCGACGGCGTGCCCTAGCGTATGTCCGAAATTTAACAGCGCGCGCTCTCCTTTTTCCTTTGGATCGCGCTCCACAACTTCTTTCTTTATCAGGAGGCTTCGATATACCATCTCCGTAACCAAATCGAGGTCAATTGCTATAAGTTTTTCGCGATTCTCTACTAGCCAAGCATAAAACGCATTATCCCGAATCAATCCATGCTTGATAATCTCACCAAATCCAGAGCGATACTCCCTCTCTGGAAGCGTCTTAAGCACCGAAGTATTGATATAGACAAACTCCGGCATATAAAAAGCACCCACCATATTCTTGTACGCTCTAAAATCCACTCCTGTCTTTCCGCCGATGCTTGAATCAACCATGGACAAAAGGGAGGTCGGAAGCTGGAAAAAACGAATGCCGCGCAGATAGGTCGCCGCCGTAAAACCGGTCAGATCGCCCACCACACCGCCGCCAAGTGCCGCCAAAACATCATTGCGGTCAAATCCTTCCCGGATTAAAAATTCGTACAATCCTGCAACAGTATCCAGATTCTTGCTTGCTTCTCCCGCAGGAAAAGAATAAACCACTACTTTTTCTGCTGCACCTTCCAAAGATTTTACCACATCAGCCGCATGATGCGGCGCGATATTAGTATCCGTCACCACACAGACTTTGCGGTTTGACAGATTCATCGCTCTCGCGCGTGTGGTCAGCCCGCTATAGTCCTGTTTTAGCAAAATATCGTAACTATTCTCATTGTAACGAACTTCCAATTTTTGTAACATACATTCCTCCTATGCAAATTATAGATCAATAAAGTCAAATCCATCCGGATCTTCATTCTCCTGTGAATCCGTATCTTCTGTTGGTGCTGGCTTTACTTTCGTATCAAAAGCGACAGATTTTGCAATGGCTCTGCCTGGAAATCTCCCATCCGGCCAATACGATCCTCCCTCGCTCTTATTTGCAGATGGCTCCGCTGCCCCTGTCTGTGGCTGATTTTTTATCTCCTCACGCTTTCCCATCCGCTGATCCGCTGCACTTTTCTCCAAGGTAATCTTTTCTGCCTGCTTTCGCTCCGGTCTTCCTCCGCTAAAACTGCTCGTTCGATCTGCATTCTTTAGTTCGTCCCGGGCACTCCTCTCATTTAAAGCTTCCTGCATCCTTACAGATACTTCTTCTCCCCGAGCTGGACGTTTGCCTTTCTCCTTCTCCCTCTCCTGCACTCTCTCCACCGGAGCGCGCAGACCGCCAAACTCAGGCAGACCATCCGAAAAATCCATAGAATCTACGGACTCTTTTCTCTCCTCCCCGCGCGATATCATATAGCTTGTATCCATAGAAGCTTCCAGTTTGTCCGCATTTAAAGAGTAACTTTCACTATCCAAAAGTTCAATCTGTGCAGCGGCAAGACTTTTAAATTGTGCCTTATATTTTTCAAACTGCTGCATTAGTGTCAAAGTCTGGGTATGTACGCGCTCCAGCTCATTCTTGGCATCCGCCATAAGAATCTGGGATTTTAACTGTGCTTCTTTCTCAATATTTCTGGCGTTTTTTAATGCTGCCTGCGTAGTGTCCTCCGCAGTTTTCTGCGCCAAAACCAACGCTTTTTGCAGAGTGCCCTCCAAAGTCTTATAACGCTGCAACACCTCGTTTAGGGCATCCACCCGATCCTTTAAATCAATATTTTCACTGTAGAGGCGCGCATACTCATCCGTCACTTCGCGAAAAAATTGTTCCACATCCTTTTTATCATAACCAAGTCCGCCGGATTTAAACGTCTTGTTTTGCAATTCCACCGGTGTAAGCATAATTTCCTCCTCTTCTTTGCCGTTTGTCCGTTCGTTCCAAGCCGTAATTTAGCGGTATTTTTCCAAAATTATATTAAAACGCCCTTTTTTTGTTGTCCCGCTCTCGCGAACATAGCGAAATTTTCCAAATCCACGAACAGAAACAATGTCCCCCTCCTTTAATGGGGAACTCCCCTGTAAAATTTCCCGCCCGTTCACCATCACCTTCCCGCTGGAAATCATCCCCGCAACACTGCTTCTCGCCGTATGAAATGCAGCACCCACCACAGCGTCAAGGCGCAGGGAAGCGACATTGGCTAAGATCTGCTCATAGGAACGCTTTACCTTATCATCCATTTCTTCTGCAAGGACAGCCTGTACGCTGGTATGGCGAACCCGCGTTAAATTTTCACATAAAAAGCTGGCGATCATTTCATCACAGCAGAGATAAACCGCATCAGAAGCAGGAAGGATATCCCCCGTCATGCTGCGGTCGATCCCAAGATTTAAGATCGCACCAAGATAGTCCCTATGAGTTAATTCCTCAGCAAACTTTGCATTTAGAGGACTTATCTTGATCATACCGAGCGGATAATCCTCAATAAAATCATCCGGCGCGATTTTTCCGCTGCCGGAAACTCCCCCGTGAAAGCCTATCTTCACCCGATCCGCATCCGAAAATCCCCCATAAAAAGAATACGGAACAGGAAAGGACTCGCGCAGGATAAGCCCCTGCTCTTTCAGTCCGCAAAAATTTGAGTATACATTGATCCCCTTATAATAAGCTGATTTTGCCAGCTCCCCAATATGTCTGACAAAAATCAGCTCATCCTTTTTTTCATCCATAATTTAACTCTTGCCAAGCGTTGGCACTTCAAAATCATAGCTGGACTGCCTGATAATATCCAGATAGTCTCCCGTAATATCAACGCTTTCTGGAGATATAATAAATATGTACTTTGAAATCTGACGCAATTTTCCGTTTGCCGCATAGACTGCACCGGAAACAAAATCCATCACGCGCTGCGCGGACTCCACATTGAACCCCTCAAGGTTGATAATTGTGGATTTCCCTGCAAGCAATACATCACAGATATCCTGGGAATCTTCAAACGAAGTCGGCTTCATCACCTCAATACCCATCGCGCTGCTAAAACTGCCGCTCCCGCGAAACGGCACCACTTTTTTTGACGGCTGCGGTTTCTCCTTCTCCGCGCGTGTGCTGCGCTCCCTCTTTAAGTCGGCAAAATTGGAGGTGTTTTGGCGATAATCCGGCTCCTCATCCTCGTCCTCCTGCGCAAAACGCCGTCCTCTGTCAAAACGCTTTTCCTCGCGCTGCCGTTCCTTCTCACTTGTCTCCATCAAATACTCTTCATATTCATCATCCGTATCATCGTCATCTGAAAGATGCAGCGAATCAATGAAATTCCTGATAAGATTTGCCATGTGATCACTCCTTTATATTATATTCCCTCTCACCGAAGATTCCGGTTCCGATGCGAATCATTGTCGCCCCCTCCTCCACCGCAACCTCATAATCCCCAGTCATTCCCATTGACAAAACCTTCATACTGACATTATCAATGTTTTTTGCGGAGATGTCAACAGCTAATCGCTTCATTTGACGAAAATATTCTCTGTTTTCTTCCGGATTTTCGGTAAATGGGGCGACAGTCATCAGTCCGCAGATACGAATCCGGTCGAATCCTGCAATTTCCCTTACAAATCTTTCCACTTCTCCTAGCGGGAGACCATACTTTGAATCCTCCCCCGCAATATTCACTTCAAGAAGCACATTACAGATTCGTTCTTTCTTTTCTGCCTCACTCTGGATCACTTGTGCAAGCTTTATATTGTCAACAGAATGAATCAGCGCAGCTTTGTCAATCACCTGTCTGACCTTGTTTGTCTGCAAATGCCCAATCATATGCCATACCGTATCTTTTGGCATAACCGGAAATTTTGCGCAGAGTTCCTGTACCTTATTTTCCCCGAACTGACGTTCTCCCGCCATATAAGCGGCAGAAAGCATTTCTACCGGCTTGGTCTTGCTCACCGCAATAAGAGTCACCTCTTTTGGATCTCTGCCCACGCGTTTTGCTGCTGCAGCTACGCGCTCTCTCACCCGCTCAATATTTTCCGCAATCCTGCTCTCCAAAATTATCGCTGTCCTTTCTTTAATATATTTCCCCTCCCCCGCACACTTAATAGATAATAGATTCGTCCACCACATTCTCCGCGTTTAAGGCAATGTGATCATACGCTGAAAGCCCCCTTGAAGTGCCCTTCGCGACCACCACATAATCCCCGCTTTCGTTAACGCGCTCAATTCGTCTGAATACCGCATAGCCGCGATTGACCTGATAGACCCCCTCAAGTGCTGCGATCTGAGCAAGCGGCATGGTTTCTTGTGTGTCCGAGCAATAAATAGTAGTCTGCGGGAGGAAAGATTCCTTATCCACATAGGCAAACTCCTCATCTTGGTAATAGATTTCCGCAGCGGCAAACTGATATTCCGGCTCCCCCGTCTGCGCACTATAACTTACCGTATAAAGTCCAGTATCGTTGGAATCGCCGCCGACGGTAAAATACCTAAGGGGAATCAGGAAAAATTCCTTGGTGGTAACGGCGGTTTTCGGTATCTTTAATCCCTTATCCTCCGAGAGCAGAATCTCAAGTTCCAAAAAGCGGTCATTTAGATAATTTGTCCCGTAGCGCGAAAGCGTAAGCACCATATAGTAATCGCTGCCGCGCAACGCGAATTCCACAGGCGCACGAAAACGAAAATCATCCTTTTTTACCATGAATTTTAGGTTTGTCCGATCTTTTAACTCCATATACTGCTCTATGCTCACCGGACATACAATCTGCCAGGTATCCGAGGAAATCAGTTTGTACACCGGCTCTCCTGCCATATATTGCTTGCTGGAGCGCAGGGAAGTTGAGGTAAATTCCTCCTGGGAAAAAGTGGAAGAATTGACGGACTCTGTCGTCAGACCATCTAACGAATCACTTGTATAACTTACCACCCCAGATCGCTCTGCGGAAACAAAGCGAAATCCATTTGGAATTCCCGTGGAATCCACCAGATCCTGCATCTGGTCAAGGAGATTATTGTCAGAGATCTCCCCCACTTTAATAGTCAGATCCTCCTTCAAATCGTAGACGGAAGAAAAGTTTGTTGTCGTATATCTTCCCTGAAAATTGGAAATTACACGCTTTACCTCTGCGATATCCTGCGCGGTCAACGTGATCTCGCCCGTTCCGCCAAGCATATCGTATACTGAGCGATTCGCGTCTAAAGAATACACCGAAGCATTTTTTTTGACGCGGCTGCCTGCGCGCAGATAGTAATTCACATATCCCGATTCTGGCGTATAGTAGAGTGTTTCCTCCCTGGTAATCACCCCCGTCACTGTCATATCGCGGAAAAGATTCTCCTCTACCACCTCATAGATGGACATTGGTGTTTTCTTGGTGGAATAGACAACAAACAAGACGACGTATGCCGCAATCATCAAAAAGATAAGAGTTCCAATATTGATTTTTTTTCGTTTCCTAAATTTTACAACTTTTTTCGGTCTTCTTGGCTTACTCAAATTCCGATCCTTTCCTGCCCGGTAACCCTGTTTTATTCTATGTATTTCTTCTCTGTCTGATAGTCGTATCTATTATACACAAAAACTTCGCTCTTTGAAAGAGAAAATTTTAAAAAACTTAGGTATATTTTCTGCATTTTAAGACATAATAAACACAGCTTGATCGATTAGTCACAGTAGATACAGCGAGGGAATGGAGGTTTATTATGAAAGTAGTCGATGTCATAGCACTTATCCTTATTTTAATCGGGGCAATCAACTGGGGGCTGATTGGTTTCTTCAGCTTTGACCTTGTCCGGGTAATCTTTGGAAATATGTCGATGGTTTCCCGTATTATTTACGCCCTTGTCGGAATTGCAGCCATCTACGGGTTCAGCTATTTTGGCCGTTTAAAAACCGATATGTAAGAGGAATAAGCTGCGAATTGCAAAAGGAAAGAAGGTGTGGTTTTGCACACCTTCTTTCCTTTTGCAAGTTCCCACTACAGAGCAACGGTCACAAATTTCTTCGCTCCCTCTAATAACTCATCCGCATTCTTCGAGATGCTGATCACAAAATCAATCTCAAACTTATTAGAGAGCATCTCAAGCTTCTCAAGAACCGGGACAATCTCATCATCCGCAGTACAAGCCACCTTTAAAAAGCTGTCGAGGTACACTTTCTCCAGATCGTGATCCTGTGAGATAATACCACAGATAAACCCAATAAATTCCTTTGCATTTTCCACACAGTAATCATGTACATTGATCAGACGAACCTTGTTGCTCAGCTCGTACATATGTTTCGTACTCTTGTCCAAGTACACGATGCTGCCCTTTGCCTCAATGACATCTGCGTTCACCTTGTCCAAAAGAATCTTGGTTTTACCCTTGCCCTTTTCACCTGCAATAATCTGTATCATCTTAAAATCCTGCTACTAAAAACTAATAGCTTTTCCTTTCCTAGATTAATTTTCGCCCTTGATTTTCGGGACTTACTTTGTATATTTATATTATAGTATAGATACAGAAAAAACTCAATAAGAATTTGCAAAAAACCCTCTTTTTCCTAAAAATAATCCGAACATTCCAGCTCAAGCAGGCGATTCATTTGCTCGTAAAGCTCCTCGTAGGTCTCTGCCCCAAAGATGGCGGAGAGGTACGTTCTCTCCCCAAAACTACTTAGCGTGATAAAACAATCGCCGGCGGCGGCGGTACTTCCCGTTTTTCCCCCCAGAACGACAACGCCTTTTGGAGGCGTGTAAAGGTTTAAAAAATATTGGTTGGTCGCCTCAAGGATCTGTTCTTTTGCCGTTCCGTCCGCCCCAGTATAGGAGGCAAGATAGGAAGGCTGCCCAACGATCGGCATAAATTCCAGATGATTCATACAGGCGGCAAAAATCAGATAGAGGTCATAGGCGGTGGTTTTATGTTCCAATTCATGCAGCCCATGCGGATTGGTAAAATTTGTATGCGTCGCACCAAGCCGCGCGGCTGTGTCATTCATCCGCTCTAAGGTGTCCTCGTAAGATGCGCCCTCACGCGCAGCAATATACTCGATAATGGCAACTGCGGCATCATTTGCCGAGTAGACCAGCAGCGCGTTTAACAAAAGATCCAATGTGACGGTATCACCTTTTTGGAAACCGAACAATTTCGCGCCCACGCGCGTGATCCCGCAATTATCTGCACGGATCACGTAAGTATCACTTGACTGTATCCCATGTTCCTTCATATAAGAAAGCAAAAAATATGCAGTTAAAAGCTTGGTGGTACTTGCCGGATAGATCTTTTCATAACAGTTTTTCTCATACAGAACTCTCCCGTCTGTAAGATCAAACAAAAACGCCGCCTTGGCGGAAAGTTCCACGCTGTCGCCGGACTCGCCAGTTTTTCCCGCTGCATCTGTCACTCCCGGAACGGGGCGCGCTGCCGCAGGAAATGAAAGATCTATCTGCACACCGTAAACCTCACTCCGGTACATCTTTTGTATATTTAAGGAAAGATTTTCTGAGGCTTTTCTCAATATAGGCATCGGGGAAGTTTCTTTTGCACAGCCAGTAAATAGAAAAGAAAAGAGCACGACAAAAGAAACAACCTGCCATGTTCTTTTTCTATATTTTGGAAATTTTTTCATATTTTCTAACGGTATGCCTCCCTCCATTCAAGGTCGCCGCGGTCAAGTGCTTTGATTAAAAGTTCCGCCGTGGCAAGATTTGTTGCCAGCGGAATATTGTGCATATCGCAAAGTTTTACCACATTGTTGACATCCGGCTCGTGGGATTTTTGTGTGAGCGGATCGCGCAGGAAAATAACAAGATCGATCTCATTGTGTTCAATCTGCGCTCCCATCTGCTGTTCCCCTCCCAGATGTCCAGCCAGATATTTGTGGATATTTAAATTGGTCACCTCCTCGATCAAACGCCCCGTTGTACCCGTTGCATAAACCTCATTTTTGGCGAGAATCGCCCGATATGCAATACAAAAATTTTGCATCAATTTCTTTTTGGCATCATGTGCAATCATTCCGATGTTCATGTAAACCCTCCCTTTCTGTCCATGCCATAACGTCAATATTAAAGTATCCTTTTTAAGTAAAATCCCCTATAAGGATACAAGATCTTCTTCCTTCTCTTTTTTCTTTGTCTGCAAACCAATATTTAATAAAAGCCCCACCATCAGATAATTGCCAAGCAGGGAACTTAGACCCGAACTCGCGTAGGGCAGCGGAATTCCCGTATTCGGAAACAGGGATGTATTCACACAGATATGAATAAATGTCTGGCTTCCAATCAATGTTCCAATTCCCCCGGCAATCAGCATTCCAAGATAATCCCTCGCGTGCCTTGCCGTCTGGAATGCGCGGAATACAAAATAGGCCATAAGCCCAATCACAACGCAGCACCCGATAAATCCGTAAGCTTCCGCAAACGCCGTGTAGATAAAATCGCTCTCGATCGCCGCAAGCCCCTTGCACTTCCAGGTAGCTCCGGTACTGTCCGTCATCATCTTTCCCGCAAGCCCTCCCGAATGGATAGCAATAGCCGCATTGTTTTGCTGGTACATTAAATCCGGATAGAGATCAGGATTTTTCAGCGCGAGAATCCGGTTTTGCTGATAAGTGTGCAAAAGAACCTGAAAATCCTGCTGAATATACCACCAGAGCGCGATGCACGCAGGGATCGCAACCGCTAGCAC
Source organism: uncultured Lachnospiraceae bacterium (assembly GCA_910585065.1). Taxonomy (GTDB): domain Bacteria; phylum Bacillota; class Clostridia; order Lachnospirales; family Lachnospiraceae; genus RGIG4057. Next base: position 34,406 of record CAJUCG010000004.1, read on the forward strand.
CGGAATAATAATCTTGTATGTGATCCCCGATAGAAATACCATGCCGGCAAACATTACAAGCATTGCGATGGTCGTCGAGAGATCCGGCTGCTCCATTACCAGATACAGTGGCGGTGCCACTAAAATACACATAATTACAAGGAAATAAAATTTGTCAATCTTTTTGTAAAAGCGTGCAAACATCGCGGCAATAAAAAGAATCAAGAACACCTTCGTCAGCTCAGAGGGCATCAATGTGATCCCGTTATCCCCGCCAATAATAATCCAGCGTTTCGCCTGATGATAACTTTTTCCCTTAAATTTTGTATAGAGCAGTAATCCCATATTGATAATGTAAAAAAGTATATAAAACTTACATACAAAATGGTAATCTGCAAGTGAAACACAAAAAGCAGCAATCAGTCCGATAACCAGCCCGATAATCTGTTTTTCATACAGCCTGTCCTCCGGCTCCTGCACGACTTCCATTATCGTTAGTCCAATGAAACTTAATAAAAACGCTGCCAGAAGAATGGACATATGATAATGTCTGAAATTGTATTCCTTGAAATTAAATATCTTTTTAAACATATAGCATTCCCTTAATTGATATGCCGCATCCCTTTGATTGGTATATTTGCAAAGAGCGAAGGCCCGCCGTTGCTGTTCTCATTATCTACTTGATTTACTTTGATATCAAGCCCGTCCGTGTCAATCTCAACATATTTGCTTAGGACTTCAATGATATCATTTTTAATACATTCCATTACTTCCGGTGTACAACCCGCCCGATCTGCAGAAAGTACAAACTGTAATCTTTTTTTTGCCATATCCCCGGAGGATTTCTTTTTGAAAAAATCAAATCCCATAATAATATCCTCCTTTTAATTTTTGCCAAACAGTTTGCTCAAAAACCCTTTCTTTATATTTAAATCCAGATACGGCACATCCTCCCCTAGCAGACGGTGGCAAATATTCATATATGCCCTGCCCGCCATCGTGTCATTGCCCACAAGCGGCTCTCCCTGATTGGTCGAGATAACAATATTCTCATCATCCGGAACAACGCCAATCAGATCGATCGCCAACACCTCGACAACATCGTCACTCGACATCATGTCGCCCCGCTTTACCATATCCATGCGCAGACGGTTGACCAAAAGATGTGTGTGTTTCATCTCATGTGCCTCCAAAAGCCCGATAATACGATCCGCATCGCGCACAGCAGAAACTTCCGGTGTCGTGACAACAATTGCTCGGTCTGCGCCTGCGATCGCATTCTGAAAGCCCTGCTCAATCCCCGCTGGGCAGTCCATCAGTATGTAGTCAAACTCATCCCGCAGCTCATCGCAGAGTTTTTTCATCTGCTCAGGGTTGACCGCGGTCTTATCTTTAGACTGCGCCGCCGGAAGCAGATATAAATTCGGATAGCGTTTATCCTTGATGAGGGCCTGCTTGATCCGGCAGGTTCCCTCAATCACATCGACTAAATTAAATACAATACGGTTCTCAAGCCCCATCACAACATCCAGATTACGGAGTCCGATATCAGTGTCAATCAGCACTACTTTCCTCTCAAGTTTTGCAAGACCAGTTCCAACATTTGCGGTTGTGGTCGTCTTGCCAACACCGCCCTTTCCTGATGTTATAACGATTACTTCGCCCATCGTCTCACTTTCCTCCTTATAATCTGATATCATTCCAAATCTTTTTACTCAACGGTTCAAGACAGATTCGCCCTTCCTCAAGAAATGCTAATTTCATGCCTTTCTCCTTATTTTTCTCCGGCTCGTCCGAGCAGCGCGCGCGCACATTAGCAATCTGTATCATCACTGGTGACATATCGGTCGCGAAAACAAAGGCATTCTCATTTTCATAAGCACCTGCTGCCACTTGACCTTTTAACGCTCCCAGGATAACGACGTTACCTTTTGAAACAACGGAGGCTCCCGGATGTACGTCACCCAAGACCACCACGCTCTTTTCAAAAAACACTTCCTGTCCGGAGCGCAGATTTCCTTTGTAGAAAGAACCCTGCGCGCGGTCGATCTCCATCAAAACCTCATCGAGCTGCTTTTTGTATCGCTCCTCGCGCTCCGTGTCGTGATCGTCAATCATAATCACTTTCAGATCACAGTTTGCATTGATGATATCGAGCATCTCCACTTCCTGTTCCGGCAAAAGCGGCCGCCCCTCAAATCCCAAAATTACCGGAGCCTCACCCAAAAATTTTGAGGAATCCCTAAACTTTTCCGCGACGAATTTTTTTAATGTTTCAAAATCAAGCTTTGCATCAAGAAATACCGTAATTCCGTGTTTGTTCCCCTTTATCACAACAGGATTTTCCATAGCGTACCTCCTCCATTTGCTTATATATTACCCTTTTTAATCCGAAATGTGAATGGTTGTTGCATTTCCCGCTTTGACTTCTCCAGAAAGCAGTGCTTCCTTATTCTCGCCATTAAAGTATAACCCCATAACTTCGCGACCGACATATGCCGCATTTGCTGACGAATACCCATTCGGAATAACAATCACAACGCTGATTTCCGGGTTTTCATATGGTGCGTAAGAAACAAAAAGCGCGTTGTTTGGATGTGTGGTGCTTACCTGTGCTGTACCAGTCTTTCCCGCCACCTTAACGCCAAGATCGCCGTAGAGACGGTTTAGAGAGTTCGATGCAGTATTGACCACATTGTACATTCCAAGCTGGACTGCACGCCACTGCGCCGTGGAAAATATCGCAATTTCATTGTAGATATCTGGCTCGTTGTGATAGACCATACTCCCGTCCCGATCCATCACGCGGTCAAGAAGCGTTAAATTATAGCAGGTGCCACTGTTTGCCACAGTCGTGATATATTTGGCAATCTGAACCGGCGCGAAATTATGATAGTAGCCGATCGCCGTGCGCACAGCGTCGCGGTTTGAGATCTCCGGAACATCCTCGTAGACTTCAACACCCGAGGTTTCGGAAAGCCCGAACATCGCCGCATATTTCTGGATGGTAGAAATCCCTTTCGCATCATTGTAGTTTCCCCTCGAATCAAGCGCGAGATTGTAGCCTATGGTGTAATAAAAATAATTACAGGAATGTCTGATCGCATCCGAGACATTGATGGAGCCGTGCGTACCCGGATATTTCCAGCATCTCGGTGACGGTTCCACCTCCTGAAAAACGCCCCGATCTTGGATTCTTGATGTGGTCGTAATCACATTTTCCCCAAAACCAACAAATGACATCAGAGGTTTAAATGTCGAACCGGTCGTTGTTCTCTGCTGTGTCGGGCGATTGATCAACGGTCTGGAATTATCTCCCAGCAATTTTGAATAATAATTGTAATCAATCTTATTTGCGAGCATATTATTATCATAGGATGGATATGTCACCATAGCAAGCACTTCCCCTGTCTTCGTGCTTGTGATAACAATGGAGCCGCTGCAGGGTTCTAAGGCAAGCTGCCCCGGCGTAATCTCAAGGTTTCTTAATTTCTCCATCATAAAACTGTAAGCGGAGATTCTTCCATTTTTTAATCTTGTAACGTCTTCTTCCTTATATTCTAACACACCTTGCTCAAATAATAAAAGACAAATTTCTGTCCCAGTCAGTTTTCTTGTAAAAATAAGCGTGCGATATATCTTTTTTTCGAATTCTTTGTCGTCTTTAAAATATTCCAGCACATAATCCACAATCATAGAGTACCACTCATCATTGTCGTAGTACACTCCGTCTTTGCCAAGCTTCGACAAGTCTACCCAGTTTTTAGAGATCGCATACTGCAAAAATCGGCTTAAACTGATCTTATCGTTCGTGTAGTCAAGATAGACGGGGTCAGTGCGGTCAATCGAGGAGGAAATCAAAATTCCCACCTCACTTGAGAGCAATGTGGAGTAGACATAGTTGAGATACTCTTCCATCTCATCCCCCGCGCGCCCATTTACCACAGTATTGTCAATGGCTAAATACTGGCGGAATTTATTGAAAATGGCAGCTCTCTTCTCCTCAAAATAAGAGAGTACTCTTCTTTCCAAATCTGAAGCGTCCGGGGATTTAAACGCTTTGATATCAATAATATTATTGTTGATCAGCGCATTGTACACTTCGTAGATCGGGATCTGAATTCCAGAGGCTTTCTCCCCCTTGGTTCCATAACTCATCCCATTATTGATCTTTGAGATTAAGATGGCGGCAATATTGCGCTCTAAAATATGATATGTGGCAATCTGAAGATCTCTCTGGATGGAAAGATAGACATCATTGCCCGCCACCGGTGCCTTTGTGACCTTGCTCTCCAAAATCTTGTTGGAGGCGGAGACGGTAAGCAGCTGTACCCCCTTCTCCCCGGAAAGATAGGACTCCATTGAACGCTCCATCCCGGTCTTTCCGACAACATCCGTCGATTTGTAGATCTCCTCTCCTAATTCCTCATTTAATGCTTCTAGTTCGGAGGAAGTGATAAGTCCAGTATATCCAATAATATGCGCAAAATACTCGCTGTCATAGTAGACGCGCGAAGTAGTTTGCTTCACTTCCACCCCTGGGATATCTGCCATATTCTCCTTTACCGCCGCCGCTGTCTTCTCATCAATATTTGAGGCAAGAGTAAACTGTGACCACTGCGGATTTAGGATCATCAGATTGTAGCGCACCACCATAATTTTGTAGGCATCTTCCATCGAGTAATCAGTGTCAGAGATTTCAAACATCTTGCCGTTTTCTTTATCCCCATAGCGCAAAAAAGCAAACACTTCCTCCGCGCTCGCCTCGCGCTGTTTTTCGGAGAGCTTGGTGATCGATGTCTTGCAGTACGCGTTTTTCTTAAAGCGAAGCTGTGCGTTTCCCTCCACATTAAATGTCAGGGAATACGCACTTCCCGCAGGGGTTTTCTTCTCCTGCAAATCAATGCCAAAGTCAAGCTCTAACGGATAGCCGTAGTCCTCAAGCAGCGTGATCAGCTGAAGCACCATCTTATTCATCTTTTTGTTCTCCGTGATAAGTGCTGTATTGCTCATCACCACAGAATAACTGAGTACATTCTCTGAGAGCTTTACGCCGTCACGGTCATAAAAATTTCCCCGCGTGCTGGTAATATCGCGCTCCTGCGTATTTTTTGTCTCATCCCCCTCATAGGTTTGCGCTCCCTGGGAAGCGATCTGCATCTGAAAGGATCGCTGAATCAGAACAAAGAATGCCG
>CAJUCG010000005.1 GCA_910585065.1 uncultured Lachnospiraceae bacterium
ACTGTTCTCTAACATCCTTTGGAATAACAACCTCCTTATCCCCATACCTTCTTTTGTAATGTGTATCATTATTGAACAACTTTTGTTTACTAATATAGCAGATTTATCCTTCTCAAAAAATTGTACCGCAAAGTATTTATCCAAACCATCTGATAACTCAATTTTCCAAATATGATAATGATAAACTACCTTACTCCAAAGCCAAATACGAAGATCAAACGTTGCCGACCAAGCAGATAAGAGATCACCATAATCAGCATAATATTTTTTTAATCGTGTATATTTTTATCAGAGATCTGTCAATAAAGAAATATTTCCTCTTTTTTAGTTTGTAACAGAGCCGCCAAATTTATTTCACCATATTTTTTGCAAATCCCGATCTCGTCTTCAATAACTTTAAGCATTTCGGACTTGCTGATAAAATCAGTATATTGTTCTCCCTCTTGAAGCCCCTCAATAAAATGAGTTTCACAGCAATATCGACCATCCCTTAGTTTGTACCATAATCGTGTTTCAAGAGGGGCAAAACATAAATGCTTGATAATCATTTGTTTTCCGTCGGAATTAAATTGCGTATCCGGTATATCATGTAACCATGAACCAACAAAAAAGCCCATTATTATCCCTTTGCCAATCTCTCCTCTACTTAAACTCCTCCAACATCTTCTCAAGTTCCTCTACAGACTTCTCCTTCAGCTCTTCATCCTGTTTATTTGCAAGAATTTTCATAATCTTCTGCTTCTGTTCCTCGCGCTCCTTCGCCATCTCTGCTGCCTTTTTCTCCTCTAACTTTACCTCAACAATATACTTGATAATCCCGATTCTTACCGCTAATTTCTCGTCTTCCTCGAACCTAGTTTCCAAAAGGCTCTCCTCTTTTGCGTGCTTTGCCTCCGCATTTAACAGCTTATAAATCTTGTCGAGTTCCGTAACAGGCAAATCCCATAACTCCTCCACTGTCACCTGTCCCTTGTACGGGAATCTCATTTTCTTTCTACTTGCTTTGATAAACATTTCTTCGCTATTCATTTTTAGCCTCCATATAAAAATATTTTCTTATTCTCCCACCCTTATATCCTACTCAAAATCACACACCTTAATCTCGATCATCACCCTCCTTCCCATCCGGTCATTGCTAAAACTTCACCCTTATCACTCGCTCGCTTGCCCCTTTTACTTTTACTAACACATCATTTCTTCTTGTTGTTGAAAACCCAACACCGGATAGCTGGTCTTCTGCATCTTCCACATGCAGCCTGGAACCAAGTGCCTCAAAAACCCGCTTGTGTTCCATCAATTCCTCAATCAGATACTCGTTAAACATCCCGTTCGGCATTTCATCGTTAATACAGTCTTTTAACATAAAGAAATAATGTCGATTTCCGATTCCCTCCTGCTCATCCCAGTAATTTGGTGAGTACATTACAACTGTGACCGGTACAAACTGATTGGTCTTTACCCCCCATAATTCCTTTACGGAAACATTGGAGGCGAGCAACCCTTTCATTTTAAAATTCTCCCCGTCAAAGTTCACCTCCGCGACCGGTACCCTCTCATTCTGCCGCAGTTCCTTTGCATAATCGAATTGGTAGATATTTCCATTAAACTCCAATTCTGCGCGGAACCCATTTTTCCCGCCGCGGTTGGTATACTGGTGGACAAAAAATAAGTATTTTCCCTTCTCCATCGTATCCTTGCTTGCCCAGGTGATATTCTCCACTGCCGGATGATTTTGCGCCGGGTTGATAATATCCACATCAAGCTCACCCTTTGTGGTGCGGCTTACCTTGTGGCTAAACATAATTTCCTCGCCGCCGGGCTCTATGCAGTGTGCATCAAGGTCGTTGCGATCCCAGTCGCCCATATCATTCCACTGAATGGAAAAACGCAGAACACCGTCCACCGCCCCGCCCGCAGATTTTACATTCTGCTTAATATCGCTGTCCGCAATATTTCCCGAATATGCCCAGGAAAACCCATTTTTCCACTTAAACATAATCGGCGCGTCCGCATTTTTTGGAGCAATCAGCGATACCAGATTGGCGTAGTGCCTGTTTTCAAGAAAGAGTTCCAATTCCCTCGCCGCAGGCAGGATATTTTTCACAAAATTCTCCGCGCTCACTTCCTCCACCTTAGAAAACTTCTTTATATCAACGGCAATCTCCTGCTCCATCGCTGCAAAGATATTGCCCACATCCGGAATTCGCCTTTTTGCATCCCGGTTTGAGAAAAGAATATTGTTGATCGAAATATCGTCAAGTGTAGCAAAACGACGCTCTAAGGATGGCAGATAGCCAAGCTCCTCAATCTTTTTCTTTGCGTCGGCAAGCATTTTTTTGGTAAAGATTGCTTTCGGGCGTTTATAATTTGTCGGTGCGACAATCTGCTCGTATTTTCTTACCGCCTCGTCTAGCTCCATGCCCTCACTCAGATTGATAAGCAATGTCCCCATGCTGTGGTTGCGGATCCTTCCGACCGCCGCCCCTGCCGAAACAGATTTCTCCCACAAAAAATTCTCCCTTTTCTGCTCGTCCGTTATCTTCTTATAGGCGTTTTGATATTTTAAAAACTGATCCAGAACACCCTTCCATTCCTCTCCCCGGTACAGGGAATTTTGTGCAATCAACTCTAAAACAGTTGTCACGCTTTCCTGCGAGATCTCGTTAAGCGACCGTGCAAATACATTTTTTGTATCCCGGAATTCTCCTTTTCGATCCGCCACGGAACGCCTTTTGTCAGAAACAAACTTATCTGGAAGATCAAGATAAAAATGCTCGAAGGTTTCTATCCTCCCATCCTCGCGCTGCCGGAAATTCCTATCCGTGCCGACCGTTTTCTCCCGGCTGATATATACATCTGTCACTGTATGATTCTTTAAATAGGCAGACAATGCATCGGCTACCGGCTGAAATCTTGTATCGCCAGTTTCAAGATCCCAGATAGTATGTATCTTATTCTCTTTGATTGCGACACAATTTCCGATCGTCTTGATAAAATGTCTACAGCAGCTACAATCGTACCTTCTGCACTTTCGGTAAATCTCGTTTGTCCCCGCCGGGAAACTATCAAGATAAAGGTTCCAGAATTCTTCCTTATCCACTTCCACTTCAAATAAATGCGATGCATCCTTTGTCATCTGTGCAAAATTTTTCTGCAATGCCTTCCTAAACTCTGAAAATTCCATTTTAATCCCTCCTTATAACAAAAATTATACCGCAAGTCCTAATAAATGTCAAAAATAAATAATGAATATTATTCCATCGGCTCAAAAATTAAGAAATCATACTCTTCCTTTAATCCGCTTATTTTTTCCTCAATCACCTTTTTTACATTCTCCCATAATAATCCGCCGTTCCCGCATCCAAGCGATGGGATTGCAATTTTTTTTACCCCCAGTCTTGGCAGCAATTCCACAAGATTGTTCATCCCCTCTTCCACATACTCCATTTTAGAGGGCTGCCGCCACTTATCCTTCGTAGGAAAATTGATCACAGTAATTCCATTCTCGGTAAAAAAATGGATTTTCCCAATTTTTAGCTCGCCCGATTTGCAGGCTTTGATATAGGACTTATTATTTTCAGGAAAACGAATTTTAAATTGATAGGCAATTCCTTTTCCCATAATCCCCTCACAGTTTACGGCATTGACTAAACCGTCCGCACCGCACTCAAACAGATCGCCTTGTCGATACTGAATCATAAATACAATTTCCCCCTTCTAAAAAAATTTTCAAGTACTCAAAAATATCTATAAAACTTCTTTACTGTAATTTCCCCGGCACAAAGACCGAAAAAAGCAAAGCAGCAGTGTCCAAACTGCTGCCCTTTTTCTGCTCCCCCCATCCCTTTTCCCCATCCCACAAAGATAGGTTAACCACATAGATCCTTCCCCTCACGGATATACCTTGCTGGCACCATATCCGCCAGCCATACTTTCTCATTGCCCAGATAGAACCCCAAGCCATCCGCCCACGCCTTTTTCGCATCAATCACCAGGATGCACGGCTTGCCATCATGCCGTCTTCCGACACTTTCCGCTGTCTCCACATCCTGGGAAAGATGAACATACTGCCTGTTCTGCGGCAAAAGCCCCTTCTCCATAATGGAACCAAGAAATCTTCTTGCGGTTCCATGATACAAAATATCTGGCGGCATTTGCTTTTCCTTTACAATTTTCATCGGGATGGAATGCCCATAATACGCCCGGATCTTCCCATCCTTTATCTCAAACCGCTTTTTTTCCGACTGCGCGATAATCCTCAAGAAATCGTTCTCCGTCACATTCCTCCAGCGCGCACTCTTGTGCAGTGCATCTAAAAGCTGGATAACATAAACTGCCCCTTCCTCATCCATCTCTAACTCATATTCCCATGGCGCATGACGCAGCGCGTAAGAAATTTCCTTGCTGAGTGCCCGATCATCCATCTTATTCCCATCCTTTCCATATTTCCGGCTGATAGCCAACAGTTGCCTGATTTTTATTTCGCACTATGGGAGTGCGAATAATCCTCTGATTTTCCAATATCTTTTCCCTGCGATCTTCCGGCGAGAGATGGTTTAACAAAGCTAGCAAATCCTTGTCCTTACTATCCGTATTTAACAGACAGTCAATGCCGCCCACCGCCTGGCAGACCGACAGGAATTCCCCCTTGCTCATCCCCTTTTCCCCCATGTCAATCCATTGATATTTCACGCCGCGCTCCTTAAAAAAACGCTCCGCCTTTTTAGAATCAAAATCTTTTTTTGTGCCAAATATCTGTATATTCATAGATCAAGTCCTTTCTCACCATTCCAGTATCCGGTACAGCTATAAGTCTATAGGTTTTAGACTATAAATGAATAATTATATTGAATTTCCATAAGCGTCAGCCCGCATGCCGGCGCGGTCTGACCAGCCGCCTCGCGATCGCAAGCAGAAAGAACCTCTGCAAGAGATTCCGGCTCCCTTTTGTGGTATCCGACCTCAATCAATGTCCCTGCGATAATGCGCACCATATTGTAGAGAAAACCGTTTCCGTTAATCCGTATAGTAATAAAGCGTGGATGGAAATTATTTCCAGATCCGATTTCTTTCCCCAAATTTGCACTGCGCCAAAAATCTGCCCTCTCTTCTAAAACCTCCAGGAAATTCACCCGCCGCACCGTTTCCCTTACCTGTGTATTGACCGAACAAAAGCTCTTAAAATCATGTTCTCCAACAAGATATCCTGCCGCCCGCTGCATCGCAGCAACATCGAGCGGACGGTAAAGAAAATGCGTGTAACGCCGAAAAAGCGGATTGGGAAAGGTCGCATTATAGATCCGATACTCGTAAGTTTTATTGCATTCGCAGTGCCTTGGGTGGAAATCCGGTGCCACCTCCTGCGACTCCTGCACACAAATATCTCCCGGCAGATAGGAATTGAGAGCGAAGCTAAATTTCTCTCCCGGAATGCGGCTTTTAGTGTCAAACACACAGACATTCCCGTGGGCGTGTACACCCGCATCCGTCCGGCTTGCCCCAATCACTTCAATTTCCTCTTTTAACAGCGAGGAAAGTTCGCGGTTTAACACTTCCTCCACCGTAATGCCATTTGGCTGCCGCTGCCAGCCGCAATACTCTGTCCCATCATACGCTACTCTGAGCATAATACGTTTCATGATCGCCCTCCCTTCTGCCCAGATTGGAAGTTTATTCCATTTCTATTCTTCGCTACAAAATTTTTCTATAACCGCTTCTTTACATTAAAATTTCCGGCTTATAATGATCACCGCGATAAATGCTGCCAGTGCAAACCACGCGCCCACATCTCTTCTTTGGTAATGCAGCGGTTTCATTTTTGTGCGCCCCGCACCCCCGCGATAACAGCGCGCCTCCATCGCCATGGCAAGATCGCCCGCCCGCCGGAATGCCGAGATAAAGAGAGGCACAAGAATTGGGATCATCGCCTTCGCGCGCTTTATGATTCCACCCGATTCAAAATCCGCGCCCCTCGCCTGCTGTGCCTTCATAATCTTGTCCGTCTCCTCAAGCAAAATCGGAATAAAGCGCAGGGCAATCGACATCATCATCGCCACCTCATGCACTGGGACGTGCAATTTCTTTAGCGGAGAAAGCAGACTTTCTATCCCATCCGTCAGTTCATTCGGGGTGGTGGTAAATGTCATCAGCGAGGAGCCAAGAATTAAAAGCGTCAGCCGCACCGCCATGGAAAACGCCAGAGAAATCCCTTCTTTTGTAATATGGATAAATTTCCATTCAAAAATCGGTGTTCCGGAGGTCAGAAATAAATTGAAGCACACAGTAAAGAGCAAAAGGATCACCACCGCTTTCAACCCCTTTACAATATAGCCAAACGGCACCTTAGACGCGCGGATCACCGCCGCAAGCGCGAGTGCTGCAATCAGGTACCCCCAGAGATTTTTTACCAGGAACAGACTCACAATATAGACGAGCGTCCCTGTAAGTTTTACGCGCGGATCTAAGCGATGCAGCACTGAATCCGCCGGATAATATTGTCCAATGGTAATATCACGTATCATAAAATCCACTCATTCTGCCAGTAAACGGCTTTTATCTCTATCTCTTCCAGGCGGCAAGCACTGCCGCCTTTGCCTCCTTTACAATAGTTGCATCCGTCCTTACCAAAATGCCGCGCTCCCTTAGCGCGTACACCGCGTAAGTGACCTGTGGTGCTGCAAGCCCGATGCGCTCAAGCTCTTTATAGTGTGAAAAAACCTCTTTTGGCGCGCCGTCAAAGACTGCCTGCCCGTGATCCATCACAATAATTCGCCCAACATATTTTGCTACATCCTCCATGCTGTGCGATACTAAAATCACCGTAATATGCCGCTCCTCATGAATTTTTGCGATCTGATCAAGAATTTCATCGCGTCCCTTTGGGTCAAGCCCCGCTGTCGGCTCATCAAGGATCAAAACTTCCGGCTCCATCGCCAGCACTCCCGCAATCGCCACGCGACGCTTCTGCCCGCCGGACAGTTCAAACGGCGACGCATCAATAAGATCGTCCGGAATTCCGACTTGCTTTAATGCGCCATATGCCCTTAGATCCACCTCCAATGGGGGAAGAGAGAGGTTTTTCGGTCCAAACTGCACATCTTTTAAAACGGTGGTCTCAAAAAGCTGATGTTCCGGGTACTGGAAGACCAGCCCCACCTTGGTGCGCAGTTCCTTTAAATTATAATCCGCATCGTAAATATCGGCACCATTATAATATACGCCGCCGCTTGTCGCTTTAATCAGCCCATTCAAATGCTGGATCAATGTCGATTTGCCCGAACCCGTATGCCCGATCAGCCCAATAAATTCCCCGTCGTCTATCACAAGACTGACCTCTTTAAGTGCCTGTTTCTCATAGGCGGTTCCCGGACTGTAGAGATAATTTAATTTATCTAAGATAATGGACATTTTTTAATCTCCTGTCACAAAACTTTTGATGCCTAAAAAATAATATTTCCTCCACCCTATCAACGCCTGCTGCCAACACAGCATTCCACAGCCTGCACAAACTCTTCTACCGACAAAATCCCGTCCGGCAGGGGCATTCCCTCTTTTTTTAACTCATATGCAAGTTCTGTTATCTGTGGCACATCCATACGGTAGGATTTCAGTTTCTCCACCTGTGAGAAAATTTCACGCGGAGTCCCCTGCATTACAATTTTCCCGTCATCCATCACAATCACCTTGTCCGCGAAAATAACCTCCTCCATATAGTGCGTGATCAAAAGCACGGTCACTTTTTCTCTGCGGTTTAACTCTCGCACCGTGCGGATCACCTCTTTTCGCCCGTTTGGGTCGAGCATAGCCGTCGGCTCGTCAAGCACAATGCACTGCGGCTTCATTGCCATAATGCCCGCGATCGCCACGCGCTGCTTCTGCCCGCCCGATAATTTATTTGGCGAGTGTGTGCGGTACTCGTACATTCCAACCGCCTTTAAACTCTCCTCCACGCGCTTCCAGATCTCCTCCGTCGGCACCCCCAAATTTTCCGGTCCAAATCCCACATCCTCCTCCACAACCGTCGCGATAATCTGGTTGTCCGGGTTCTGGAATACCATGCCCGCCCTCTGGCGAATCTCCCAGAGATATGCCTCCTCCTTTGTATCCATCCCGTCCACATAAAGAGTCCCCTCCGTTGGCAGCAAAATAGCATTGATATGTTTTGCAAGGGTGGATTTGCCTGAACCATTATGACCTAAAATTGCGACAAAATCTCCCTTTTTTATTTCCATAGATACGCTGTCCAGGGCTTTTGTGATGGATTCCACATTGCCCTCCTCGTCGCGGCGAATATATTCAAATGTGAGATCGTTCGATTGAATCATGGACATACTGCCATTTCCTTTCCCTGTTCTTGTCCGTTACAGTATAGCAGATCCCAGAACTTTTTGCAATAATTGGATGATTTTGAATTGTGAAAAACAAAGGGAAACCGCCTGCATATGCAAAGCGGTTCCCCAAAAAGAAAATAAAAAATCCCCCATTCTTCCTTTTTTGAACAGGGGATTTTCCTATTTCCTTTTATACCAGCTCAATTATCACAGTCATTGCTGCATCGCCTTTGCGCGGTCCAATCTTTACGATTCTGGTATAACCGCCATTGCGATCCGCATACTTTGGAGCAATCTCATCAAAAAGCTTATCTGCAAGATCAACCTTTTTTGTGTTTTTCTTCTTCTTTGCGTTCTCTTCCGGAACCTCAGTAATATCATAGAGATAAGCATACATTTTTCTTCTTGCATGAAGTCTGGACGGCTTATCCTTCTTAATGGACTTTTCAACGGTATCAAATACATCGCGCTTTTTGCCATCCACTACTTCCTTTACTCTCTTGCCATCCTGGTCTTTACGTGCTACCTTCGCATTTACGGTAACAGTATCAAAATTATCTTTTTCCTTCACCGCCATTGCGATAAAGCCCTCCGCAATACTGCGGATTTCCTTGGCTTTCGCTTCCGTCGTTACGATCTTGCCATGATAAAGCAGATTCGTAACCTGATTGCGAAGCAAAGCTTTTCTCTGGCTGGAAGTTCTTCCCAGTTTTCTATAGCCCGCCATCTTAATTCCTCCTATTTAAAGTCCCGCATATGACCTCCCCGTACCCAATATAAGGGAATAAATTTTTGTTCACTTCACTCTCATAAATTTATTCTGGGATACTGTCCGGTCATATGCTGTTTAAAGTTTCACCTATATATTATTCACCATCGCCTAAGTTTAAGGACAACCCAAGCTCTTTTAACTTTGCAAGTACCTCCTCCAGGGACTTCCGACCAAGGTTGCGCACCTTCATCATATCCTCCGAGGTACGATTACATAACTCTTCCACTGTGTTGATCCCCGCTCTCTTTAAGCAGTTGAACGAACGAACCGACAATTCCAGTTCATCGATACTCATCTCAAGAACCCGCTCCTTGTGATTATCTTCCTTCTGGACCATAACCTCCGCTGTCTTCGCATTCTCAGAGAGATCAATAAAGGAATTTAAATGCTCGCTCAATACCTTTGCTGCAAGGCTGACCGCCTCATCCGGTGCTAAGGTGCCGTCCGTCCATACGTCGAGAGTCAATTTGTCAAAATCGGTAATCTGACCGACACGAGTGTTTTCCACAGTCAGATTTACACGCTTCACAGGGGTAAAGATCGAGTCAACCGCAATCGTGCCGATTGGCTGGTCATCGGTCTTATTCTTATCCGAACTATAATAGCCTCTCCCCTTCTTAATTAACATCTCAATATAAAGTCTGCTGTCTGCACCGCCGTTCATCGTTGCAATCACAGCATCCGGGTTGAGGATCTCAACATCTGGAGTAGTCTGAATATCTTTCGCTCTCACAATGCCCTCGCCCTCAAAATCAATGTACGCTTTCTTTGGTTCATCCGTCTCACAGGAATTCTTGATTGCAAGGTTTTTGATGTTCATAATGATTTCCGTGACATCTTCCTTCACCCCCGGAATTGGCATAAACTCATGGACAACGCCGTCAATCTTTACGTGGCTCACCGCTGCGCCCGGCAGCGAAGAAAGCATAATCCTTCTCAGGGAATTTCCCAAAGTTGTACCGTATCCTCGCTCAAGAGGTTCAACTACAAACCGTCCGTATTTCTTATCTTCTGAAATTTCAGCAATCTCAATTCCAGGTTTTTCAAAATCAAACATCTTGGCCCCTCCTTATGGGTTGTTTTGAGGGTATCCCAAACAGATAGAGCAAAAATACCAGCCTATTATTTGGAGTACAACTCGACGATAAGCACTTCGTTTACAGGAACATCAATCTGCTCTCTGGTCGGAATTTCCTTTACTGTGCCAGTCATATTTTCATGATCAGCCTCAAGCCAAGACGGAACTGTTCTTCCGCCGGTCACTTCAAGGATATCCTTATATCTCTGCATGGACTTTACTTTCTCTTTAATTGAGATTACATCGCCCTGCCTTACTTGATAGGATGGAATATTCACGCATTTGCCGTTGACAAGCACATGCTTGTGATCGATAATCTGTCTCGCCTCTGTTCTAGTCCTGCCATAGCCTAAACGGAACATTACATTGTCAAGACGCAGTTCGAGAAGAATCATCATATTCTCGCCGGTGGTGCCATATTTTAATTTCTTTGCCTTCTCAAAATTGTTGCGGAATGGCTTTTCTAATACGCCATAGACAAACTTTGCCTTCTGCTTCTCGCGCAGCTGCATACCGTACTCGCTCACCTTCTTGCCCGCCCGCGAAAAGGTTCTCTTTGATTTCTTATCAATACCAAGATAACTCGGCTCAAGGCCTAAAGCTCTACATTTCTTTAATACAGGACCCATATCTCTTGCCATAGTTTTTTACCTCCTATTAGACTCTTCTACGCTTTGGCGGTCTGCATCCATTGTGAGGAACCGGAGTGACATCCTTGATGCTGGTCACTTCAATGCCGCATGCCTGGAGCGCGCGGATCGCTGCTTCTCTTCCGGAACCAGGTCCCTTTACCATAACTTCCACAGATTTTAAACCGTGCGGCAAGGCTGCCTTGGCTGCTGTCTCCGCTGCCATCTGAGCCGCATATGGAGTGGATTTTCTGGAGCCGCGGAAGCCTAAACCTCCCGCACTCGCCCAGGAAAGTGCATTTCCTTCTGAATCGGTAAGAGTAACGATTGTATTGTTAAAAGATGACTGAATATGTGCCTGTCCACGATCAACATTTTTTCTGACACGCTTTTTCGCAGTTTTCTTTGCCGCTGCTACTGTCTTCTTAGCCATGTTTCAAACCTCCTATTGATAATTTCGCACCTGCCCTTCTAGTACCCAACGACCTGCCACCGTCCGGGCATATGCTGTTTTAGTTTTGCATATCGGATTTATTACTTCTTCTTATTTGCTACGGTACGCTTTGGTCCCTTTCTGGTTCTCGCGTTGGTCTTTGTCTTCTGACCGCGAACCGGAAGTCCTTTTCTGTGACGGATTCCCCTGTAGCATCCGATTTCCTGTAATCTCTTAATATTCATCGCGATCTCGCGTCTTAAATCACCCTCGACCATCATTGTCTCATCGATAACGTCACGAATTCTTGCCACCTCGTCGTCCGTAAGGTCGCGGACACGGGTATCCGGATTTACATTTGCCTTCGCAAGAATACGATTTGAGCTTACTCTGCCAATGCCGTATACATAAGTAAGTCCGATCTCCACACGCTTCTCTCTCGGTAAATCTACACCACTAATACGAGCCATGTGTACTGCACCTCCATAAAATTTGATTGGTAGTAAATGTTGAATTTTTGTGATATACAACCCTGCCCCGCGTGTCTTTTCACACTGCGTCCGATAGGACGCAAGCGGGCTGCAATCACCTCAGCCGCTTTAAATTGTGACAGCCCGAATCCAGTCGGAACTGAAAGCCGGAAACAAGATCTTCCCAAGCTAAAGGCAGCATCATGGCACTTTACGCAACGCCTGACCGCCCCACAATATCACAATTTTGTTCAGCATACACGTTCTGTTTTGAATGGCGTTTCCAAAAACCGGGCTTGCTAAAGGCCTCTAAACGTATGGTATGTGAACGATTGTAACACAGAAAGCAAGAACTGTTCCTATATATAGAAACAATTGCAATGCTCCATGAGACATTGCAATTGGACTTAGCCCTGTCTCTGTTTGTGCTTCGGATTTTCGCAGATCACACGGATCGCGCCCTTCCTTTTAATGATTTTACATTTTTCGCAAATCGGTTTTACTGAAGATCTAACCTTCATCTCTTTCACTCCTTTCGAAAAAAGTCCGCTTATTATTATAACAAAGGCGGACATGAAATGCAAGAACTATTTTTCCAATTTTTACGGGCTTTTTCTAGAAATTTTTAGGCAAAATGCCTACGGGGAAAGACTTTTACATCGCTGTTTCGCGCCTGCAGCTAAAAATTCTTTTCCCCGTTAGGTACTGGACTTATTTATCTCTCCAGATAATCCGTCCCTTTGTCAAGTCATACGGCGACAGTTCGAGCGTCACCTTATCCCCCGGCACGATCTTGATAAAATTCATGCGCAGCTTGCCGCTGATATGCGCCAGCACACGATGCCCGTTCTCAAGTTCTACCTGAAACATCGCGTTCGGCAGCTTCTCAACTACGGTTCCCTCGATCTCTACTACATCCGATTTCGACATGGAATTCTCCTTTCTGATTCTTTCTTTCTGATATTTTATGCGGACAACTATTCTAATCTGCCAGAAATGCTCTAACAAAACATTTCTGAAAACTTCTTTTAGCAAAGACTAAGCTTGGAGAGATAAAATCTCCGGCTCACCTTCCGTGATAAGAACAGTATTCTCATAATGTGCGGAAAGCGTATGGTCCTCCGTTACTACCGTCCAGTCATTTTCCAGCACATACACGTCCGGTTTTCCTATATTGACCATAGGTTCTATCGCAAGCGTCATGCCGGACACCAGCTTCATTCCGCGCCGATTCTGATGAAAATTTGGCACTTCCGGCTCCTCGTGAAGCTTTGATCCAACCCCATGCCCCACATAATCCCTGACGCAGGAAAATCCATTTGCCACAATATAATCCTCAACCGCCGCCGAAATCTCAAAGAGATGACAGCCCGCTCTTGCAAATTTTATGCCCTCAAAAAAACTCTGTTTTGTTGCTTCAATGAGTTTTTCTGCCTCCGGGGAAATCTGCCCGACCGCGTGCGTGCGCGCCGCGTCCGAATGATACCCCTCATAGATTACTCCCGCGTCGATACTGATAATATCACCCTCTTTTAACACCCGCTTCTTACTTGGAATTCCATGGATAACTTCCTCATTGATGGAAGTGCAGAGAGAAGCGGGAAAGCCATTATAATTTAAGAAGGAAGGCGTGCAGCCATAGGAGCGAATCCACTCCGTTGCCCTGCGGTCAAGCTCCTTTGTTGTAACGCCGGGCTGTATTATCTCGCTCAGGCGATCATGCACCTCAGAAAGGATTTTTCCTGCCTCGCGCATCCGCGCGATCTCTTTTTCTGACTTAATCGATACTGACATAGTACGCCCCCGAAAACTAGGCAAGAATCGCTGTAATATCTTTAAATACATCGGTCACATCCTTTGTGCCGTCCACTTCTTTTAAGATCTTCTCACCAGCGTAATACTCGATAAGCGGCTGTGTCTGGGTATGGTAAACATTAAGCCTCTTTGCCACGGTCTCCGGCTTGTCGTCATCGCGAAGCACTAACTCGCCGCCGCACACATCACAGATGCCTTCCTTCTTTGTCGGATTGTAGAGAATATGATATGTCCCGCCGCAGGAAAGGCACGCGCGCCTTCCGGACATACGGTTTACAATATTTTCATCCGGCACTTCTACATTGATCGCGTAATCTAATTTGTCACCCTCTGCGGCAAGTGCTTTTGTCAGTGCCTCCGCCTGCGGAATCGTGCGAGGAAAGCCGTCTAACACATAGCCGTTTTTGCAGTCATCCTGCTTAAAGCGATCCATAATCAGCTCAAGCGTCAGTTCATCCGGCACAAGCGCGCCCTGATCCATATAGGTCTTCGCTTTCTTTCCAAGTTCCGTGCCGTTCTTGATGTTTGCGCGGAAGATATCCCCCGTTGAAATATGCGGAATACCGTATTTTGCTGCAATCATCTTTGCCTGTGTCCCCTTACCTGCGCCCGGCGCACCCAACATAACAATCTTCATTTTTTTGCCCCTTTCCTTTTCTTTTTATACTTGTCAGGGCGAGACATAAATGCCTCGCCCTGGAAGTTTAAACTGCATTAATCATTCAAAAATCCTTTATAGTGACGCACCAGCATCTGAGACTCGATCTGCTTGAGCGTTTCAAGTACAACACCGACCACGATGATCAGGGAAGTACCGCCGAAATTTACTGTTGCGCCGAATGCACCCGAAAAGAAAATCGGGATGATCGCTACAATGGTAAGTCCAACCGCACCGATAAAAATAATGTAATTCAATACCTTATTTAAATATTCGGTTGTCGGTCTGCCCGGACGGATACCTGGAATAAAACCGCCCTGCTTCTTCATATTATTTGCAATCTCCATCGGGTTAAAGGTGATGGAAGTGTAGAAATACGCGAAGAAGATAATCATAGCAATATAAAGCACTGCACCTAAAGTATATTTAAATTCGCCGAAACTGTCAAAATTAAACCAGTGTCTTGAATCAAACATATACAAAATTTTGCGCCATAGCGTGGAGCGCTCACCCTGTACACCGAAGAACGAAGAAATAATAATTGGAAATTGTAATAAGGATACCGCAAAGATCACCGGGATAACGCCGGCAGTGTTCACTTTAAGCGGAATAAAAGAGGACTGCCCGCCGACCATATTTCTGCCCTGTACCTTCTTTGCATACTGCACCGAGATCTTTCTCTGCGCATCCTGCAGCAGTACAATCAATACAATCGTTACAACGATAACTACAACGATGACCACCGCACCGACAATACCCATACCGACGCTGCCTGCACCGGTCACAAAACGCTCCACCAGATTGCTGATGTCCGCTGGTATCTTCGCCACGATATTGAATAAGAGGATCATGGAAATACCATTTCCAACGCCCTTTTCTGTAATGCGCTCTCCAAGCCACATCAGGAATGCAGAACCTGCTGTGAAGGAGACTGTGATCACAATGATATTGGTAAAGAGACTGCCGCCTCTTAATACCCCATTAGTGTTGTTAAAGCCGATTGTCATTGCAACCGACTCGATAATTGCAAGTCCGATCGTGAGATATCTTGAGATCTCAGCGATCTTCTTTCTGCCTTCCTCGCCGTCCTTTTGCAACTCTTCAAGCTTCGGAATGGCAATCGTGAGAAGCTGCATGATAATGGATGAAGTAATATACGGGGAAATGTTCAATGCGAAAATGGACATTTCTGTAAAAGAACCACCTGTCAACGCATCAAGAAAACCTAAGTTATCTCCCATCGTAGAATCCAGCCAAAACTGGAAATAATCGCGGTCCACGCCAGGCACCGGGATCAAACACCCGAGCCTGACGATCAGCAATGCAATCAGCGTATAAAGCAATTTTGCACGGATATCCTTAATCTTAAAGGCGTTTCTAAGCGTTTTAAACATACTAGATCACCTCTGCATTTCCACCAAGTGCCTTAATCTTCTCCATAGCGCTCGCGCTGTAAGCGGATACTTTGACATTAAGCTTCTTAGTTAACTCTCCGTTTCCAAGAATCTTTACTCCGTCCTTTGAGTTGCTGATAACACCGAGTTCTACCAGAGTTTCAGCCGTAACCTCTGCGCCGTCTTCAAATCTGTTCAACATATCTACATTAACAGCTACGATTTCCTTCGTGTTTCTGTTGTGGAAACCTCTCTTTGGAAGTCTCCTGTACAAAGGCATCTGACCACCTTCAAAACCTGTTCTCGGAGCACCGGAACGAGCTTTCTGACCCTTGTGGCCATAGCCTGCCGTCTTCCCGTTTCCAGAACCATGTCCACGGCCCTTGCGGAATTTGTCGCCCTGCTTTGCGCCCTCTGCTGGTCTTAAATCTGTTAAATTCATCGCTGCACCTCCTTACTATTAGATTTCTTCCATCTTAACCAAGTGTCTTACCTGCGTCACCATCCCCCTTACGGAAGCATTGTCCGGCAATTCCACGGTGCTGTTAAGTTTCCTTAACCCCAGTGCCTCAACCGTGCGTCTGTGTTTCGGAATTGCACCGATGGTAGACTTTGTGAGAGTAATCTTTAATTTCTCTGCCATTTTTTTCCTCCAATCTTTACGCACACCTGTATGTGCCCTTTGGCTGATGCCGATAGATACCGCCATCGGCCGCAAATGAACTTAGCCTAAAAGTTCCTCCACCGAAATGCCGCGAAGAGCTGCTACCTGCTCCGGTGTCTTCAAATTGGAAAGACCGTTGATCGTAGCAAGGACTACATTCTGCTTATTGTTGGAACCCAAAGATTTTGTACGGATATTCTTAAAACCCGCAAGTTCAAGCACGTTGCGCGCAGGACCACCCGCGATAATACCAGTACCTTCCGGACTCTTTTTCAGCAGCACGCTCGCGCTGCCAAATTTGCCGATAAAATCATGCGGAACGCTGCCGTTCTCATCTAAAGGCAGCTCGATCAGCTTTTTGATGGCATCCTCTTTTCCCTTGCGGATTGCTTCCGGAATCTCAGCCGCCTTGCCAAGACCTGCACCGACATGACCGTTCTTGTCGCCAACAACGACTAAAGCAGTAAAGCGCATATTGCGACCGCCCTTTACAACTTTGGTTACACGCTTGATCGAAACTACTTTATCTTCCAGCTCAAACTGGCTGGCATCAATGATTGTACGTTTCATGTGTTCTCCTCCTTGCCTAGAAATTAAGGCCAGCTTCGCGAGCTGCCTCGGCTAATGCCTGAACCTTCCCCTGATAGATGAAACCGCCCCGGTCAAATACTACTTCGGTAATGCCCTTATCCTGTGCCTTCTTCGCGATTACCTTCCCTAAATATGCAGCAGCAGCAACATCATTGGTCTTCTCAAGCTCAGCCTTTACCTCCTTATCCAAGGTGGAAGCTGCAACTAAAGTGTTTCCTACGGTATCATCAATCACCTGTGCATACATATGATTATTGCTTCTGAAAACAGCCAAACGCGGTCTTTCAGGAGTGCCGGCGAAACGATTACGCATCCTGTTATGCTTTTTAACACGGACTTCACTTCTTGATACTTTACTAACCATTTTTTAAGCCTCCTTCTACTTCTTACCAGTCTTACCCACTTTGCGCCGGATAACCTCATCCGCATACTTGATTCCCTTGCCCTTATACGGCTCCGGTCTTCTCTTATCTCTGATTTCAGCAGCATACTGGCCAACTTTTTCTTTATCAATTCCCTTGACGGTAATCTTGTTCTGTCCCTCAAGCACTGTCTCAACGCCTTCCGGATCCGTCATAACTACCGGGTGGGAATATCCCAATGTCAGTGTAAGCTCCTTGCCGGCTTTTGCCGCACGATAGCCCACACCGTTGATTTCAAGAACTTTTTCGTAACCGTTTGTCACACCGGTCACCATATTTGCAATCAGGGTTCTGGTCAGACCATGCAAAGATTTCATTCTCTTTAAATCGTTTGGTCTTGTAACCGTAACCTCTGCGCCCTCAAGTTTAATCTCCATCTCAGAAGGCAATACTCTCTCGAGTGTTCCCTTTGGACCTTTTACAGTCACTTTATTATTTTCTGCAATCTCAACCGTTACACCGGCCGGAACCGCGATTGGCATCTTACCTATACGTGACATGCCCGTACCTCCTTAATATAATGTTTGACAGTTTTATACTGTCCCCGTAGAAAAGAGTATCGAATGGGATAAGGCTTCCCGAAACGACTTCTTTCCCGTGTCAGGAATTGTTTTCATCCGCTTATTTACCTGCGGTATTTTCTTTCTCCGGGATTTCCCCACATCCTGGCAGACAGAGAGCATTTAAAGTCTATACTGCCAAATTCTTACCATTTTTGATGAATTTATCCTACCAAATTACTTTTATTGAACTGATAAATATTTTTCTAAATATATCCTTTGATACCAATTTATTATTATAAATAAGTTCATTTTACCAAATAAATGCTAACACCTCGCCGCCTACATTCTCCTTGCGTGCTTCCTTGTCGGTCAGAACGCCCTTGTTTGTGGAGATGATCGCGGTGCCTAAACCGCCGAGTACCTTAGGAAGATCTTCCCTGCTCGCATAGACGCGAAGCCCTGGCTTTGAAATTCTCTTCAACCCGGTGATAATCTTTGTGTTCTTATCCTTACCATACTTTAACGTGATATGGATATTCTTGAAGCCGCCAACTTCCACGAGTTCAAAGCTCTTGATGTAGCCCTCCTTCAAAAGGATCTCCGCGATGGAAATTTTCATCTTCGAAGCCGGGACATCTACGGTATCATGTTTCGCAGTATTTGCGTTGCGGATTCTCGTAAGCATATCTGCAATCGGATCGCTCATCATAATCGTTTGCCTCCTTTCCTAATCTTACCAGCTTGCTTTCTTAACGCCTGGTATCTCGCCCTTGTATGCCAACTCACGGAAGCAGATTCTGCAAATTCCGTATTTCCTTAAATATGCATGCGGACGACCACAAATTCTGCAGCGGTTGTACTCCCTGCAGGAGAATTTCTGCTTGCGCTGCTGTTTAATTTTCATCGATGTTTTCGCCATAAAATTTTCCTCCTGACTATCTGGCAAACGGCATACCGAACAGTGTCAGTAACTCGCGCGCTTCCTCATCGCTCTTTGCCGTCGTTACGAAGATAACGTCCATACCTCTGACCTTATCCACCTTATCGTACTCAATTTCCGGGAAAATTAACTGCTCTTTGATCCCGAGCGCGTAGTTGCCTCTGCCGTCGAACGCGTTCGGATTTACACCGCGACAGTCGCGGACACGCGGTAGGGAAAGATTGATTAAGCGATCTGCGAACTCGTACATCTTCTCGCCGCGCAGCGTAACTTTGCAGCCGATGGCAAGCCCCTCTCTGATCTTAAAGTTTGCAATAGATTTCTTCGCCTTTGTGATAACTGGCTTCTGACCTGCGATAATCTGCATATCCTTGAGCGCGGACTCAAGTGCCTTGGCGTTGTCCTTTGCCTCGCCCACACCCATATTAATCACAATCTTGTCAAGCTTCGGAATCTGCATTACGTTCTTGTAACCGAATTTCTTCTGCATAGCCGGAGCGATTTCATTCTTATAAGTTTCTTTTAAACGAGCCAACTTCCTGACCTCCTCTCTTCGAATTAATCGATAACTTCGCCGGTCGATTTCGCGACGCGTACCTTCTTGCCGTCCTTTACGGTAAAGCCGACTCTTGTTGCCTTGCCCTTGTGTACGTACATCACGTTTGATACGTCAATCGGCGCGTCCTTGTGGATGATCCCGCCCTGCGGATTTGCCTGGGATGCCTTCGCGTGTTTTGTCACCGTATTTACGCCCTCGACGACAACTCTGCCTTCAGAAACGGAAACAACCTTTCCTTCCTTGCCCTTATCCTTGCCGGCAATCACCTTTACGGTATCACCCTTTTTAATCTTTGCTGTTGCCACGTTGCCACCTCCTTATAATACTTCTGGTGCTAATGAAACAATCTTCATAAACTGCTTCTCGCGAAGTTCCCTTGCCACTGGCCCAAAAATACGGGTTCCTCTCGGGTTCTTATCTTCCTTGATGATAACAGCCGCGTTCTCATCAAAACGAATGTAGGAGCCGTCCTTGCGGCGTGCGCCCTTCACCGTGCGGACAACGACTGCCTTTACCACGTCGCCCTTCTTTACAACGCCGCCCGGTGTTGCATCCTTGACCGAAGCAACAATGATATCGCCAATATTTGCATATCTTCTGGTTGAACCGCCCATTACGCGGATGCAAAGCAGTTCCTTCGCACCGGTATTGTCAGCAACCTTCAGCCTGGTTTCTGATTGTACCATGTCAGATACTCCTTTCGATTTTTCTTATAAAGCAGACTTATTTCGCCTTAGCGAATTTACTTCGCCTTCTCCACAATCTCGACAAGTCTCCATCTCTTATCTTTTGAGAGCGGTCTTGTCTCCATTACCTTGACTCTGTCGCCCGTTCTGCACTCGTTGTTCTCATCGTGCGCCTTGAGCTTGTAGGTTCTCTTGACAATCTTGCCATAAAGAGGATGCTTTACATTATCTACCACAGCAACCACGATGGTCTTATCCATCTTATCGCTGACTACCTTACCGATACGGGTTTTACGAAGATTTCTTTCTTCCACGGTAATTCTCCTTTCTGCCATGCCTTACAGCCGGCACAATTATTTGCCCTGTGCGGAAATTATGGTCTGAATTCTTGCAATATTCTTTCTGACTTCCTTAATTCTGCTTGTATTGTCAAGCTGGTTTGTCGCATTCTGGAATCTCAAGTTGAAGAGTTCCTTCTTTGCATTTACCAGTTCCTCGTTCAATTCAGCTGCTGACTTGTTTTTTAACTCTTCCACATACTTACTCGTTTTCACTGCCAGCACCTCCTTCTAAATCTGCGCGGGAAACGATCTTGCACTTAACCGGCAACTTGTGGGACGCAAGGCGGAGCGCCTCCTTCGCGATCTCCTCGGTCACACCCGCAATCTCAAACATCACGCGGCCCGGCTTTACTACTGCTACCCAGTACTCTAACGAACCTTTACCAGAACCCATTCGAGTTTCTGCCGGCTTTGTCGTCACCGGCTTATCCGGAAAAATCTTGATCCAAACCTGGCCGCCGCGCTTGATATAACGCGTCATTGCAATACGGGCTGCCTCAATCTGGTTGGACTTGATCCAGGCTGGCTCCATTGCGATGATACCATACTCGCCGTTTGTGATCTTATTTCCTCTCAAAGCCTTTCCTGTCATGCTGCCACGGAACTGCTTACGGCGCTTTACTCTTTTTGGCATTAACATTATTTATCGCTCCCTTCCTTTTTTGATGCTTTTGTTGGAAGTACTTCCCCATGGTAAATCCAAACCTTAACGCCTACCTTACCATAAGTTGTGTTTGCCTCTGCGAAACCGTAATCGATATCCGCACGAAGCGTCTGAAGCGGGATCGTACCCTCGTTGTAGGACTCCGAACGAGCCATATCCGCACCACCAAGACGACCGGATGCAAGTGTTTTAATTCCCTTTGCGCCGCCCTTCATCGTTCTTGACATCGCCGACTTCATCGCACGGCGGAAGGAAATACGATTCTCAAGCTGCCCCGCAATATTCTCCGCTACTAACTGGGCATTCAAATCCGGCTTCTTGATCTCCTTGATCTCAATATTAAGTCTCTTGGTTGTAAATTTGGCAAGCTCACCCTTTAACACCTCAATCTCCGCACCCGCCTTGCCAATTACAACGCCCGGCTTTGCGGTGTAGATGATAACCTTTAACTTGTCGGAAGCGCGCTCAATATCAATCCTTGCAACGGACGCGCTGTACAATCTCTTCTTGAGATACTTCCTGATATTGTAATCTTCTACCAAATTGTCCGCGAAATCAGCCTCTGCATACCATCTGGAATCCCAGTCGCTGATCACACCGACTCTCAAGCCATGAGGATTAACTTTCTGTCCCATGATTGTCCTCCTTATCTCTCATTCAACACAATAGTGATGTGGCTCATTCTCTTTAAAATCCGGTATGCTCTGCCCTGTGCTCTCGGATGAATTCTCTTCATTGTAGGTGCGCAGTTCGCATAGCACTCCTCGATATAAAGCTTCGATGCGTCCATACCATTGTTGTTCTCTGCATTTGCAATCGCTGATTTGAGTAATTTCTCTATTAAAGTTGAAGCGTATCTCGGGTTGTATGCTAAGATACCAAGTGCTGTCGCTACATCCTTGCCTCTGATCGCGTCAAGTACGAAGCAAGCTTTCTGTACAGAAACTCTCGCATAGGAAAGCTTTGCGGATGGTCTTTCGTCCCTCTTCGCATTTCTCTCGCGCTTGATCTGGGATCTATGTCCTTTCGCCATGGATGAAACCTCCTTTCAAATTAAACGGTTCTCCGTTTGTCCTACTTCCAGCAAACATATCTCTTTTATGTTCGCTCTAAATAAATATCTCTATCTATGCCCAAACATGGATTTTGATCAGAAGGGGCGAAGATTATTTCTTGCCCTTCTTCTCATCCTTGCCATGTCCGCGGAATGTTCTTGTCGCTACGAACTCGCCCAATTTATGACCGACCATATCCTCGGTAATGTAAACCGGAATATGCTTTCTCCCGTCGTAAACGGCGATCGTCAGACCAACCATCTGCGGAAAGATTGTGGAACGGCGAGACCAGGTCTTAATTACCTGCTTGTCACCCGCCTTAATCACCGCATCTACTTTTTTGAGTAAATGCTCATCCGCGAAAGGTCCCTTTTTTAATGAACGTGCCATATCGGTTTAACCTCCTTATAAACTATTTTGTTAATGCCTTGCCGTCGCGTCTTCTGATAATAAGCTTGTTGGACTGCTTATTCTTCTTGCGCGTCTTAAGACCGAGTGCAGGCTTGCCCCAAGGGGTTACAGGACCAGGACGACCGATACCAGTCTTACCCTCGCCGCCGCCGTGTGGATGGTCATTCGGGTTCATAACGGAACCGCGCACTGTAGGCCGAATCCCCATATGGCGCTTGCGTCCTGCTTTACCGATATTGATTAACTCGTGGTCAATATTTCCTACCTGACCGATGGTTGCGCGGCAGATAATCGGAACCATTCTCATCTCGCCGGACGGCAGACGAAGTGTCGCGTACTTGCCTTCCTTTGCCATAAGCTGTGCCGAGTTGCCTGCGGAGCGGACAAGCTGACCGCCCTTGCCAGGGTAAAGTTCAATATTGTGAATCTCGGAACCAACCGGGATATTCTGTAATGGCAGACAATTTCCAAGCTTTACTTCCGCGCTCTCGCCGTTCATTACTGTGTCGCCGACTTTTAATCCGTTCGGCGCAAGGATATAGGATTTCTCGCCGTCCGCATAGCAGATCAGCGCGATATTTGCCGTTCTGTTCGGATCGTATTCAATCGTAAGAACCTTTGCAGGGATTGCATCCTTTCTTCTCTTGAAATCGATCAGCCTGTATTTTCTTCTGGAACCGCCGCCCTGATGTCTTACGGTAATCTTGCCCTGATTGTTGCGGCCCGCATTCTTCTTGAGAGAAACAACTAAGGATTTCTCCGGCTTGCTCGCCGTGATCTCCGTGAAATCGGAACCTGTCATGTTTCTTCTTGAAGGTGTATATGGGTTATAGGTTTTAATTCCCATGATTTTACTCCTTTCAATAGTTACTTATCACGCAATAGGCAAGCATGGCTCTTCGGAGTGGTTCGCCTGCAAAATAGCCTGACAGGAAAACAGCCATGCTTTTATCTGCGAAAATTTTACAGACCGGAGAAAATTTCGATCTCCGCACTGTCAGCAGTAAGCTGTACGATGGCTTTCTTTTTCTTTGCAGTCTTGCCGCTTGTAGCACCGCGCCTGCGGGTCTTGCCATCCAAATTCATCGTGTTTACGCTGGCTACCTTCGTGCCCGCAAACATCTTTTCTACCGCCTCTTTTACCTGATTCTTTGTCGCGTCCGGATGAACCGAAAATGTGTACTTTTTCTCGCTCATGGTATTCATCGTCTTCTCCGTTACCACCGGCGCAAGAATAACATCATAATACTTTAAATCCGCCATTATGCGTACACCTCCTCAATCTTGGCAACCGCATCCTTTGTAATCACTAAGCTGTCATACTTCACAATATCATACACATTGATTGTGTTAAACAGCGAGGTTCTCACGTCCGGAATATTCCTTGCCGAAAGAATAACCTTTTCATCCTTCTCGGAAAGAACAACAAGTGCTTTGTTCACCTTTAAATTATTTAATACTTCTGCCATCTTCTTTGTCTTGATCTCGTCAAGTGTCAGGGAATCAAGAACATAAATCTTATCTTCCATAACCCGGCTTGTCAGCGCGGACTTTACGGCGAATGTCTTCTCTTTCTTATTCATCTTGAAGGAATAATCCCTTGGCTTTGGAGCGAATACAACGCCGCCGCCCTTCCACTGCGGAGCCCTTGTGGAGCCTTGTCTTGCGTGACCGGTTCCCTTCTGCTTCCATGGCTTTCTGCCGCCCCCGCGCACTTCTGCGCGCGTCTTTGCACTCTGCGTACCCTGACGCTTGTTTGCGAGCTGGCTGACCACTGCCATATGCATCAGATGCTGATTTACATTTACGCCAAATACTTTGTCGCTCAGCTCGATCGAGCCGACTTCATTGCCTGCCATATTATAAACTTTTACATTTGCCATTTTCGTGTTCCTCCTTTCTTACGAATTCTAGTTCGCGCTCTTTACGGTCTCCTTGAGCATAACAAGTGCCTTCTTTGCTCCTGGCACAGCACCCTTTACAAGGATCAAATTGTTTGCCGCATCAACCTTTACTACCTCAAGATTTTGTATGGTAGTTCTGATATGACCCATCTGACCTGGCATATGCTTGCCCTTAAACACTCGTCCCGGCGTGGTTGCTGGACCGTTCGAACCCGCATGTCTATGATACTTTGAACCATGTCCCATCGGTCCTCTTGAGAGACCATGACGCTTGATCGCACCCGCGAATCCCTTACCTTTGCTTGTTCCGGTCACATCGATGCGATCGCCCTCGCTAAAGATATCCGCCTTAATCTCCTGACCCACCTTGTAGTCAACGGCATTCTCAAACTTGAACTCTTTAAGAAATCTCTTATTGGCAACACCCGCTTTCGCGAAATGTCCCTTTCTCGGCTTATTTACAAGAACATCCCTGATCTCGCCAAAGCCAACCTGCACCGCATTGTAGCCGTCGGTCTCCACCGTCTTAACCTGCGTCACCGCACAAGGACCCGCCTGCAGCACAGTTACCGGAATAAAAACTCCGTTCTCACCGAAGATCTGCGTCATGCCGACCTTCGCAGCTAAAATAGCTTTCTTCATTGCTTTGCACCTCCTGTTTAATCTACAGCGGATCGGGCAAATTTCTCTCCCGATCATCCTAGATGGTCTAATACCGGAGTTTCCAATATATAAACCCTAAGGATCTTTTACTTTTTGTCAAACGAATCTACTTCGTTTTCATCTTAATATCGATGTACACGCCCGCTGGCATCTCAAGCCGGTAAAGCACATCGACAGTCTTCTGTGTCGGGGCAATAATATCAATCAGCCTCTTATGTGTTCTCTGTTCGAACTGTTCTCTCGAATCCTTATATTTGTGTACTGCACGAAGGATGGTAACTACCTCCTTCTTTGTCGGCAGCGGCACCGGTCCGCTTACCTTTGTCCCCGTCTTCTTTACTGTCTCAATGATTTTTGCAGCACTTGCATCGATCAGCTGATGATCATAAGCCTTCAGTGTAATTCTCATTACTTGACTTGCCATAAAAAAAGTCGCCTCCTTTTCGCACTTAATTGCAGTACGACAAGCGGTGACTGTACACTCACCCGTGTGTTTCGTGACAATCGGAAATCAAACTACTTTCTGTAAATTCAAGCTCATCCCGAAAAGCCAAATTAACACGGTTCTTCTGCATCCGAAGAAAAATTTCTTACAACCAGAATATCTTCCACAAATCAGAAATATTTATCTGTACAGTGACTTGTCGCCAGTTTTCATAACTTGACATTCGCTCCACGGAAAACCTGCCCTATGGCCAGGCAGCAACCTCACGCTTCTACGCTATCAACGTCACAACGTCCATTATTATAAACGAGAAATTTCAGGATTGCAAGTATTTTCTCAAATTTTTGTCAGATTTGGCACCCAAAAATTAACGAAATTTGGCTATAATTTTTGTGTATTTTCACCAAAAACAGGAATGGACGCTAGCGGTTCCACCGCCCCGATGCCCCGCACGGCAGCACCAGATTATCTTCCCTCACTCTAAGCCCTATCTCCTGTGCCTGTACTCTCCCGCCGAAACGCCCAAGTTCAAGGCTTAACAGATAGCAAAGCACTGCCGGCTGCAATCCAGTTGTATAGGAGTTAAGCAAGAAAAATAATGGCTGAGCGGTCAGCACTCCCGCACAGAGCTTTATAAAATTGTGAATATTTTCCTCTATTTTCCATATTTCTCCTTTTGGTCCTCTGCCGTAGGAGGGCGGATCCATAATCACTGCGTCGTAGTGATTCCCCCGGCGGATCTCCCTCTCCACAAATTTCTGGCAGTCATCGACAATATATCGGATAGGCGCGTCAGAAAGCCCGGAAGCAGCAGCGTTTTCCTTCGCCCACGAAACCATGCCCTTAGCGGCATCCACATGGGTCACTGCGGCTCCCGCTGCCGCTGCTGCCACAGTCGCACCTCCCGTGTAGGCAAAGAGATTTAATACTTTAACGGGTTCTTTTCCTCCCCGCTGCGAAACCTCCTCTTTTATCAGGGCAGAAAACCAGTCCCAGTTTACCGCCTGCTCCGGAAAAAGACCGGTATGTTTAAATGAAAAAGGCTGCAAATTAAAATTTAATTTCCCGTAGGAAATCTGCCATCTCTCCGGCAGATCAAAGAACTCCCACTCACCGCCGCCCCTGCTGCTGCGATGATAATGTGCATTGGGCTTTTTCCAGCCTGCTGCCTTTTTTTCTTTCCTCCAGATCACCTGGGGATCGGGGCGTACCAAAAGATAATCTCCCCAGCGTTCTAACTTCTCCCCATCCGAAGTGTCAATCACTTCATAATCTTTCCAGTCTTCTGCAATCCACATAATTCCATCTCCGTTTCGGACTGTGATTTCCATTTTTTTACATTTATTGAAATATTGAAATTCAATTTTCACACAAGCCAAAAGCATCCTTATGTGCTATCCCTCTCAATCAACATTGGATCAATCAGATACAGGCGGGGCGTTTTACGGTTCTCCCTCCCTATAATCTTCTCAAAAATCAGCCGCCCCATCCGCTCAAAATCAACAGCGACAGTAGTTAGACTTGGGCGGGTCATACTTGCAATCCGCACATTATCGCTTCCGACTACCGCCATATCTTCCGGGATGCAAAGCCCCATATCCTGCGCCGCCACCATCGCGCCGCACGCGACATGATCGTTAATGCAGCAGACTGCCCTTGGTAGTTCCTTCTCTGCAAGCAGCTCCTTCATCGCCGCCTCACCGTCCCACTCATTATAAGAATTTCCGTGAATCCACTCCGGGCGCACTTCAATCTCATACTCTTTTGCGTAGCGCGAAAACTGTTCGTACATCTTGGTCGTCGGATAACGACACCAGTTCCCGCTTGCCGCCCCGCCAAGGATTCCCGCAGTGCGGTATCCTTTCTTATGTAAATGCTCCACCACCAGCTTTGCTTTCTTTTCCGTATCCGTATGCACCCCGATACAGCCGAATTTCTCTGCCTGCTCACTGCATATAATGCAGGGTACCTGGCGATTTAAACTGCTTATGGCACTTGCATACTCCTCATTGATCGCGACAGCATCCGCACTTCCCCCCATAATCACCGCCGCCTCCACACGCATCTCATCAAAAACCTGCAGAATCTTTAGCTCCGTCCCAGGGTCATTTTTTCCATTATATAAAATCGTCATAAATCCATTTTCTGACGCGTGCTTTTCAAACTCATAATATACATTGGAAAAATACTCATTTCCAATATGCGGAATCATAAAACCAATCATGCGTGTGCGGCTTCTCTGCAACCCCCGCGCCATTGCGTTCGGTCGAAAATCATACTTGTCAATCACATCCTGGATCCTTTTTCTCGTCTTATCCGAAACCGAACCCTTCCCCGAAATCACCCTTGAAACAAGGGAGGGGGACACTCCCACTTCCGCAGCAATATCGTAGATTGTTATTCTCTTTTCTTCCATAATCCATATCCTTAACAACAAAAACTTTTTGTCGAGCCACATAATATAAATATATCTCATAATCGAATAAAAAGCAAGGGGCAAATTGCCTGCCCCCTGCTTTTTCTCTTTCCTTATATGATTTTTCCCGTTTCCCCTCATCTGTAAAATTTCCAAAATTTTACTTATTCTGTTGCCTCTCCCTCTTCTTCCGGAGGATTTACATAGGTATCCATGAGATCTTTGTTGTAATCGTGATTCTGGATATCTGCCATCATTGAATCAAGTGCGGACTGATATGCCTCAAGTGCGGACTGTGGAGTATTCTCACCCTTTTCGATCGAGCCGAATACCTCATTGTTCAGCAGCTTATTTAACGCATCAAATCCCATCAGTGGGCTGATCTTTACAGTCGGCATCAGTTCAAGACAAACCTCCACTGCATGCGGGTCTCTTGCGTTCGCCTCAAAGCTTGCCTCAACCGCGTCTGTATACGCCTCTTCATCATCACCAAAGATACGATAAATCTGATCCATGATCTGTGCAACCTGTTCTGGGTTTTCGATACCATTTAACATTACCCACGGAGAAGCCTCCTTTCCGTAGGAAGCATAGCCAGTTGCAGAAGGTCCCTTCGGGAACGGCACAAAGCCCCACTCATCCTGCATACCACCCTCGCCGTCTGCATTAGGGTTTAAGTAACCGGACGAGATCCACCATGCCTCATAACACATCATTGACTGTCCGTCGCGGAATGACCAGATCTGGCTCTGCCAGTCGCCAAGCCAACCGCTCAAGTGCGGAACATTCTGCATAAAGTCTGCATAAGCTTCCAATGCTTCCTGTGCCTCTTTGCTATCAAGCGCAAGCTCCACACCAGCATCCGTCTTCTTTACCGCATCCGCGCCATTTGAAGACATAAAACTCCAGATTAAGTTTTCTCTCTGGTTAAAGCCATGGATATCGTTCTCGCCATCGCCGTCCAAATCCACATTGCCCGCAAGCGCGATCTCCTTAAATTTGTCCCAAGTCCACTGGTCGTTCTCATAAAGCTCATACAGATCCGGGAGATTGTACTGCTTAAAGAGCGTCTTATTCCAGAAAATACCGTACTGTACATCGGCTCCCATCAATGGCATACCGTATACCTTATTTTTGTAAGTTGATGCTTCCACTGCGGATTTTAAGTACCAAGGCTTGTCAAAATCCACTATACTCTCGCCATTCGAATCTTTCAGATCACTGATTGGCTGAAGGATACCGCCCTCGATCAACGCTGGGAGCATCTTGTACGTCAGCATATAACCCATCTCGCAAGATGGATCACCCGCAAGTACCGAAGTTACATAGGAACTCATGTAGTCACCGACATTAATAAACTCAATCTTGCAGTTGTAGTTGTCCTCTACAAATTTGATCCGGTCAGAGAATGCCTTATTGAATGTATCCTTGTTTGGATCTGGGGTCATGTCATAGTAACTACCAATGCGCACCGTTCTGCCGCCAAAATCAAGCTTCGGCTCTTCTGTCGGAGTTGGTGCCTCCTCAGTTGGGGTCGCATCCGGGGTCTTATCTCCCTCCTTGGTTGGCTCTGGAGTTGCTTCCGTACCAGAAGTGGTCGGCTTCGGGGTCGGTGTCTGATCATCCGCAGACTCGCCGCCGCAAGCTGCCATGGACATTAACATGGATGCCGACAGTGTCAATGCAAGTAACTTCTTTTTCATAATAAATCCTCCTTCTTTTTCAATAAATAATTATTGAGAAATATTTTATAATAAAGCATAGTGCTTTACTATCCCACGATACCGGAACGCGCAATTCCTTCTACAAAATGCTTCTGACAAGCCAAGTACAAAACCACTAACGGCAAAATTACAAGCAGCACACCCGTATTGTTCATCAGTGAGGCGAAGCCCGGGGTTACAAAATGCATCGAGCCGCCCATATCCTGGTACTTCGCGCTTAATGTAGCCGCGAGAGAACCTAATTTGTTCGATAAAAGTGCCATTTTTGGCATATACAGCCCAGTATAGAACGAGTCCGTCCACTGCCATACAAAACCAAAGAGAAATACTGTAACCATCATCGGCACCGCCACTGGCATCATAATCTGCACAAATGTGCGAAGCTTTCCGCAGCCATCCACAAATGCGGCCTCTTCAAGCTCCTTTGGAATTCCTTTAAAGAACTGGCGCAGCATATAAATATAGAGACCGTTCTTAAATCCCGTACAGGTCAATGCCTGGATAATTACTGGTGCGCCACTGTTTAACAGATTGATGCTCTGTCCGCGTACCGCCTCCACAATCCCCGCAATATCAAAGAAGCGGAAATTCATATACATTGGAAGCATCAGAATCTGCGGCGGCACAATCAGCGTAAAGATCACACAGCCAAAGAGAATTCCCTTGCCTGGAAAGCGAAATCTCGCAAACCCGTAAGCGGTCAGCATACACATCAATAACTGTAAAAAGGCAACGCCCCCCGACATCAACGCGGTAAGCAAAAAACTCTTTCCATACTCTAACCCCTCAATTACCTTGCGGTAATTCTCCAAGGTAAATGTCTTTGGTACATACTTCACTGTCGCATCGTAAAGATCCTTCTCATCCATAAAAGAAATACTTAATTTCACAAAGATTGGATAGAGGATTACATAACAGATCCCGAACACAATCACACCGCGCACAATGGAAAACAGGAACCGTCCAACTTTTGCCGGCGTGATCTTTTTTCTGTGCGCCCCTCCGTCCGCAGCGGTCTTTTTTTCCAAAAACATTCCCCGGGGGGAAAATTTTGCTCCGCTACTTAATTTCTTCGCCTGTTCCAATTTTTACCACCTCCCATTTTAAGTCCCGCTTCTGCCCTTTTTGTGCTGCTATCCAGAATGAATTGCTGTTTGTTTTCCTCACAGCAATCCATTCCGACACCATCCGGGCATACGCTGTTTTTTAATTTCTACATTATTAATCGGTATAGAATACTTTCCTGCTGATCAGCCCGCCTACCACAGCGATAATCACGGCAATCAGCACAAAGTAAATCCATGCCATCGCGGAGCCAAAACCATATTTTACTTCGCTGAAAATGGTATTCTTAATCAGCGTCATCAACTCGTTGTCCGCACTTGTAAAGGAATCAATAATCGTGTAGACAGAATTCACGAGAATTAACGGACTTATCATTGGGAAGGTAATCTTCCAGAAATTTTCCCATCCAGTAGCTCCCTCCATATTAGAAGCCTCGTACAGACTTGGCGAAATTCCCTGAAGCCCTGCCAGGAATACAAGAATCTGTACACCGGAAGCAATGACGATATCATAGATCCCAAGCACTGCCTCCGACAGATAACTTACAAAAGTGGCGGGCAGGTTTGTATAGTTCATCAGGAAACTTGAAATATTAAATACCGTTGATGCATCGTCGGAGGAAAGCATTCCCTCCGGTCCTAATGTATTTTGTAAAAGGTCGGAGGATTCGATCCCCAAAATAATGCCCGATGTTAGGATAACGGGGAAGAAGAAAATACTTCTCGCAATACCCCTTCCTTTAAATTTTTGGTTTAAAAGATTTGCAGCAAAGAAACTGAAAATCAGGACGAGAGGCACCTGAATACACATCTCCTTTACGGCATTTAATAATTTCAGGTTAAAATCCGGATCGATGGTCAACGCTCTCTTATAATGCTCTAAACCACCGTCAGCTGCCTTCTGCAAGATATAGCCGCTGCTTCCCACCTGCATATTGCTGAAACTGAACGAGATCGACTTAAAAAGCATCGGCAGAAAAAGTCCAAAAAAACCAACCAGGAAAGGGATGGTAAAGCAAAGCCCAGCGACCGCTTCCTTGCCTCGCAATGTCATCTTTGTTTTTCCATTTGATTTGCGAAAAAATTTCATCATTTTGCCTCACCTCCCCTTTACAACAACGAAATCGCGCGCGCCTACAATCTGCCCGGAAACGGAAACTGCCTCTTTATTATAATTGACAATAACGCAAGTTCCGTCCTCATAGGTGGTCGCATATACCTTGTTCGCCAGCTTTTCGTGCGCTGTTATTTTCTGTCCCTGCACACTGCCAACCGCAGAATTTACTCTGCGATACGCCTCGACTGCCTTTTCTTTCCAGGCTGCAAAATTTACCGAGTAAAGCGAATCGAAGTCCGTGTTCTTTAACAGGTGATTATCCCCGTAAATCCACTCAAAGGAAAGTCCAGCCCCATACTCCACACTCTGGAGTACTGCCGTGTCAAAATCGTCCGTCATATTTAAGATTGAACCGGCAAAATCCTTATAGCCATGCAGCACAATCGCATAGAACGGCACGGTTTCATCTAAAAGCCGGCTCTGATTGCTGTCAAACGGCACATTTATAATATCGGAGAGCCAGGCAAACGCATAGGCATTGGCGTTTTCTGCCAACACATTGCCGCCCACCGCATTCCCCAGATACTCAAGTGCCTTCGCATTGTACTCTGCCGCGCGGCTGCGGTCGGTGTACCTTTGCGCTGCATAGTCCGAGAACAATTCCGAAGCAAGAGTATTGACCGAAACCCCACTAAGTTTATACTTGCTTATCTTTTTCCCAAAATCCTTTGCAAAGGATTCCACATAGTATGGACTGATCAGATCAACATTTCTCTTGATTAACATTCCATTTGGAATTAGATATTCACCCGTGCGCACCGTCGATTTGTCATAGTACTGCGGAGCGTGCGAGCCGGAGGCATAGCCGTCTGCAAATGCACTCTTATATACATATTGGAGCTGCGTGGAATGGAATACTTTAATTCCCTTCGCCTCCATATCGGAGAGAAATTTCCCAAGAGAAACACCCGAACCGTTCAGCTCAGAGAGTGCCGATGCCGCCTTTGGCGCGGTTCCGTGCATCCCACCCTTCGACCAGCCCAAATACTGAATTTTTATGTTCTCCACACCGCTCTGCTGAAGCTCTTCTACAATCTCTTTTGCCTGCGCGTAGGTGGTTAATTCCTGCGTCGCCATATATTTGATTCCAAAAATCGACTTCGTCTTCTCGATGGCTCCGATCAGATTGGTATACAGCGGCACTGCATTTCCTTTTGCCTGTTTCTTTAACGCGCCCCTGTCTTCTAGGTAGGACTGGTACATATGCGCCATCCCTGTATAATTCGCATCCTTACCGTGCAAAAAGCCGTAGCGGACACTGAAATTCCCTTCAAACTCAGCAGGGGAATACATCTGGAAGGTCTGGCTGCCGATGACATCGCCAAGAGAAATCTTGCCGTAACTGAGATAGGAAAACCCTGCATATACATTATTGTAGCTGTTTGTCTTCCCCGCATTATCCGCGTTGATATCCGCCAATGCTGTGTTTTCCTCAATTACTGCAAACCATGCTTTCTCCCCGCTCTTTAAGCCAAATACTGGCATCCGCACGGTTACAGCCTGATCAATCTCGGATTTTGTCTTGCTGTTGAAGGAATTGGTGATATCCCTGCCATAGACAGAAGCGATATACGCACTGTCCTTTTTTCCTGAATTCAGATAAATCAGTGCCCCGCTTCCGTCCGGTACAAAGAGATACCCCTCCTCCTCAGGCCCTGCAGCTCCAAAAAACTCTAGGAGATCGATATCCACAAGGGAGTAGCTCTCCGTATTGTACTCCACCTTTTTGGGATCGATAAATGCTATAAGATTTTCGCCATCCAACTTATATTCCAGCTCTACATTAAACCAAGGTTTTTCATTTGACGAAAGCACACCGTTCTCCTCGTTGTCGAACGCCATATCCTCCGCTGTGTAACCGACTTCGGCAAAATAGCCCATCAGTTCTTCCTTCTTGTAATCCTGTGCGCCTGACTGGAGGACATAGAGATTGTGGTCCGCAAAAGTCGGATAAAGTTCCAGATAATTTTCCCGATCTTCGTCCCTCATATTTGCAGAGTCCAGATAATTATATGCCCGATCCGTTTTTTTCTTCGGATTCTTCTCCATCTTCCCCGTAAACTGCAAATAGCGTTCCTCGCTGATTACCTGCGGCAGAATGTATTTGTCCGCGAGTTCTCCAAGCCGATAAAAAATACTCACCCCGTCCGAGTTGTATGTAATTTCAAACTGCCCATTTGCAATACTGTCCGCGTAATTATCCATCTCGGACGACTGCGCACTCTGATTGAAATACCGGATGGAAAACTGCGAGCGCATCAGATCCTTATGGTAGCCGCTCGCAACCGTATCAGCATCAATTCCCTGGGGGTTTGAGTACCAGATATCCCCGGTCTCCTTTACTAAAACAGCGATAGAGGTATTCTCCTCATCGATATAGAGCATAAGCGCATCATTCTGCGTGACAAGCTTCATATTGGAAGGAATTTCCTGTTCTGCTGCCTGCGCGCTCTGGCTTTCTGCCCTGCCAAATCCCTCGCCGGGCGCGAGGGCGATGCAGGCGGTAAGAACAAGCACCACCGCTTTTTTTAACCATTTTTTCTTCATATTCCACCTTCACCTTCTCGACCATATGATTTTGATTTTGCACTACCGGAATCGGACTTCCTTGTAGATGGTTACGACAAACGATGCAATCTGCTGAATCACGCTGAAAAAGAGCAGCCCGATAAAGAGTAAGATCGCCATGCCGATAATTGTAAGAATTGTCGTAAAAATCGTTTTCTTTACCGAATACTGGTGCGTTACCATCATTCCGAACAAAAGCAGTGCCCCCGTCCAGAGATAACTTATGGTCGAAAATACATAGTAGAAGGTTCCCTCCTCAACCGTAATCAGATGGCTCATGCCAACAAGCGGGAACTGAATAAGCCAGAGCGGGATCAAGGAATATCCGGTAAATATAATGATATCCCTCATTTTTCCCTCGCCGTCCATCAGCGAAGTCAAACACCAGTTCGAGATGCACCAGAGAATGCACATAAGCCCAACTGAGACAATGTCCACCATAACATCGATGGTCTCTAAGCGGTTCATATTAAACAAAAACGCCGTATTTTGCTTCTGCACCACAAGCATAAAGATTGTCAGCGCAACAAAGGTAAGGGAAGCGGCGACAGAACCGCGATGTTCTTTTTTCAGATCCCAAAAGCCGTCAAAGGGATGGAAAATAACATGGAACCCATATTTTAGCGTTCTGAGATATTGCATTTCGCCTCACCTACCCATCTTTTTATTTTTTTCCATACCGCAAAAATCAGAACAGCGGTCACCGCGATGGCGATCAGTCCCATATATTTTCCGAAATTGTCCTGCATCAGTTCCTTGCGGTAAAATTGGAATGCCTTGGTGTAATATTTCCGGCTGTTGCCCAGCTCAAAATATTCCATCGCTTCCTTATAATGCCCCTCTTTTAAATAGGTTTTGCCAATTCCGATATAGGCAACCTCGCTGTTGGCATTGCGAAGAAGCACTTCCTGCCAGAGTTCATACGAGAGCGGTTCATTCCCCGCATGATGCGCCGAGAGCGCGCCTAAAAGTGCCTCCCCGTACTCTGTAATCTCATAGACTAAGATGCTGCCAAGCTGTGCGTCCAGCACATAAATCTTTGACTGATCATCATTTAATGCCAAGGCAACCGGATTTCTAGTAAGACCGGCACGCCCGCCCTTGCCGCCAAAAATAAAGAGCGAATTGCCGTCGTAATCATAGCAGAAAATCTTTCCCCCGGCGTTGTCAAGAATAAAATAGCAGCCGTACTCTGTTGCGGCGATATCCGTGAAGGATGACCATGCCGCATCATCTGTCGCGTTGTACAGATCGCCGATAATATCCGTATTTCCAAGCCGTCTTAGCACATCCGTTCCTGTCGGGTTTAACCGTCTTACGGCATCCGCACCATTTAAATGGTCTTCCGCCGAGAGATTTGAGATCGTCGCGTAGACGAAATTATTATGATCCACGAAAATATTGCTGTACTCTGTCGGAATAATGGTTTCCATCCTCTGCTTTTGCGCGTCAGTGGAAAAATAATTCTTCCATATATACTCGAACATGGATACCGAGACTTGTGTGGCTCCCATAAAGCCCTGGAATTTCCCGTTGCGGTCGAATTCCACCAGCCCCATGTTAATTCCGTAGGCGATCACATAGATTCTCTCCGCCCTGTCCACCACTACTTTTGTTGGCACATATTTCTGAGATTCAGTAATTAACTCCGTCTGAGGTCTCCCAATCTCGCGGATAAATTCCCGCTGCGGCGAAAATTCTACCACGCGCCCATTGCCGGAATCCGCGACATAGATATGACCTTTTTCTGTAACAAAAACCCCCTGCGGCTGTTTAAAGCTATCTTCTGCATTTTTTTCGGAGACAAATGTAGAAAGCTCAAAGAGCATTGCTCCAAAAGTATCAAGTGCCACAATCCGATTATTGTCCATATCCGCAATATAGAGTATATTATCCCGGATAAAGAGATCCTGCGGATTTTTCAAATTGGTGCCTGACTGTAAGTAAGAAAGTTCCTCCGCATAAAGATATGCAGGGGGCTGCAAAACAT
The DNA here is from genome assembly GCA_910585065.1 of uncultured Lachnospiraceae bacterium. Lineage (GTDB taxonomy): Bacteria > Bacillota > Clostridia > Lachnospirales > Lachnospiraceae > RGIG4057. The sequence continues at coordinate 36,307 of CAJUCG010000005.1, forward strand.
CCTCGCCCCACCAGTCATAGCTGTAGGTATCATAGGGCATTGTGTCGGCCTTTACTGCCGCCGCCGGAAAGAGCAGGCACTCTACGCTCAAAAGCAGACAGAGCAGTTTCGCAAAAGTTTTTGAATTTTTCATCTTTGCCTCCCCTCCTATTCCTTAATACCCGATGATGCCATGGTCTCAATAATATTGCTCTGGCTGACCACGAAGATCACGATCGGGACAATCATCATAATCACCGTTACCGCTGCCGTCGCCCCAGCTCTTGAGATACCGCCCGCCGCAATCTGGGAGAGTGCGTAAGGCAGGGTCTTTAACTCCTCACTGTAAATATAATTCGCGCCCTGCGCATTCCACAGATCCTGGAATGAAAAGATAATCAGTGTCAGCCAGGCCGACTTTACCTGCGGCATTGCAATTCTGAAAAATGTGTGTACTTCGCTTGCCCCGTCGATACGT
>CAJUCG010000006.1 GCA_910585065.1 uncultured Lachnospiraceae bacterium
AGCGCGAAGAGCCGGATGAGACGATCCTAATTCCGCAGATTTATCCATACACTGCCTACACGGTAAGCAAAAGACTGGGAATTGCACCGGAGAAATGGGAGCCTTCCCGCTTTCTGCCCGATCTTGTTGTGATTCATCTTGGGACAAATGATGATAGTTATACAAGGCAGAATCCGGAGCGCGAGTTGGTCTTTGAAACTGCCTACCGAAAACTGTACCAGAAAGTGCGGGAAAATTACGGCGACGTTGAGATTGTGTGCTGCTTGGGGATTATGGTGCGCACGCTCTGTCCGGTTGTTGCGCATATGGTGGAAAGACTGCGCGAGGCAGGCGATACGCATATCCATTATCTGGAATTTGAAGCCCAAAAAGAAGAGGATGGCATTGCCTCCGACTGGCACCCAAGTGAAATTACCCATAAAAAAGCAGCCCGGAAACTAACAGAGTTTTGCCAAAAACTGCTTGAAAAATAATTAGCGCGAACATTTTTCCGCATCGATTGCAATAACCAGCATAAGTGCGCAGAGCGCGTCCTCAGGTCTTGCAATATCGATAATATAGGTGTCTGAAAAGTGGAATAGTTCCTTGCTGACCGTGGCAACTAGCTGACCATTTTGAGCAAAGACTCTATAGTCCCACTCGAAAAAATCCCCCTCAATATACCAGCCATTTACATCGATATGAAATTTGGGGTGAAAGAAGGAGAATTCTTTTTGAATTTTTCCAATATACTGGTTTCCGCTGACACCTGCAAGGTAAAGTTCAAACTGGGGAAGGAAAGTTAACACTCTCTCCTTAACGGTAGCAAGATACTGCTCGGAGGCATCGTAGATATTCAGACGATGCCCCCAGCTTAGCTGCCCTTTTACAATAAATACAGTGTTTCCATTGCCATCGTAAATATCATAGCTGTCAAACCACGAAAAAACACGCTGCTTAAATAAAAGTTTCATGAAATACCTCCTAAAGGAGCAGGAAAAGTGGTGGTATGATAATTAGTTTTCAGATTCCTTTCCAATATGTTTTGTTAGAATTTTTTCTGCCTGGTCTGCGGTTTTTGCCGGTCCGAAATAAAAAGTTCCGCTATGTTCGCCAGGAAGATATGTGCAAATACAGATATAATCAGAATCATCTTTATAAAGATTTTCTCCAGCGCGGTAAATGGTAAGAAAATCTCTTTGAAACCACCATTTTCGGGTATCTGATGCCACTGCGAAATTGAAATCGGGGTGGGGATCAAATTTTTTAAAGAACTTTTCAAGAAATGTATTATCATAATTCATATTAACATAATCGTATACCTTATCCCCTACTGTAACCGTCCCCTGTAGTTTTGTCGGGGACAGAAGATAACGCTGCCAGACAAAATCAAAAACAACATTAATCTTTTCACCGTCCTTAGAGCATAATGTGGTGGTAGTGTATTGCGCAATAGGGGCAGAGTACCATTTTATAGCGAGCGTTCCAAGTACAATACCTACGAATAAAAGGGTGAGGATAGTTTTTTGGATTCGTTTTTTTCCCATTATTACCTCCCTCTAAAGTTTTTTGACATTAAGTTTTGCCATTATAAAATGGTCTGTAGAGATACATTTTTTCTTACAGAATATTATAGCACTGCCTATTATTAAAGTCAATATTGAGTTTTTGTAATATGAAAATGATTTTTTATTGCGTCGATAATATTTTATTTAGGGTTAGAAAGTTGTAAACTGGTATATCAAAAATATGATGAGTTTTATACCGTTTTAGTGTGCAATAAAGATTATCATTAACACATTTTAAACTATCTTTAATCACTCTCCGTAATCATTTCTTGGCATTTTTAATGCAGTAAGACCAATTAAAATCAATGTTATGATTGCCGCTATGGTAGAACTAAACTTCATAATTGGAAATTGACTGTATTTCAATATGTAAGTTACAAAAGCATTTGGCAGATTTACAAAATAGGACACAATTAAGTTATTTCCTGAAAGCCTGTATGCAATCGCAAACCAAAGACCCACACCAAATAGCAGAAGAATATCCCCAAAAGTACGGAAGCCGGGATAACCTAAATGATAAAGTGAAAACATTAGCCCGGAAACTAAAATGGCAGGCAGCCAGCCAAATTGCTGTTCAACTCTGCTTTGCACAAATCCACGAAATAAAAATTCCTCAAAAAAAGTAGTCATAATAAGCGGTGCAATACCCATCGGCAGTAAGTGCCAGGGGATTTGTTCACCTGCAGCAATCTTTGGAATAAGCTGTCCGCCGACTGAAAAAGCAACAAAGCAAGCTAAAACAATAAATTGCTGTATACCCAGTTTTTTTATGCCAACAGAAGCTGGCAGTTCTTTTTTTTTGTGCAAATAATATAGCGGAATAAAAAAACTGAATATCAATCCATACATCAAATTATAGAAAAGAAAATAAAGTACGGGTGTCGGATTGAGGTTGGCTAATGCAATACAAATTATCAGCATTATTTCTATGCCAACAGAAAACAAAAGTAATTTTTCTTTTTTCATAGGGTAATATCCTTTCCTCTGATTTAATTTGCTTGAAGCATTTCAAGTAATTTGTTTGTTCCAGCCAATTCTGTTTTTGCAAGGTCTGCCATACGCTCAACTATTACAATGTGTGAAAATAGTATGCTGATATCTTCTCTATATAAAATCCAGTTTTCAATTCCTGCTATATATTTTTTTAGTATTTCTGCCCTTTTCTTCAAAAGGGAAATTTGCTCGTCAGGTTCAAAAAAGTCAATGAAAAACGCCGCAATCGAAAATATATTTGTGTCAAAGTCAAAAGATAATATTGATTTCATCAAGGTATCTCTCAGTTCTTTTTTCCCTTTATCGCTTATTGAATAAACGGTACGATATGGCATATTTCCGTTCCTTTCGGATATGCCAACAATGAAACCTTTGCTATCCAATGTACGAAGCGTGGCATATACCGTCGAGTTTGCTATATCATACCACCATTTTACATTCATACATTCCAAAACCTTAATTATTTCATAGGCATTTTGTGACTGTTTATTTATCAGTCCTAACATCATGGTTGCTGATTTTGATAACATATATTCCTCCTATCCCTTGCTATATATAAAGACTACTATAATAATATACCAGTTTTACTCCTACTTGTCAATGAATTTCAAAAAAATATGTTAATAGGTGCTATAGAGAAATAACATTTCTTGAACTAACTCACATAATGATTTGGTCATGAAAATGTTTCGTGGTCGTCAGTATTCGTGGGAATGTGTATAACTGGCGGTCTATCTCATATTTTCGGTTGATTAGGTTTTGGTTTCATAAAGTGTCCCCTTTATTTGTTGTAATACTCAGATCACCGAGAAAATATTGATCAAAACTATATATTTCTCCATCTAAAATTACATTTGTTGTTTCGATAAATTGATAAAGATTTTGCTGTTATAATTTAGATGTTTTGTAGGGATGTATTTCGTTTTACAGAATATTATATCGCTATCTATTATTGGAGTCGATATTGATTTTTTATAATTATTGATTTTTTGCAATATAAAAATGATTTTTTACTAGAGTGTTCTCTGTAGCTTATAATCTATGATAGAGTATTCTGCGATTTTTTGCAAACAAAAAGGGGTCTTATTTATATATTGTAAAATTCAGTATTTAAGCAGGTTCTTATTTTATTCTTTGAAAAAAATTGAATTCCTTTTTTGTTTGAATTCTCTCCGGCGTTCGACAAAAATTCAAGAAATTTTTCCCGATAACGTGCAATATTATGCATTTCAGGGATTGTCCATGCAATGGCATTGATTAAGAGAGCGGCTGTCGCAATGGATACGGTAACAATCAAAAGGTGAGAAGATATTTTTCCTCTTCTGTCTTTGTGAAGAAATCTAAATTCTGCTCCACAAGTTCGGGAAATGCACGCAATTCTCCTTCATGTAAAACACGCGATGCACATAATCTTCTTTATGACGTAATCCCGTGATCTGCTCATTATATTTTAGGTCGATTTTCTTTTTATAGTTTGAGATAAGCAGGGAGAAAACAATGGAAAGCGAGATAAATATAACCATAACCGGTTCAATATTTGCGATCAGTCCAATACTCATCAAACCTCCCAGTCCGTAGGCAATAAAACTTGCCATATTGTTCACCGATTTCTTTGCGATATCCGTAGCGTTTTCCATAGAAAAAATATATTTCTCATAAAATTGCGGATTGTCATAACATTCAATCGGAACTTTTGCAGCAGATTTACATAAATATTCGTCAATGTATTTCTGGATTTTAATCTCCCCTACTGGTTCCGCCTTGCAAAATTAAAATTTTATCCGCTATCATCACTGTTGAAAGTCTGTGTGAGATAAATATTATTGGCTTATCAGTAAAGTTACTGATTTTTATTAAAATAAGACTAAATATAATCTTATTTCACAATATTTAATGCTTCAAGTATTTTTCCATTTTTCCAAATAAATAAGCTAAGTTCACCGGCTTTTAAGGCTTTTTTAGAAAAAAGTTTCTGTAAATTTAAGATAAAAATAGTATTTTCTAGATCATTCTGATCCTTTGGTATAAAATATGGAATCCATTTTTTATTTAAAAATTTTGAACTTAATCCGTTTAGCAAATTATCCCTACTGCATATATGGGAGAAAAAAATGGGGTACCAGTCTACAGAAGAATTTAAAATTGGATTTAATTGCTGATTTTTATTTTCAGCAAGAAATGATTTGGTTGGGAATATGGATAAATATTCTTTGCCATTTACATAAATTTTTCCGTTAATTTCCTGAGGTTTTAAAAAGCTATTTTGCATAGATAATTCGAAATATATATTTAAAAATTCTTTATCTTCTGTTTCAAATGTAATATTTCCCTTATAAGTTCGAGGAAAGTAATACCATTCAGTAAATAAAATTATTATAATCACAAAAAAGATAATATATTTACTTATTTTTTTTGTTAAATGTTTTTTCTTAAAATCCATTATTGATTATCTCCTTTAAAAATAAATTTAAGCGATTATAAACTTTAGGTTTTATTCTATTACACTACTTTACAACTTTTAAAAATTTTTAACCCTCAATAAAATATAGTGTTCCAGTACTTTAATAGTTGGCATCTCATAATGAACATTCTTGTCTTTAGCTATACCGTTTCCACTACTGGGCGGATTTGGGTCTTTTACCTGTTAAAAACATATGCTACTGGGTATAAAATAAATATAAATAAACCGTATATTTATACGGTTTATTTATATTTATTTTCTTGTAAATACTTTATAGTAGCTTGCACCATAAACATTACACATATCTTCTAAAGTAGTCACAAATACCCCCGCAGAACCAAGCTTAGATTCTACTTTTGTAGAGTTTTTCCATTCTGATAAACTACTTCCGGAAGATGTAGAAGTAGAACGTACAGAATGAACAGGGATTCCATTAACATTATAAAGGATAATATAAGCATCATTACTAATGATTTTTACATTTGTTCCTTCACTATTAAAATAAGTAGACAGAGAGCGTCCCCTAAGAGTTTTTCTGGTTTTCTCTGCCCCGTCATATATTTTTTGAGCATGGCGGGGGAGCATAGACCTTGGGATAATATGGTAGTACTGATATGACTTGTAGCATGAAGGTCATTTAGCAGTAATCCTAGCATAATTTTATCCCCCTAACTATGTTTTTATGTAGTATATCATAAGTAATAAATGTTGTCAAATAATGTCGATTAAAAATTTTTTATTCCTGTTTTTAGGGGGAGTGCAAAGATAAAATTTCGCCTGTGATAAAGGAATAAGGTAAAAGGGAGTGGACAAATAGAGTTTGGAAAGTAGCATAAAATTATATCTAAACAATTAAGCTTACAGTAAATTTACTATTTCTTAAAACGGATATTGACAGTAGCTAGGGGCGATGATAAGATGATAGTAGGATTGAGATTCATTAAATAATGGTACGTTAGCTTGCTGCTCAATGCAATGATAGAAATGATGGAAGGAGGTTTTTATGGCAAGAACGGTTGCAATTGGAAATGCAGATTTTGAAGATTTAATTACAAATAATGATTTTTATGTGGATAAAACAAAGTTTATAAAAGAGTGGTGGGAAAGTAGGGATATTGTAACACTAATTACCCGTCCAAGACGGTTTGGAAAGACATTAACGATGAATATGGTGGAACGTTTCTTTTCTGTAAAATATGCTGGAAAGGGAGAAGTATTTGAAAACTTAAATATTTGGAGGGATGAGAAATTTCGAAAACTACAGGGAACCATACCCGTTATCAGTTTGACATTTGCTGGGATAAAATGTGATACTTATGAAGATACAGTGACGCGAATGAAACGGGTGATTATCCAACTTTACGAAGAATACGAATTTTTAAAGAACAGCATTCCTTCAGAGTGGGGAAAGAATTATTTTCATCAGATTTTTTGCGATATGTCCGATATGGATGCAGTGGATTCTCTGCATAATCTTTGTAAATTTTTGCAAAGTTACTACAAGAAAAAAGTAATTGTATTATTGGATGAATTTGATACACCATTGCAGGCGGCATATATCCATGGCTATTGGAATGAGCTTATTTCTTTTGTAAGAGGCTTATTCGAGGCAACGTTTAAGATAAACCCATATCTTGATCGGGCAATTCTAACAGGGATTACAAGGATTAGTAAAGAGTCCCTGTTTTCCGGGTTAAACAACCTCGAAGTTGTGTCTATGACTTTGAATAAGTATACAGGTTCTTTTGGTTTTACGCAGGAGGAAGTTTCTGCGGCGTTAAAAGAGTTTGAATTAGAAGATAAGGAGAGAGAGGTTAAATTTTGGTATGATGGGTTTACGATTGGGGACAGAACGGATATTTATAATCCGTGGTCAATTACGAATTTCCTTGACAAGAAAGTGTTCCAGAGTTATTGGGCAAATACCAGTAACAATGATCTGGTGGGCGAGCTGATCCGAGGGGGGAGTGATGAACTAAAAATCACGATGGAGCAGTTAATGGAAGGGGGAACGGTTCGTGTGGAAATCAATGACCACATTGACTTTAGTTTACTAAAGACCAATTCGATGGTAGAGAATGAAGCCTCTGTCTGGAATCTACTTTTTGCAAGTGGATACCTGACCATAGCAAATAAATTAGAACATAATGAATATGAGTTAAGAATTACCAATGAAGAGGTTCGTGAGATGTTTCAGTCAATGATTCATCGATGGTTTTCCCCAATCCGAAAATACAATGAATTTCTCAAGGCACTTCTTGGGAATGATGTGGGACTGATGAACAGGTTCATGAATGATGTGGCGTTGAAAACATTTTCGTCCTTTGATTCCGGAAATAAACCTTCTGAAGAAGCGGAGCCAGAAAGGTTCTATCATGGTTTTGTATTGGGGCTGATGGTGGATTTAGCGGATCGATATGCAGTTACTTCAAACAGAGAAAGTGGGTACGGCAGATATGATGTCATGTTGAAACCCAAAAAGAAGGATCTGCCTGCCATTATCTTAGAGTTTAAGGTACATGATCCGGAGGATGAAGAGGACTTAGAGGAAACCGTTGCTTTCGCGCTAAAACAGATTGTGGAAAAGAATTATAATGCCTCCTTAATTGATGAGGGATTTTTAAGAGAAACGATCCGGGCATATGGTTTTGCTTTTGAAGGAAAGAAAGTGCAAATTGATGGCGGTGACTTGCAAAAGGTTAATTCTATAATTAAGGTCACGGAGAAAAAGAGGACAGCGAGGAAAGCTAGTGCAAAGAAGAAACCTCCTGCAAAAAGGAAAGGTGTCGCAAAGAAAAATTGATTTATTTTGAGGGAGGCTTTGAAGAGAGGATGATAGTATGTTGACACCAAATAAGTTAATGACATGGGATGAGATGGTAAGGGAATATCCGGCAAAATAGGTATTTGTGGAAATAACAAAAGGAGATGAAGCAGATATTAAGGAGGGGATTGTGCGAGCTGTGTCAGAGGATGGGAAGCTGGCAGAGGCTTGGGAATATTGTATGGTACATGGATGGGATTGTATGTATAGCAGAACTACAGTTGATCCATTTATAGGGATTGTAGATGGTGTTAATTTTAACATTACATCGGAGGTAATGAAGCGATGAGAACAAAGGAACTTTTTGACATTGCAGAGAGAAAAAAATTCGAAGAGATAGATTTTTTGTTAAAAACGGATATGTTAAAACCTGTATTTCCAAGTTAAAAAAACAGGACAAATGGTAATTTTATATGTATGCTTGATTCCGGTGCAAGTATGCCAGTTTGGTGTTCTGGTGCAAGGTTATTAAAGTTTACTTTTCCAGAAGCTATTTTAAAAGAAGAAAAGAAGAGTATATTTTGAACAGGCATATTTACCCGTGGTAGAACGGGATAATTTTGGTGCAAATTTGATCTTGCCAAGTTCAGTATTGAAGGATGCAAATATCATTATTTCTCAAATACAGTCTTTATCAAGAAAGAGGTTAATCTTGCAAGGCAGTTATCTGTATTATAAAATGAAATATACTATATGTTCTTTATCTTCAAAACAAATTAGAACACTAAAAAATACATAAAGTTACAGAATCAATAGACGCTCTGAAAATTGTAGGGGCAGAAGAGTTTGATCAGGAACTGATACAGCTAAATAGTCTGTTATTATTAAACGAGGATACGGAAGCTTAATTTATTAAAACAATTTGACATTATTGGAGTAAAAAGAAAAAGAAATAATTCAAAGGATAATCATAAAATCCTTGGAGGTGAGAATGAATTTACTTGTGAAATGGTACCATTGGATAAATAACACAAATAGAATTTTGTAGGAGAGGAAAAAAAATTAAAAATCTGGGCTGCTTTTTTGCAATAAACCTTGAAATTTCCATACATTGCGAGTATACTATTAAAATGAAAAAGCTGAAGTTGTGACTGTACAACTTTGGAAATCTAAAACAAATATTCTTGGAACAGAATGGAGGTATTATGCAAAAAGTAACCGAACAGCAAATCGCGGCGATGGCACCAAATCCTGCGGCGGCATCGAACGGCAAAAAAATTTCCGCAAAGGGTGGTTTTGTTCGCAGAGAGTGTTCTGCGGATGATACTTTTTATCTTGGCGAATGTACGGGGAGCGGGAAGAGCAATTATATTACCACAGTGGATTTCATTGAACCGGATGCGCCGGTCTGCCGCTGTTCCTGCCCAAGCAGACAGTTTCCATGCAAGCATGGACTGGCACTTTTATATGAGATTGCGGCGGGCAAGGATTTTAGTACCTGTGAGATTCCAGATGATATTTTAAAGAAGCGTGCAAAGAAGACGGGGAAGAAGGAGAATGCCGAGGAAGGGGCGGACGATAAGCCGTTAACCGAGGAGGAACTTGAAAAGAAGAAGGCGGCGGCAGAAAAGTCTGCAAAATCCGCGAAGGCAGCGCGCACAAAGAAATTAAAAAAACAGCTTGAGGGGCTTGGACTTGCGGAAAAATTGGTGCGGGATCTAATCAAGGCGGGACTTGGCACAATGGGCGGCGCGGCGTTAAAGACTTATGAGCAGCTCTCAAAACAGCTTGGAGATTACTATCTTCCAGGTCCGCAGCGTCTTTTAAATGGTCTGATGTTGGAGGTCGCGGCATTCCAGAAAGATGGAAATGAGGCGCATTATGACAGTGCGATCTCAGTTTTGGAAAAATTTTGGACATTAATTAAGAAATCAAAAAAGTATTTATCGGATAAATTAGAAAAGGGCGAGGAGGCACCGGACGACAATGAGCTTTATGAAGAACTTGGCGGTGTCTGGAAGCTGACAGAGCTTGAAGCTCTTGGCAAGACACTTACCGAGGCAGATCTGATGCAGCTTTCATTTTGGTGTGTCTATGATGATGCGCGCAAAGAGTACATTGACGCGGGGGCATGGGCGGATCTGTCGGACGGGACGATCTATATGACCTATAATTATCGTCCAATTAAAGCGTTAAAATATGTAAAGCAGGAAGATTCCATATTTGGTGTGGCGCATATCGCGTCGGCAGCTTGCTACCCAGGACAGGGAAATTTGCGCGTGCGCTGGAATGGGATGCAGATCAGGGATATCGCTCCGGAGGATATTAGTGTTTTAAGAAAGATGGCAGTGACAAATCTTACGGCTGAGACAAAGAACGTGAAGAATACCTTGAAAAATGCGATTGCCGACCCGGTTTTTATCCGTCTGGTTGCATTTTCTGAGATCGGAAAGATCGGTGATTCGCTCTGCTTAAAAAATGCGGCGGGTGAGACTGTGATGCTTGGCGACGCGCCGGGAATTGAGCCGTCCCTTGACCGAATTTCCCTTTTGCCGGAGGAGAGGCTATTAAAAGACCAGGTACTCTTGGGGGCGTTTTATTATGATGGGACTGCGCGCAGACTAAAATTGCAGCCGCTCAGCATCCTTACAGAAAATGAAGTAGTGCGCTTACTCTATTAAATTCAACCCGCTTATGCGGAACTTAAAAAACAGCATGAGTCCGGACAGTACCTGAAGAAATTTGTGAGAGCAAAGCGAACAAAAATTCCTTCATAGGAAATGGTACTGGGAGGACGAATGCGGAACTTAAAAAACAGCATGAGTCCGGACAGTACCTGAAGAAATTTGTGAGAGCAAAGCGAACAAAAATTCCTTCATAGGAAATGGTACTGGGAGGACGAATGCGGAACTTAAAATAAGGAGATTTAAGTCTATGGATATAACACCCATTTATGATTTGCGCGACCGTCTGCGCACGGCGATGATTGCCGGGACAAGCTTGTTGGCGGAAGATTTCAGATTGAAGAGAGCAGTGGAAGCCATGGCACCGTTAGAAAAGGCGGCTCCTGTGTTTGCAAAGGTGGGAGAATTCTGCCGGAAATTGATCGCGCCGGATACTGGGGCGGAAGACAAGGAAGATCTTTTGCTTGATGCAATTACTCTAGTGGATGCGGTCTGCTGTACACAGGGAGCAGTAAGTGTGGCGGGCGAGATGGAACCGCTTTTTGGAAAAGAAGATGCAAAAAACGATATGGAAAAAATTGTAAATTTACACAAGGGAATGATTCTTTCCAATGTGCCATATTCCATACTTCAGCCATTGCGGGAGGCATTGACCACTTCCGGCAGCGGACGTTATGCGTATGTGACGGACTGCCACAGGGTAAGTCCGGAATTATTTAAAGATTATCGTATTCGCGTGGCGATGGTACAGGCTCTTAATGCATCTTACGCGGAATTGGCGGACAATGTGTGCAGATGGCTGATGGAGGACGGGGAAGATGTACTTCCTCTTTTGGTGCGCGATTTTAACCCAAAGGGCAAGAAGGAAATGGTGCGCAGACTGCGCATTATTGAGAAATGGATGGGAGCTTCCGCCAATGATTTTTACATAAAACAACTTGATACGGCGGAGGGCGAACTGCGCCAAAATTTGATCTATGCATTGCGGCATGAGCCGAAAAATATAGAACTTTTAATGGATCTTGGCAAAAAAGAGCGCGGGAATACAAAAAAGGTTGTTTACTCTGCTCTTGCCTGTAGCGATAACGAGGAAGTGGAAAAACTTTTTGAAGAAATGTACAAGAAAAATCCGAAGACCGTGATGGAATATTTAGAGATGAATGCGGAGAGGAACAAAACTTCTTGGGGGGCGCGTCTGGCAGCAAAAGGCTTGGAGGACTGGATGCAGTCAAAACCGGAAAAGACCGGCGATAAAAAGAAGGATGAATTGGCGATGAAAGAATGGGAACAGACTGCTGCCCATTTTGTGGCTACCCTCTACGGGAAAAGTGGGTCGGAGGTCTATGCTGCACTGCGCTTAGCTGCGACAATGAGCGGGAAATATGGCACCCTGTTGCAGGCGGAGATTCTCGGGCTGCTGCGCCACTTTCTAATTGCACATCCGAGGGAAGAATTATTCGCGCTGGTTGATTCTATATATGAGGGGGAGAATGGAGAAAAGGGAGTGATGCAATATTTCCCTGTGGCATTTCTCTCCCGCGTAATTCGTGAGTGCGGCGCGGAGGCGGAAAATACTGGTACAAATTATGTTGAATGGCTTTCTGAACAGCTTTTTGAGAAAACTCCTTGTGTGCCATATCATTTTTTGGTGGAGGCACTTAATTATCTTCATTATGAGGATGGGAAATATGCATTTAAAGAATCGAAATATGATAGTGGAATGGAATATTACAATGAATATGTTCAGCCGGTTAATATAGAAATAAAGGGAAAATTTCTTGAACTTTTGATCCGCTGCTGTGATCAGGGAATTGACAGGAAACTAGCATTATTATTTGATTCATCGGACAAGGAAGTTTGCAGCAGACTGGAAGAGTATTTTTATAAGAGGGCACTTTCCACTCCGTCAGATGAGTATTTGATACCGCTTAAGCGTTGCGGCTGTACGCGCTGCGAGGGGCTTTTGGTTCATTTTGTAAAGTCCAGACCAAGGATTTCCATGTGGCAGATTGAGTATTTTATCAACAATATGCCGGGGAACGCAGAGGCGAGGACTGCGGAGGCATCAAAAATTCCGGAGCTGGTAAAAACGGGAAAAGCCACCGTGTATAACTGGAATGAAAAATACTATATGGACTGGGTGAATGGGCTGGTGTAAAATTGTAAATCAAAGAGGACATTATTTGAGTATTGATTAATGATATGCCGGGAAATTCCGGGAATAAATTAAGATTAGGAAAGAGGTAGGACTGATGAAACAAGAAATTTTGAGATTGCCAGCGGAGCAATTATTTCAGAAGGAGATTGACGCGCTGATTGCGGCGGAGAAAGACCCAGTGCCGACGGGCTGGAAAATGTCGCCGCGCTCGGTGCGCACCTATATCTGCGGCGGCAAGGTGGGGCGTACCCAGATCACGCCGAAATATATCGGACATGAGCGTTTGGTAGAGATTGCGATCTCAACATTGGTCACGGATCGCGCACTGCTTTTGATTGGGGAACCAGGTACGGCAAAGAGCTGGCTTTCCGAGCATCTCTGCGCGGCTATTAACGGGGATTCCACCAAGGTAATTCAGGGGACAGCGGGTACTACCGAGGAGCAGCTTCGCTATTCCTGGAATTATGCGATGCTCCTAGCGCAGGGTCCTTCTGAGGCAGCGATGTTAAAAAGTCCGGTCTTTACCGCGATGGAAACGGGGACAATCGCTAGGATGGAGGAGATTTCCCGCTGTGCTTCCGAGGTGCAGGACGCACTGATTTCCATTTTGTCAGAAAAGCGGATTTCCGTGCCGGAATTAAATACGGAGATTGCAGCGAAAAAGGGATTTTCTGTGATTGCAACCGCCAATACAAGGGATAAGGGGGTAAATGAGATGTCGGCGGCGTTAAAGCGGCGTTTTAATATCGTGGTGCTGCCCGCTCCGGCGGATCTGGACTCCGAGATGGAGATTGTGCGTACAAGAGTGGCACAGCTTGCGGCGGGGCTTGATTTGAATTCCGCACTGCCGGAGGATGAGACGGTGGAGAAGGTATGCCGGATTTTCCGCGAGTTAAGGCGCGGGGAAACGATTGACCGCAGCCAGAAAGTAAAGGGGACAAGCGGCGTACTCTCGACAGCGGAGGCGATCTCACTTTTGTGCAACAGCATGGCACTTGCAGGAAGTTTTGGCGACGGGAAGATCAGTGACGAGGATTTAGCGGCTGCCCTGCAGGGTGCAATTATCAAGGATGAGGATAAGGATGCGGTGGCGTGGAAGGAATATTTAGAGCATGTAATGAAAAAGCGCGGCTTGAAATGGGGCGGGCTGTACAAGGCGTGCAGCGATTTGATGAGATAGAGGAAAATATGGAGGAAATATGAAACATCCGTATATTTTTGGCATTCGACATCTTTCCCCTGCCGGCGCGTGGCATTTGAAAAACTTTTTGTCGGAGAAGAATCCTAAGCTGGTGCTGGTGGAAGGTCCCTGTGATTTTGACGATATGCTTATCGATCTGTCCGACCATGCAGTGCAGCCGCCGATCGCAGTGCTTGCCTATACAAAGGATGCGCCGGTGCGGACGATCTTGTATCCGTTTGCAGAGTATTCCCCGGAGTACCAGGCTATTGTCTGGTGCAAGGAGAATAAGAGAGAATGCCGTTTTATCGATCTGCCGTCGGAGGTCTTTTTGGCATTGCCGGAACACGCGCCGGGCGGAAAAGGGGCGGATAACGGCGAGGAGGAACGCATGAATGTCTACGAACTGTTAGATAAACAGGCAGGCGAGGATGGGCATGAAACGTTCTGGGAGCGCGCAATGGAACATACGGGCGATACCGAAGGATACCATCGCGGAGCGGAAATTTTTGGAAGGCAGCTTAGGGAATTGGAGGAAGACGGGGCGGATGACCGTCCGGAAATTTTGGTGCGCGAAGCGTTTATGCGCAGGAAAATCGAGGAGGCGATCGCGGCGGGAATTTCGCCGGAGGATATTGTTGTGGTGACGGGTTCCTACCATGTGGCGGGGCTTTTAGACGAGGGGGCGGAGGCGATGACAGATAAGGAATTATCCTCCCTGCCGCGCCTTGAGGCAAGCCATACGCTGATGCCGTACTCCTACTATCGTCTTTCCACGCGCGCGGGCTACGGGGCGGGCAACAAGGCTCCCGCTTATTACTCGCTTTTGTGGGAGAGTTTTTTACGGGGTGATCTTTCCTATACTGCACGCTGTTATTTAAGCCGGATTGCGGGTTTCCAGAGAGAGCATGGAAACCCGGTTTCCTCGGCACAGGTAATTGAGGCGGTACAGCTTGCGGCAGCACTCGCTAAGCTTCGCGGGGAAAGTTCGATCCCTGCCCTGCGCGATCTGCGGGATGCAGCGATTACCTGTCTTGGAGGGGGAAGTGTTTCTGAGCTGACCCTTGCCACAGCAGATACAGAGATCGGCACAGTGATTGGCTATCTGCCGGATGGAATGAGCCGCACCAGTATTCAGGAGGACTTCTATCGGAAATTAAAGGAGTTGAAACTGGAGAAATACCGCAGTATTACACAGCAGGAACTATCCCTTGATCTGCGCGAAAACCGCAAAGTTTCCACACAGAAAGCGGCATTTCTTGATTTGCACCGCTCTTTTTTCCTGCACAGGCTAAGAGTTTTAGGGGTTAGTTTTGCTTCTCAAAATGTGACGGGGCAGGATAATGCAACCTGGGCAGAGTGCTGGAGTGTGCGCTGGAGTCCTGAGGCGGAGATTGAGCTTGTTGAGGCGGCACTAAAGGGGGATACCATCGCGCAGGCGGCATCATTCTGCATGAAAGAGCGTGTTATGCAGGCACCAAATATGGGTGTGGCAGCGAAGGTAATTGAGGATGCGTTTGACTGTGGAATGCCGGAAGCGGCTGCCTATGCGACGGCAGCACTTCAGGCGATGGCGGTGGATGCTGCCTCGGTTATCGACCTTTCCAATGTGGCGGGAAGCCTTTCGGTTATCTTGCAGTATGGGGATATCAGACAGCTTGATTCCACTCCGCTGATCCCGATTTTGCGGCAGATCTTTTTCCGTGCCTGTCTGATTTTGCCTGGGGAATGTGTCTGTGATGATGAGGCATCAAAGGCGATGGCGGCGGCGATCGAGCGATTGAATGGTGTGGCGTTAGCGCATGATTTTCTTGATGGCAAAGCCTGGGAGGACGCATTAAAAGAAGTGGCGGAGCGGGATGATTTAAATACAAAACTTTCTGGTTATGCAATGGCAATCCGCTTGGAGCGCAGTCTTGCAGATGGCGAGGCACTGCGCCTTGAAGTGCGCCGAAGGCTTTCAAGGGGGGTTCCTGCGGAGCTTGGCGCGGGATGGTTTGAGGGGCTTGCAATGAAAAACCGCTATGCACTGATTGCAAGGCTTTCGCTCTGGGAAAGTCTTGACGAGTACTTAAAGACCCTTGACGATGAGGAATTTAAGCGCGCATTGGTTTTCCTGCGCCGTGCATTTGCAGATTTCTCGGCGATGGAGAAGGATTCGATTGCGGAAAATTTGGGCGAGATCTGGGGATACAACGGTCAGGAAGTCAGCGAAGTGTTAAATGCGGAACTTAATGTTGAGGAAAAAGAACTGGTCGAGAGTTTGGATGAGTTTGATTTTGATTTTTAAATATGATGGGAGATTTATGAAAAACGGAATTTTGATATGCGGCTTAAACGGCGTTGGAAAAAGTACATTTGGGAAAGCACTTGCGCAAAAACTAAATTTTCATTTTATTGACAATGAGGATTTATATTTTCCTAAGACAGACCCGAATTATATGTATGCCTTTTCGCGTTCCCGCGAGGAAGTGGAAGAGCTTCTAAATCAGGAGATAGAGGCGCATGAAAATTTTGTTTTTGTTTCGGTAAAGGGCGATTACAAAATAGTGGAGGAAGGTCTGGCAGCGAAAGCGGGGAAATTTTTGGAAAACTCCCCGCTTTCCAAAACGGAAAATGAAATAAAATGGTATGTTATTTTAATCGAAATTCCAAGAGAGATCCGGCTTGAGCGGGTGAGAAACCGATCGTTTAAAAAATTTGGCGATCGGATAAAGCCGGGCGGGGATCTGTGGGAGAAGGAGGAGCATTTTTTTAATATTGTAAAGTCAAGATCCGAGGACACTGTAAAAAAATGGGTGGAGACGGTGGGATGTACTGTGATCCGTCTGGATGGAATGAAATCGGTGGAGGAAAATCTTGATTTTTGCTTAAAAAGATTTAGTGCGGAGGTTTACAATGGAGAGTCAGGCAAATAAGGATATGGAACAATCTATGACAAGATGGAGGCTGATCCTAGGTCAGGACAGCGAGGATCGCTTTGGGAAAATGGGGGGCGGCGGACTCAGCAGTGAAATGGATATGATGGATCAGGCACTTGCCGCCATCTACAATTTAAATTCGCCGGGGAGTTTCGGTTCCGGCGGTGCGGGGGGCGGAGCTGGAAGGGGACCATCCAACCCGCAGATTACAAGGTGGCTCGGCGATGTAAGAAGTCTTTTTGACCCGGAACTGGTAAAAATTATTCAGGGCGATGCGATGACGCGCTGTGGTCTAAAACAGCTTATTTTTGAGCCGGAACTTTTGGAAAATTTAGAGCCAGACGTAAATCTTGCCTCCACCATTCTGATGTTAAAAGATCAGATTCCAAAGCGTTCTAAGGAGAGTGTGCGTGAATTTATCAAAAAGATCGTTGAGGAGATCAACCGCTTGCTTGAGCAGGATATCCGCCGCGCGGTAACTGCTGCGGTCAACAAGCGCAAGCACTCCCCGATCCCCTCGGCAGCGGCACTTGATTATAAAACGACCATTTCCAGAAATTTAAAGCATTACAATCAGGAGTTAAAAACGATTGTGCCGGAGCATTTTTATTTCTTTGACCGCACAAGTACAACGGCGGCGAATAAATGGAATGTGATCTTGGATATTGACCAGAGCGGTTCAATGGGCGAGTCCGTGATTTACTCATCAATTATTAGCTGTATCCTTGCCAGTATGTCGAGTATTTCTACAAGGATCGTGGCGTTTGATACGAATATTGTCGATCTGACAGAAAAGAGCGATGATCCGGTGGATCTGCTTTTTGGATTCCAGCTTGGCGGCGGAACAAATATTGATCAGTCGGTGGCATACTGTGAGAAATTTATTGAAAATCCGAAAAAGACTTTATTCTTTTTGATTACTGACCTGGAAGAGGGAGGAAACCGCGCCGCGCTTTTGCGCCGCCTTGGGGAATTGAAGGAAGCTGGCGTTACTCTGGTGTGTCTGCTCGCGCTTGCGGAGAGCGGGAGACCTTACTATGATACGCAGATGGCACAGAAGGTTGCGGCACTAAAAATTCCTTGTTTTGCGTGCAGCCCGCAGATGCTGCCGCAGCTTTTGGAGCGCGCGCTAAAGGGTCAGGATCTGGATCAGTTTGTGAAGGAGTTTGAGAAAAAGAAGAAGTGAGGGGATTAGTATGTGAGGGAGGGGGTTATGAAAATAAAAGAGCAGAAAAATTATTTTAAGTATACTTATTTATTGTTTGCTCTGAGTTTAATCTTATGTGCCTGTCAATCCGAGAAGGAAAAAGAAACTGCGCCGGAAGTTGAAATGGAAAATATTGTAAATAAACAGAAAATCTTTGATTTTGTAAAGAATGGGCAGACGGGCAGGGAGATTGCGGAGAAGGGGAGAAAGAATTTGGAATCAGTTAGGTCTGTGAAAGAAGAAAGATCTGTTCAATTAACAGGAATGCTTTCCGATCAGTTAATTGCTGCTGCTTCTTTAGTCCGCGAGGGAGTTTTAAAATCTGATTTTGGCTTTGTGATTGACACGGGGGGAGAGGACGGAGAGTACCTAATTACAGCGCGGCTTTGCGAGGTTGATAAAGATACGGTTATGGAGGGGGTTCAGTGCTGGTATGAAGATGAAGCAATAAAAATTTCGGTGTGGAAATCCCTGAATACCAGTGAGCCGATGCAGACCATGGTGAAGTATGTGGAAAAGTTTCATTATGAAAATGGGTTTCAGGGAAAATACGAAATTCTTGATGCAAATTTTGATGGGCATATGGATTTTGCCTGGTTATGTCATTCCGGAAATCAGCCACTGTACTATTATCTCTGGCTCTGGAATGAGGAAGAGCAAAAATTTGTGGAGGAACCGGTCTATAATGAGATATCCTGTCCGGTAGTGGATGCGGACAGACAGGTTATCTTTGGATGGAGCCGCAGCAGTGCCGCAGATGACGGGGACAGTACATTTTATCGATGGATTGACGGGAAACTAATTTGCGTGCGAAAAATTTCCGTATGGCAGGAGTTTGGTACAGAACATTTTATTATGACAGTGGAAGATAATAGGGATGGGGAAATGGTGGAGATTTACCGCAGTAAATTTAAGGGATTTTATGAATTTGATGCGGAGCGGGAGAAATGGTCAGACCTTGATTATTATGGAGAATAGTGGTAATATCGATTGTGAGGTGTAAAAATGATATGAAAGAGAAATTCATGAAAAGAATTAAACATAATTGTTAGGTCACAAAAATAATATTAGGGGGGGAGGGGAGAAATGAATATCTATTATATTGGCGGATCGCCCTGTGCGGGAAAAAGCACAGTGGCGGAAATACTTTCGCAAAAATACGGTCTGCATTATTTTAAAGTGGATGATTTTCTTGATGATTATACAGGACGGGGAGCATTGGCTGGATACCCGATCTGCAAAAAAATAGTTGGGATGAATGCGGAGGAGATCTGGATGAGAGATCCGCTGCTTCAATGCAGGGAAGAATTTGAATTTTATAAAGAAGTTTTTGAATATGTATTGGCGGATTTAGGGCAAATTAATTGTAAGGATGGCATTATTACGGAAGGGGCAGCGTATGTGCCTGAACTGATAAAAAGCTTAGGTGTTTCGAATAAACGATATATCTCGATTACCCCCACGAAAGAATTTCAGATCTTCCATTATAAGAAAAGAGAATTTGTCCCCTATGTTTTGGAGGGATGTGCGGATAAGGAAAAAGCTTTTTGTAACTGGATGAACAGGGATATTTTATTTGCGCAGGAAATTAGGAAACAGTGTGATAAAGAAAACTATGTATCAATTGTAAATGATGGCAATATAAAAATTGACGAGTTAGCGGACAGGGCTGCCATACATTTTGGAGTGAGTGATTGAATTTATTTTTTGGAATATTTTGGAAGAAAGAATATTATAGTAAATATTTCGATATTTTTAACAGTGGGCAGAAAAACAATCAACTGCCCGCTTGTTTTTTTGTGTTAATTGTCATATAATTAAAAAACTGAAGGATAATTACAAAATTGAAGATTTTAAAGATAGGAGAGGACTGCATCTTGGCAGTAGAACATAGATTACAGAACAGATTGGGAGGGTAAGGCATGATACAAACTAAACATTTGGTTAAGATTGAGGAAGTTTTGGAATTGATTAATGAGCAGACCTACGACAGCGCGATCGGGCGTTACCGCTCCTCCTACCTCTATCGCGGAATGCCAAATGAAACTTATTATCTGACAACAAGTCTGCACTTAAACTGCAAGGAAAAGCATAAAGAACTGGAAAAGAGCATTTTGCGAAATTTTACGAAATATGCGGCGAGTGAGGAGCCGCTTCTTGATGAGTCCGTCTGGCGGCAGTTAATTATTGGGCAGCACCATGGGCTGCCGACAAGACTTCAGGACTGGACGTACTCGCCGCTTATCGGGCTGCATTTTTCTACAAGCGGTGAGCGGTTAGCAAATATGGAGATGCACGGCGGTATTCTCTGGAAGATTGATGTACACGAGATGAACCGTCTTTTGCCAAAACGCTATCAGGAGAGCCTGCGCGAGGAGAAAACCAATCTGTTTACTGTGGAGATGTTAAATGAGCTGGCGGTTGACTTGGAGTCCTACGATGCGGATATGGGGGAGAATTCTCTAGTATTATTAGAGCCGCCGTCCATTGATCAGCGCATTATCAACCAGTATTCTTATTTTGCGATTATTCCGAGTGGGATGAGGGATATTGAGCAGTTTTTGGCAGATAGAACCACGCATACAGTAAAATATGTGATTGATAAAAGTCTGCGCTGGAAGATACGTGATATGCTTGACCGGATGAATATTAACGAGCGCATGATCTATCCGGGGCTTGACGGGCTGTCGGCATGGCTGAAACGGCATTATTATGTGAAGGACGGGCTAGATTTAAAGAAGTGAAAGAAATATCAATATACGGAGGGGAAGGATTTGAAAAAAATCGGCATTGTGGCAAGTGTTGTCTTTGCAGTAATTATCATTGGGTTAATGTTGGTACATATTAAAGAAGGCAATTTTGATGTAACAAACGAACAGACCATAATCGGATTGATTCTGTACGGGACGGCGGATGATTGCAGCTGGGGACAATCCCATTATGAGGGGCTTTTTGCCTGTGAAGAAGAGCTAAATTTAAAAATTCTATGCCGGGAGAATATCAGGGAGGGCGAGGCGTGCGAAACGGCGATTGAGGAGCTGATTGATGAGGGCTGTAAAATTCTTGTTTGCAGCTCCTTCGGGTTTGGTGAGAATGTAAAAGAGGCGGCAGAACGTCACCCGGAGGTCTATTTTTTTCATACGGCGGGTGTGCAGACTTCGCGGAATGTGACGACATATTTTGGCAGGATGTATCAGATGCGATATTTAAGCGGGATCGTGGCAGGACTTCAGACAAAGACAAACCATATCGGCTATGTGGCTGCCCATCCTATTTCGGAAGTTAATCGCGGGATCAATGCGTTTGCGCTTGGTGTGCGATCAGTGAATCCGGATGCAGTTGTACATACTTGTTTTTCCAATACCTGGATGGAAGATAAGCCGACAAGGGAGGCAGCAGTGCGGCTGTTTGACGCATATGATATCGACGTAACTGCCATGCACACGGATTCGCTGATGGTTTTGGAGGAGGCCAATGCCCGCGGAATTTATTCGATCGGGTACAATTATAATAATGCAAAGCGTTATCCAAATACTTTTTTAACTGCGCCGATCTGGAATTGGCAGACCTTTTATTCCTCGCATATCTTAGAGTGTATTCAGGGGAAATTAATGGGCGAAAATTACTGGAAAGGAGCGGAGAGCGGGATTGTCGAACTTGCTCCGCTTACCGAAAATGTGCGGACGGGGACGGAGCAGAAAGTCATGGAGGCTTTGGCTGCGCTTACCAAGGGGGAATTTGATGTGTTTTACGGACCGATCTGCGACAATAAAGGAAACCTTCGAGTGCTTGAGGGCGAGAATATTTCCGATCGCGCGCTGCTTAATGCATTTAACTGGTATGTAGCAGGAGTGGAATTATATGAAGAATAAATTTTCCTATACAAAGAAGAATCGCTATAAAATCTTAACAATATTTGTTATATTAATGATTGTTGTCGGCATTCTTTTATCTGACCGTATTATAGGACTTCAGGAAAGTTATGTGGAAAGGCAGTTGGCGCAGCAGACGCAGATTATGGCGGAGCTTGTGCAGGAGAGGCTTGGAGCAGAACTTTCCTCCATGAATCTTGCGGCGCGTCTGATCGAGTCGGGAGCCGTGGAAGAGGTAAGAAAAATGGAGGGAGCGGGAGTTCTTGACGGGCTGATGGCACTTGATGGAACCGCGATTTACGGGGAGGTGTTAGATTTTGCAATCTATGAGGGAATCCGTGAGTCGTTTCGCGGCAATGAGGCAGTTTCCTGCGATGAGGAGGGAAATATTGTGTTTTCCGTCCCCGTTTTTCGGGGGGATAATGTAAAATATGTATTATACCGGAAATACACTAAAAATCAGTTAGAGCAGTTTTTCTGGCTTGAAGGCAGTGATGCGAAGGGGAAACTTCTAGTGGCAAGCGGCAGACAGATATTATTTGCGGATGCTCATTGGACAGCGGATGATATAGCGATGCTTCAGGATAGAGGGGTCTTAGAAACCTATGAAGAGATCCACAGGAAATTAAATATTTCCTTATCCGCCGCAGAAAAGGGGAAATTTTTGGGGGAATCTTCCTATTTCTTTGCGGCGCAGATCAGCAAGCAGGGGCTGTATCTGATCGGTTTAGTTCCGAAAAAGCAGATGGAGGCAGGAATTTCTTATATTGTGATGATGGTCGTGTTTGTGCTGGGGCTTTTAATTCTGCTTTTTGCTATCGGAGTTCGCTATCTCTTTAGCGCGGAGGAAAAACTGCGCGAGAGCGAGGAATTAAGAAAGGCAAAGCTGGCGGCGGAGAATGCAAACCGTGCCAAGAGCGATTTTCTTGCCAATATGTCGCACGAGATCCGCACGCCGATCAATTCCGTAATTGGAATGAATGAGATGGTGCTGCGGGAGACAAAGGAAGGCAATATCCGCGAGTATGCGAAAAATATTGAGTATGCGAGCAAGTCTTTACTATCTTTGATCAACGATATTTTGGATTTTTCAAAGATTGAGTCGGGAAAGATGGAGATAGTAAAAGGAGAATACGAACTTTCCTCCTTTTTAATGAATATTGTCAGTATGGCACAGGTAAAGGCGGAAGCGAAAAAGCTTAAATTTTGTACTGAGATTGATGAAAACCTGCCTGTAATGCTTTATGGCGATGAGGTGCGTGTGCGCCAGGTGATTGAAAATATGCTGAGCAATGCGGTCAAATATACGGGAGCGGGCTGTGTGACGCTTGCGGTAAGCCCTCTTGTAGAGGATGGATTTTCCCTTAAAATCTCAGTGCGTGATACTGGTATTGGAATTCAAAAAGAGGATCTGGAGAAATTGTTTAAGGATTTTGAGCGGTTGGATCTGCACCGCAACCGGAGTGTGCAGGGAACGGGTCTTGGACTTGCGATTACAAAGCGTCTGACTGAACAGATGGGCGGAAAGATTTCTGTGGAGAGCATTTATGGCGAGGGTTCTTGTTTTACGGTGGTTATCCCGCAACAGGTAAGGGATGCGCGGGCGATCGGTGATTTCCGGGAGACATACCACAAATATCTGGCAGAGGAGACAAAGGAGAAGGAGAGTTTTACCGCGCCGGGAGCAAAAGTGCTGGTGGTGGATGATAATACGATGAATCTGTTGGTGGCGGAAAAACTGCTTGCGCGCACAAAAGTGCAGGTCACCGCCTGCCAGAGCGGCAAGGAATGCCTTGAGTGGATGCGCAGAGAATATTTTGATGTGATTTTGCTCGACCATATGATGCCGGAGATGGACGGTGTGGAAACACTTGCAAAATGTAGGGAGCTTACGGACAATCTCTGCGCGGATACTCCGGTAATCGCGCTGACGGCAAACGCGATTGCGGGCGCAAGGGAAGAGTATATTCGCGCGGGCTTTCACGATTATCTAAGCAAGCCGATTGAACCAAAATGTCTGGAAGAGATGCTGCAAAAATATATATCACAGAAAAAATAAATACAAAAATACTTGCGCGACAGTAAGGTTTTAGGTAAAATAAAGAAGCTTAAAATTTACAGGAGGTTTTTAAGATGGAGAAGGAAAACAAGACAATCAACCGGGGCATTATGCAGGGCTGGACAGTGATCAGTGCAATTTTGTTTGCCGCGTATGTGTTGGAAGTGGTAAAGGGACATCGGACAATCGGGTATTTTACGGTTTTCGCGCTGCTTTTAGTCGCGCCGCTTATCGCTACATGGATGATATTCAAAAGAAGACCGGAAAGTGAAAGAATCAAGTATTTCTGTGCAATTTTTTATGGGATATTGTATGTGTTTGTGCTGCTGACGGGCGCGACACCAATGGTGTTCAGCTATAGTTTGCCCGTACTGTATCTGCTGATGCTCAGCAACGACAAAGTATTGCTGCGCTGGCTGGCTGTCGGCAATATCAGTGCAAATATAATGAGTATTATAGTGCAAGTTGTAATAGATCATAGATCCGCGGATGAGTATATGACGGATTGGGAGATTCAGGTGGCAGCGGCAATCCTCTGCTCCATCTTTGCATATCTGGCGTGTGGTATTTCCTCGAAACTGCATACAGCAAGGATGGAGAAGATAAGAGAAAACGAGGTGAAACTGGCAAATCTTTTTAGCAAAGTGACAGAAGTGACAGGGGATGTAGACAAAGATACAAAGCGGCTGCTTGAGAAATTCGCCGAGATCCGCTTTGCGTCCAGCAGGACAGCCAGCGCGATGGACGAGATTGTAGAGGGTTCCTCCCAATCCACAAAGATGGTGGAGCATCAGCTTCATATGACTTCGGATATCCAGACGGTGATTGAGCATACGGGGGAGCTGACAGAACACGTCAGTGGGAATGTTATGCAGGCGGACGAAAAAGTGGATACAGGCATTGCAAATATGAGAAAACTTTCCGACAGTGCAAAGAGTATAGACAAAAGCAATAGGCAGATGCTTGAGCATATGGGAATGTTAAAAAAGACTGCCCTGCAGGTGCAGGGAATTGTCGAGATAATAAGCGAGATTGCAGGTCAGACAAATCTGCTGGCACTGAATGCCTCCATTGAGGCGGCGCGGGCAGGAGATACGGGCAGGGGCTTTGCGGTGGTTGCGGATGAAATTAATGCTCTGGCAAACCAGACAAAGGAGTCCACGCAGAGTATTACGCAGATGGTGGGGGCACTCCGCGATAAAATGGAGGAGGCCTCAGAGTCCGTTACTGATATGGCAAAACTAAACGAGCAGCAGAACAATATTATTTTTGAGACAGCAGCGGATTACGAGGTGATTCGCCTAGCAGTTTTGGAGGTAAAGCAGGATACCAATGAGGAAAAAGAGCAGATTAAAAAACTTCTTTTGGCAAATGCGCAGATTGTGGAGAGTATTCAGACGATCTCTGCAGTGAGCGAGGAAGTTATGGCAAATACGGCGCAGACGCAGGAAGTGACCGCGCAGAACGAGCGCGCAGTAACAGAGATGAACACTCTGACCGATGAGCTTGTGCGCAGGGTGGCGGAGCTGCGGAGTTACACATAGGTCGGACGAAAAGGAGAAGAGAAAATGAAACTGGTATTTGTAAGACATGGTGATCCGGATTATGTACATGATTCATTGACCGAGCGTGGAAAAGTTGAGGCGGAGATCCTATCAGGACGGATCGCAGAGCTAACAGTGAGGGAATTTTATTGTTCTCCGCTTGGACGGGCAAAGGAAACAGCGGAGTATACTTTGGGAAAAATTGGCAGAAACGTGATAATTTGTGACTGGCTGAGGGAATTTCCGGGCTATATTATTGATGAGAAGACCGGAGGGCGACGGATTCCCTGGGATTTTATGCCGCGCGACTGGACGGGCAGACCAAAGCTATATGATCGGGAGAAATGGTTATTGGAGCCGGTGATGCAGACCGGGGACGTGGCGGAAGTCTACGCGCGTGTGTGTGCAGGGATTGATGGGCTGCTTTCGGAATATAGTTATATCCGCGATGGGGGGATGTACCGGACACAGGGCGGAAACGAGGATACGCTGGTATTTTTCTGTCATCTCGGCATTACTTTCGCGATTATGGCACACTTGATTGGGCTTTCCCCGGTGATGCTCTGGCAGGGTTTTTTTGTAGCACCAACTTCAGTAACAACGCTTGTGACTGAAGAGCGAATTTCTGGCGAAGTCTTTTTCCGCTGCACAGGGTTGGGTGATATCTCGCATCTGTACAAGGCAGGTGTGGAGCCGTCAAAATCGGGATTTTTTGAGGAAATGCAGGGCAGATAAGCAAGGATGCGAGTAGGGAAGAAAAAATTTTCCCTACTCGATTTAGGATTTCGCAGTTTTTACTGTGACCGCTTTTACTGCTGCCGTTGAGTTCCGCTCAATAAATTTTGCGCGCAAAAGCATCTTGCTTACCGAAACTTTGTGGATCAGTCCATCCAGCAAAAGAAACGCGCTCTTGCCGAGATCGGTTCTGTCCTGGCGCACGGTGGTGAGCGGCGGGGTAAGCTGTGCTGCAAGCGGCAGATCGTCAAATCCGATAACACTGATATCCTCCGGCACGCGCAGTCCGCGCTTGGTAAGTTCTACAATCACGCCCGATGCGATCAGATCACTTGCGCAGAGAATTGCGGTCGCACCATTTTTAAGGAAACCTGGCACATGGTATTTTGCGCAGTCCGGCACATAGTAGCCGTATTCAATCAGCCCCTCTTCCGGGGAAAGACCATGTTCGGTCATACTCTGGATAAACGCCTGGTAGCGTTCATCGGAGACCATCGAATTTTTCGATCCGTTGAGAAAAGCGATTTTTTTGTGACCGAGCGAACACAGATGGTTGACGGCGAGGGAGATCCCCTCTACAGAATCCGTGCCAACATAGCCGACATGGGGATTAACGGGGATATAATTATCTAACAAAACCGTCGGAACTGTTGTTTTGTTGAGCTGTTTAACCCAGTCGTCATGCAGAGAAAAACCCAGTAAAAATGCACCGGAAAAACCGTTTTTTAGCATATAAGTATCATACTTTTCGGCGGTCTGCATATTGAGATCGGACGGGATCACCGACACCTCCCAGTGTCTGTGCGCTGCCGAAAGCTTAAAGCCCATAATAATTTCGTAGCCGAACTGACCAATATTTTCATAGTCCATGTTTTCTATTAAAATGCAGACTTTCCTGGTGGTATTTGCCTTGAGTTTTTTTGATGCGTACCCCATTTCTACAGCTGTATCCAGTACCAACTGCCGCATATCATCGCTGATATCGCTGGCTCCATTCAGCCCTTTCGACACGGTGCTGACGGCGATACCGAGATGCTTGGCGATATCTTTAATCGTAGCCATATTCTTGTAACCTCACATTCTTTATCATTTTTTTCGGAAAAACCGGGGAGAACTTTCGATGTAACACTCTCTTTTGTATAAGTATAAACCGAAAATTCCTATTTTTCAATGAAAATTATGAAAAATCATTAAAAAATCAGCATCTTATAAGGAATAACAAAAATATTTCTTCATATTTTCGATAATTTTCGGAATATAGGGGGAGATTTCCATTTTTTCATCTGAGTAAATCCGAAAATTATTTCTGCCTTCTCACGCTGAAAAATAGAAAAAAAGAAGAGAGAAAATTACAGTAAAAAATATCAAGAAAATTATATAAAATGTGAAATTTAACAAAAACTCATGAATAAAATCACAGGAAAGGAAGAAAAATAACCAAAAATTTTTAAAAAGTATATTGACAAACTATGGATATTATGTTATTATTTAGTCAAGATTTCGAAACTTATCGAAAATTTTATAAACTGACTATTAAGCCAGCGGATAGAATGTAATATGGAAAAAGGCAGGAGGGAGCTATTATGGCAAAAGCGAGTCTGGAGCGCGGAGCGGGCATTTTGATGCCGATCAGCGCATTGTATGGGTCGTATGGAATTGGAACTCTTGGAAAGAGCGCGTATGAGTTCGCGGATTTTGCGGCGGAGAGTGGATACCGCTACTGGCAGGTACTCCCCGTTGGACCGACGAGTTTTGGGGACAGTCCGTATCAATCCTTTTCTGCTTTTGCGGGCAATCCTTACTTTATTGATCTTGAGTTCCTGATTGAGGAGGGGCTTCTGTTAAAGGAGGAGGCGGATGCGGCGTTTTTCGGGCAGGATGAGACAGACATTGATTACGCAGCGATTTTTCAGAGCCGTTTTAATCTATTAAAAATTGCCTATCACAGAAGCGGGCATAAGACGCAGAAATTATACTGGGAGTTTTTGGAGGAAAATGCGTTTTGGATTGAAGATTATAGTTTTTATATGGCGTTAAAATTTTATTTTGAAAACCGTTCTTGGCAGGAGTGGGAGGAAGGGATTAAGTACCGCGAGAAGGAGGCAGTAAAAAAATATTGGGAACTTCTCGCAGATGAGATCGATTTCTGGAAATTCTGCCAATACAAATTCCGGGTGCAGTGGAATCTTCTGAAAAAATATGTAAATGCGAAAGGGCTGAAATTTATCGGGGATATTCCGCTGTATGTGGCAATGGACAGCTCAGATGTATGGGTACACAAGGAATTGTTTGAACTTGACGAGGACTGTGAACCCATCCATATTGCAGGTGTTCCGCCGGATGCCTTCTCAGACGACGGGCAGCGGTGGGGCAATCCTCTCTACCGGTGGGATGTGATGGAAGCTAAGGGCTTTGCCTGGTGGCGCGCACGCATGAAGGCAAATGCTTCTCTCTATGATGTGATACGGATCGATCATTTTATCGGGATTGTAAATTACTGGTCGATCGCGGCGGATTGTTTGACGGCGATTGACGGTGAGTGGAAAAAAGGACCGGGGGAAAAATTGATGCAGGCGGTGCTTGAGGTGATTGGCAGTGCCGGGATTATCGCGGAGGATCTTGGAGTTTTGACAAAGCCAGTCAAAAATCTGATTGCAGAGCTTGGATTTCCGGGGATGAAGATTATTGAGTTTGGACTTGACTGTGCCCCGGACAATGATTATCTGCCGCACAATTATTCAACAAGTAATACGGTGGCTTATATTGGAACGCATGACAATGAGACTTTAGTCGGGTTTCTTAACAGCTGCAAGAAGACGCAGCTTGCCGAAATAAAGGCATATTTTGGGGCGAGAACGGCAAGAGAGCTGCCGGATAAAATTATTTTAAGTCTTTTTGCAAGTGTTGCGGATGTTGCAGTTGTACAAATGCAGGATCTATTAAAGCTTGATAATTCAGCCCGCACAAATCTTCCATCCACGGTTGGATGCAACTGGCGTTGGCGGGTGAGAAAGGAACAGATGGAAAGTATTGACACTGCTTATTACAGAGAACTTTGCAGAAGATATAATCGTCTGGGAGAGATAAAACCGGAAAAAAAGGATTAGTGCGATATCGCAGAAAAGAGGGAATGTATGACAAATAGTTTTAAGCAAAATGTGGAACAGATTCTTTGTCTTGACTATGACAAGGAAGTAAAGACAGCGAGTACCATCGAGCTTTACAATGCGGTTTCAAAAGCTGCGATGATCTCTATTGGAAGGGATTTCAATGAGAAGGCGAAGATAGCACCGGGCAAAAAGGCGTGTTATCTTTCCGCAGAATTCTTAATTGGGCGCATGGTTTACAACAACCTGTTAAATCTTGGGCTGTTTAACCAGTTTACGGAGCTGATGACGGAGAACGGTGTGGACATCCGGGTATTTGAGGAGATTGAGGATGCGGCGCTTGGAAATGGAGGTCTTGGAAGACTTGCCGCCTGCTTTCTTGACTCTGGTGCGACAAACGGCATCACATTAAACGGCTATGGAATTCGCTACAAATATGGTCTATTTAAGCAGTATTTTGAGGATGGTTTTCAGAGGGAAACTGCGGACGACTGGATGAAGATGGGCGATCCTTGGGGACAGCGCGCCGAGGCGGATACCGTGATAGTGGAGTTTAAGGGACAGTCCGTAAAGGCAGTGCCATATGATTCCCCGGTGATTGGCTATGGCGGAAAGAAGATCAATATGCTGCGTTTGTGGCAGGCGGAGCCAATGGAGAATTTCCAGTTTGAGCTGTTCAATGATCAGAAATATGATAAGGCGGCGAAAGATAAGGTGGATGCGGATGCGATCTGTGCGGTGCTTTACCCGAATGACACGACGGACGCAGGAAAAAAGCTTCGCTTAAAGCAGCAGTATTTCTTCTCGAGCGCGACCTTGCAGGATGTGATTCGCACATACAAGGAAAAGTATGGCGGTGATTTTAGTCATTTTTCGGAGGAGTACGCGATCCAGTTAAACGATACACACCCAACAGTGGCAATTCCGGAATTTATCCGTCTGATGATGGAAAAAGAGAATATGAGTTTCGCGAAAGCGTTAAAACTTGCCAAGGAAACCTTCGCTTACACGAACCATACCATTATGGCGGAGGCACTGGAAAAATGGAGCGTAAACCTGTTTAAATCGGTAATTCCAAATGTTTACAAATACGTGGTGATGCTGCAGAAGGCACTGTGCAAGGAACTCACGGTGTTTGATGTTCCAGAAGAAGAATGGCAGCAGTATTTTATTATTGACAGCGGTCTGATTCATATGGCGAGAATGGCAATTTTTGCAAGCCACTCCACCAATGGCGTAGCGCAGATCCACACGGAGATCCTAAAGAACGACGCGCTTAAAGAGTGGTACGCACTCTATCCTGAACGCTTTAACAACAAGACAAACGGGATCACGCAAAGGCGCTGGCTCGCACTTGCCAATATGGAACTTTCGGGATTTATCACTGACAAGATCGGCAGCGGCTGGATCACGGATCTTGACAATTTAAAGAAGCTTGAGAAATTTAAGGATGATAAAGCGGTGATCAAGGAATTCGGCGAGATCAAACATCTGAAAAAACGCCAGCTTGCAGATTATATTTTTGAGCGCGAGGGCGTGAAACTTGATCCGGACTTTATTTTTGATATCCAGGTAAAGCGTCTGCATGAGTACAAGCGGCAGCTTCTTAATGCGTTCTCCATCCTAGACATTTATTTTGGTTTAAAGGATGGCAGAATCAAAGAATTTAACCCGACTGTATTTATTTTTGGGGCGAAGGCAGCTCCGGGGTATTTCAGGGCGAAAGGCATTATTAAGTATATCAATGAGATCGGCAAAAAGATTGAGGCTGACCCGGAGGTAAATGACAAGTTAAAGGTTATCTTTGTGCAGAATTATAATGTTTCCTACGCAGAGAAACTAACTCCTGCGGCAGATGTATCAGAGCAGATTTCTACGGCGGGTACCGAGGCTTCCGGCACGGGCAATATGAAATTTATGTTAAATGGTGCAGTGACACTTGGTACCTATGACGGCGCGAATGTAGAGATTGTTGCGGAGGCGGGCGAGGAGAACAATTATATTTTCGGCGCGCGTGTGGAGGAGCTGGAAAAGATCAAGAAGAACTACAATCCGAAGAAGCTCTACAAGGCAAACCCGCGCATCAAGAAGGTGGTAGATACTTTGGTGGATGGCACATTTGATGATGGCGGCACAGGAATGTTTAAAGAGCTTTACGATTCCCTGCTTGAAGGTGCGAGCTGGCACAAGCCAGATCACTATTTCCTCCTGCAGGATCTGATTCCTTATATCGAAGCGAAACTTCGTGTGAATGCGGATTATTCCGATGCATATGAATTTCGCAGAAAATGTTTTATCAACACGGCGAACGCCGGGAAATTCTCAAGCGACCGTACTATTCGCGACTACACGAAGGAAGTATGGAAACTGTAACAAAATGGTTTTCAAAAGTTCTCATGAGGAGGAGGCTTTTTGAAAAATAAACGCCCATAGGGGCGCGAAACAGCGGGGAAACCTGCAATGATGTATTTGCTGCAAAAAGCGGCGGAATGGAGGATAATTATGAAAAAAGGCAAGAAGGCATTGGCACTGTTTATGGCGGCAACCATGACAATGGGACTTGCAGCATGCGGTTCTAAGGAGGATGAAGGAAATAAACCTACTCAGACTCCGGGAAATCAGGGCAGCAACAACGAAAATACCGAGAAGAAAGATGTCACACTTACCGTCTGGGGATCGAGCGAGGATCAGAATGCAGAGCAGGGCAACTGGCTCCCGACCATGTGTGATAAATTCAACGCCGAACATCCGGAGTGGAATATCACCTTTAAGTACGGTGTATGTCCAGAGGGCGACGCAGGTGCTATGGTATCACAGGACCCGACAGCATCCGCAGATGTTTATATGTTCGCGAACGACCAGATCACAACGCTGATCAACGCGAATGCCATCACAAAGCTTGGCGGTGAGACAGCGGATTATGTAAAGAGTACAAACTCTGAGGCGATTGTAAATTCGGTATCGGTGGACGGAAATATTTATGGGGTTCCTTTTACCACAAATACATGGTTTATGTATTATAATA
This sequence comes from uncultured Lachnospiraceae bacterium, assembly GCA_910585065.1. GTDB lineage: Bacteria > Bacillota > Clostridia > Lachnospirales > Lachnospiraceae > RGIG4057. Next base: position 32,258 of record CAJUCG010000006.1, read on the forward strand.
AGAGCATATTCTCTGAGGACGATGTTAAGAATCTCGATACAATGGTATCAAAGGGTAAAGTGGCATTCCCATTAAACAACTCCTGGTATTTTGCTTCTTTCTATGTGGCAAATGGATGTACCTTGTTTGAGGATGGCTTTAACGAGGCGGCAGGTATTGATTTTGCGGGTGACAAGGCAGTAGCAGTTACAAATTATCTGATTGATCTCGTGGCAAACAAAAACTTTGTCAATGACGCGGACGGCGCGGGGATGGCAGGACTTCGCGACGGCAGTATTGGCGCGATCTTCTCCGGTTCCTGGGATTACAATAGCGTAAAGGAAGCACTCGGCGATAATTTTGGTGCAGTTCAGCTTCCTTGCATTACAATTAACGGTGAGGCAAAGCAGATGAAGGCATTCGCGGGTTCCAAGGCAATCGCAGTTAATCCAAACTGCAAGGAGCCTCAGGTGGCAGTTGCACTTGCAAGATATCTCGGCAGCCCGGAGGCACAGCAGTCCCACTATACTTCAAGAAGCGTAGTTCCTTGCAACACCGAGCTGTTAAAGCAGGATTCTGTAAAGAATGATGCGTTAGTAATTGCACAGAACAATACTTTTGACAATACTTCCATTATCCAGCCGTTCGTCAGCGCGATGGGCGTTTATTGGGATGCGGCTGTAAATATGGCAAATGGAATTATCAACGGCGATGTGACACATGACAATGCGACAGAAATGACGGATAGCATGAATGCAGCGATGAATAATAACGGTCTGTAATTTAAATTACAGGAACTAGGAAAGGGCTGCGCATACGCAGCCCTTTCCTGATTATATGATTAAAAATTGCGTATAATAGTAGGGTAAAAAAGGCAAGTTGGTAGAGGTAGGCGGGAGCATCTTGCTTTTAGCAGGCGGATAGCTCAGGGAAAAGGGACAATGGAATGGAGGTTTTATCGTGAGCAATGAGGTTGCAAAACCAAAAAAGAAAGGGCCGAAAAAGACGGCATTTGACACTCCATACACCGTAAAAAACGCGATACAAAAAGGCGGTATGACCACAAAGCTTTCCATGGTGGTAATGGGGTTTGGCAATCTGGCACACAAACAGATTGCAAAGGGAATTATCTTTCTTGCGATTGAAGTGGCTTATCTGTGGTTTATGATTGCGCAGGGAATTCATTGTATTGCCATGCTGCCGTCGCTTGGATGGCTTGAGCAGGAAGAGGTCTGGAACGAGGCGAAGGGCATTTATGAATATACATCAGGACATAATTCAATTATTATCCTGCTCTACGGCGTGGCCTCAATCTTTATTACCATCGGATTTGTTATTATGTGGCGCGGCACGCTAAAGAGCGCGTACAAAGTGGAATGCCTTGCGCGCGAAGGAAAACATATCAACAGTTTTAAAGACGACATAGCGGATCTGTTTGACGGCAATCTACATCGGACATTGATGACGGTTCCGATTCTTGGTATTATCATTTTTACCATTTTGCCATTGGTATTTATGATTATGATGGCATTTACAAATTATTCCAAGGAAACTTCCTCAGAGGTGGCACACTTAGTACTCTTTGACTGGGTGGGACTCAAAAATTTCGGCACGGCGTTAAGTACAAATAATTCAATTGGACAGAATTTCTGGTCAGTACTTGGCTGGACGATCGTGTGGGCGATTTTTGCGACCTTTACAAATTATATCTTGGGTATGATCTTGGCGATGGTGATCAACCGCAGGGACACGAAGGCAAAGGGCTTTTGGCGTTTTTGTTTCGTACTTTCCGTAGCGGTGCCGCAGTTTGTATCCCTCTTAATTATGAGAACGATGCTCCAGCCGGAGGGCGCGGTAAATATCCTGCTAAGAGATTTAGGAATTCTTGAGGCGGGGAAGAGTTTACCATTTTTTACCAAGCCGATCTGGGCGCGCGTGACGGTTATTGTAATCAATATTTGGGTCGGCATCCCGTTCACGATGCTGCAAACCACAGGTATCTTAAAGAATATCCCCGCGGAACTTTACGAGTCGGCAAAAGTGGACGGCGCGAATGCATTTGTCACATTTTTTAAGATTACACTGCCGTATATGCTGTTCGTGACAACGCCTTATCTGATCACAACATTTACCGGGAATATCAACAATTTCAATATTATTTACTTGCTCTCCGGCGGCGGTCCTACGATCAATCCGGGCGATACAGCGGGCAAGACAGACCTCTTAGTTACCTGGCTGTATAAGCTGACTGTAGATAAGCAGTATTACAATATTGGCGCGGTTATCGGTATTTTAACCTTTATCGTGCTGGCAATTATTTCCTTAGTGACCTACCGGAATACCGGCTCTTATAAGAATGAGGAGGAATTTCAATAATGAAAAAAACGACTTCTTACAAGGCGAAAAAAAGGACGGTCAATATTTTAGTTCATCTGCTTTTGGCAGTTTTGTCCATTATCTGGGTTTTCCCGATCGCCTGGGTGGTAATGATCAGCTTCCGCGCGGAGAAGGGTTCATACACTTCCTCCTTCCTGCCTAAGAGCTTTACACTTGACAATTACAAGAAGCTTTTTACGGATACCACAATATTAAACTTTCCTAGGATGTTTATGAACACATTGATTATCGCGATTTTTGTGTGCATTATCTCGACAATTTTTGTGCTTGCGGTCTCCTATTGTATGTCAAGACTGCGCTTTAAAATGCGCAAAAAATATTTAAATATCGCTATGATTTTGGGGTTGTTTCCGGGATTTATGTCGATGATTGCCGTATACTATATTTTGAAGGCTATCGGTCTGTCCGAGGGCTCAATGGTTCGCGTGGCATTGATTATGGTTTACTCGGCAGGTTCGGGTCTTGGATTTTATATTGCAAAAGGGTTTTTCGACACGATCCCAAAAGCACTTGACGAGGCGGCGTTCCTTGACGGCGCGACAAAATTTCAAGTTTTTACCAAAGTGACCATTCCGCTTAGTAAACCAATTATTGTCTACACTGTATTAACTTCCTTTTTAGGACCTTGGCTGGATTTTATTTTCGCGAAAGTTATCTGCCGTGCAAATGCAGATTACTACACGGTGGCGATCGGACTTTGGAGAATGCTTGAGAAGGAGTATATTGACAACTGGTATACCTGCTTCGCAGCGGGTGCGGTCTGCATCTCGATCCCGATTGCAATTCTGTTTATCTATATGCAGCGGTATTATGTA
>CAJUCG010000007.1 GCA_910585065.1 uncultured Lachnospiraceae bacterium
AAACGGATTCTGCTTTCCAATAACTCCTTTGTTATTTTGTCATTGGAAATATTTACCATCTCTTCCTCTCTCAACAGCATTCTCACAATTTCTGATGCCGAAACAGCCTCCTCCAACATCCTGCGTACCAAACGAAGTGCAGTATTCCGCCGCGAGTTTACATGTTCCGGCATAAACTGCGAAATATATTTTGGATCAGTTTCCATAATGGTATAATTTGCCCTCATATAGTTTCTCAACATATAATTTGGCGATATAACACAAATACAGATTTTATCAAATGCCCGCGTTGTATACTGTCTGCTTTTTTCAAATAAATTAAAACAATCATCCTCCGTTACAATAAATTGCTGTTCCCGAATAAAATTTCCCCGCCCGGATATCTCCATGTGTATATTGTCTTCAAGCAGCATCTGATACGGAATTTCCTCCCCTATCTGCTTTTGATAACTTTCATAATATTGCCCCCAGACCCAGCGCAAATCTTCCACAGGCATCATATCTTCCCCATACCAGTGAATTTTTCCCACATGCTCTGTACCTGCAATTTCAGCGATTGAAGCCTCCACGCCCAAGTATCTTTGAACATTTGACCATCCGCCCGCTCTTTCTGCCTCCGCATTCCAGTAAGATATCAGCGATTCCTTTGCAAAATAAGGCGTGGCACTGACATATGAAAATTCTTTATCCAAAAGATGCGAATATAAGTCAACCATTCCCTCTGCATTTTTATCACAAAGCAGCCAGGTACAAGAAGTTTCTATTCTTCCAATCCGCGATGCCAGAGACATCAAAATATCCTGACCACCAGCAAGAAGCCCAGATGCTTCAATTACAACCACGTATGACACATAATTTAAAAAATCCATACACCACTGTAGTTGTTCTTCCTTGCAGATTTCCTGAAATGCCAGTACTCCCACATCAATATTATCCCTCATTGGCTGCAAAATATCAATCGTCCAAAAATCTGTCAAATCTTGAATATTTTCAATCCCTTCCCGCAGCCAATTAACAATTTCCTCCAGACTGCCATTGTCTTCGACCATAACTAATGCCTTTTCATCTCTGAGCAGTGCCATAAAAATGGGAAAAAAGACGGCAACATCCAGATCCTGATAAAAATAATTTGTCACAAAAAGATTCTCCCCCTTCACAAGCCTTTTTGCCACTTCTATACTGTGAAGGGAAACCCATCTTTTCGCACTTTCTTTCTCCACATAATCAAGAAGGTATTGTATTCTTGCATCCTCCTCATCACGCCCCTCATTGATATATTCTAAAATTTTCTTTCTAAAATCATATATATGACATCTTCTTCGATAAAGAACATTCATACTTTTTTTTAAGGAATAGTTCCCAATCGAACTCTCCAGACAAATAATGTTTAAATCACAGTCTGCCGCCTGCTTCTCTCTTCTCTTGAACAGCCAACGCCATCTCTCTCTATCACCTGCGGATAAATAATTCGTCAATTCCATTATACATGTCAAAATACCAATGGGAAGCATATCTATCCATGTCACATCAAGAATACTTTTTACATTTTCAGGCCATATAAAATAGAACCCTGCCAATGCTAATAAATCCAGTAAAACTATTGTATACGCATTATTATAAATACCTTCCCCTTTTTCTGACAATACATATCCTGTTCCAAAATCATCTCTCACATAAATACCAAAAAGTTCGTCATGTTTTTTTAGTATCCTTTTGGCAATCCCTCTTGCAGTATCCACAAGCAGCTTTCTCAATTTCATATAAAAAAACATATAGCAAAATACATAAGTTGATTTTGAAAAACATCCCAATTTACAAAATTTAACAAAACCAACTTTTACACCTTCTACCAGTGGGGCAGAAAACTTAATATAATCACTCACAAACTCAGCAATTATCTTTAACACATATGGAATACTGAGTACTATAGATATGGTCCCTATAACAGCAATTATTGCAAAAAATGGCATTAAAAACATCTCCCGCTTATCCTTGCTGGATTCCTTCCTGACACCTGGAAAAATAGTGCGAAAAAAAGCAGCATCCCCGATCAATTCTCCAGTAAGCAGTATAAATATCTCTCCTATTTCACTTAATCCCATATGGTCATTCCTCCCCCGTCAAATAATATGCCAAGGATCTTCCGTACACCAAAAACGACGGATAAAGCTTAACATCCCCTCCAACATATATCCGCTGGTATTCAGTTCTGTTTTACAGTTTGCATTTTTATAGGGCAGCCAATAATATGATACCTCCTGCGGCTCCGCCATAAAATCAATATTGCCTGAAATAATCTCCTCCGGATAAATAAGTTCATCTTCATCCAATAAATACTTTAACTTTTGTACAACTAAATCGCTATTACGATATATGTAATCATGCTTCGTGAGTCTTTTTTTTTGTCTTTCCCATTGATCCATAAGTTCCATCTGCTCCTTATCGATCCGAATACAATATTGATATTCTGCCACTAAATTAAGCATATCGGACAAATACTCATCTTTTTCTTTCATCTTTTTCACCATATTTTTTTTCAGGTAAGCCACATAATGCCATTTTGCGTACCACCAAAAAAATATACTACTTGCCCCAAGCAAAACAGGTGTTGCCAAAAAAGACAAAATTCCACCCACAATTGCTATAAGGTAAAAATTAGTGGAGGTTTTCAACATAACGGGTATTCTAAAAAAAGCCTCCAAACCGTCCAAAAATCCTTTTACCAAATTGGAATTATTAGAAGATTTAACGGGGTTGATTATCAAAGGTACTTTTAAAAAACCTTGCAAGCTGCCCGAAAATACTTCTATTTGGTTTATGCCATCCAAACGTTTTATCGCGAGCATAAAAAACACAAAGAATGCTTCCACAATTGCAAGAAGCAGATAGATCCAAAACCTCTGCATACCCTTTAATTGCTTTCTCGCTCTTTTTTTAACACGATCTTCTTCCTTTCGAAAGCCATACTCAAAATCCTTCTGATCGATCAATATTTTCTTTCTCGCACTAAGTTTTTCTAAACTTGTCCGCTTTTCCCTCTCCAGTTTATCCTTTCCGTCTGCCGAGAGAAATCCTCCCACCAACGACTCTTTTTCCTGCTGTTCTTTATCTAATTCTTCTGAAATTCGATTTACTGTATCACTCATAATACCTTTTGGGTAATACATCCTGCTTCGAATCTCATATGCATTCTTACTAAGGGCATATTCTATATTCCCCGGTGATTGCCGTCCTTTAATTCTTTTTTTAAATTCTTCAATGTTTGGAGGAGCCTCATGTCTTGGCAGTGTACTACCTATCGATTTTAATGTCCTGTCCGGGTAAGAAAAACTTTGTCTGCGGCGTTCCTGCAAGTTCATCTGCTCACGCTTCTGAAGAGTTTTGATTTCCTTTAAACTCTTATCCATAGAGCAGATGTACTCCACAAATTTTTTCCGATCTATCTCCAAATTAACAAAATATAAATGTTTATGATGAAGAAAACCTATCGGCAACTGATTTATTGCCAGAATCAAAAGTCCGCAGCTTATCATAAGGGCAGAATACCGCCTGTCCATTTTACTGTCGATATCTATTGGCATACAAAACACACTCAATTTGTGCATTTGTAAAGCAGACATTTCAATCTTTACTGGCTGTCGTGGAATATATTCCTTTTCCATCCATCCCATATACCATATTTCCTCCGGGTAGGATTCACAGCATTCTTCATCCGCACCCTTGTATCCTTTTAAATAAAATTTGATAAGCTGCCAAAACTCCAACTCCTCCATTTGCAGTTTATCACCATCAAAGGATAACCCCTCTCTCCCGTCAAAAATCAGAAGTCTCCATATATAATGTGTTCCAACAATAAGATCAATTTTATGAATAAGCTCTTTTATTTTTGGGCTTATCTGCTCTTTATCTTTTGTTGTTTGTTCGTTTTCTTTCCCGTTTCCCTTCTGTTCATCATTTACTTCCTTGTCGTCTGCGGGCCTATCCGTAAATTCCTGCTCTCTTGCTGACCCATCAATCTGCTCTTCACTTTCTTCTAGTTTATCTACAAATTCCTTAACCTCTCTTAAATTGTCATTCTTTTCTTTATATAGCATCAGTCTATCATCCTGCTCCATACTGGCAAATAAAAATCGATATTTGTCCAGATCGATCAGTCTTCTTGTATCCTGAATATCTTCCCTCTGTTCTTTATCTACTTTCGCAGTTGCATCGCTCCCATTTCGGTAAAGAATAACCGTGTACATAAGTTACGCACCTCCGCTACATTTGCTTCCTTCAGGTAACTTGTTATTAAATTATAAACTTCTTTTGTGCGTTCGGTTTCTTTTATCTCCCTCCGACATTTTTCCCAAACCTCCTCCGAAAGAATCTTGTTCCATTCCTCTTTGATTGCACTGTCATCCCCTTCAATAAGTAAAGTTACTAAAATAAAAAGTGAATCTAACAGTATCTTGTTAAGATATGGATCTTGCTTATCCAATTCCACCTCCTCATTATATTGAATCAAAATCTGGAAAATCCCATTTTTCCAATTCTTTATTTTGACCTCCAAGGTTTCCGTTTCACTACCCTTTCGCTCTTTCACTTCCTCTTCCAGTTTTCCATTATCCTTTTGCTTTTTAAGTTCCGACAACATACTTATGGCAAGTTCCTTAACTAAATAAGGGTTTTCATACAAACATAAATGACATTCTTCGTATGTATTAAAATCATTTTCTGGCGGCGTTTCTTTTATAAAAAATTTATATTTTCCCTTCGGATTAGAAATTTTTCCTGTAATAACCGCATACCAAAATACAACGCCAATCTTTAATTCCATTTCTCTTTGATATTCCCTATTCGTATCTGGCAATTCCAAATAGTTATGCCACTTTTTGTTAATATGAGGGGTAACCCTTGACTGCCGGTCACGATTCCGACTCATATCAAATACATTTTTTTCATATGCGCGAAACGCTTTTCCACGGCGCAAACGTATATCGGAGACATGTTCATGCAAATATTCGAGAATCCTGCTGGCATTCAAGCCAACAAAGGAACGATAAAATATTAGCTGGTAAGGACTGCAATAATACTCATCCTCTACTCCCCGCCTTTCACTAAGCCATTTTATAATCTCTCTGTGCAATCCATCTTTTTCTTTCAACTCCGAATTGTAGCAGCACAAAGAAATCCCCTGGTGATAATCGTCATCCCTCATATACTGCAAAAACGGATTGGTCAATTTTTCCTCCGCATCCTGAATCCATTGTATCATCCTCAATCTGTCAACAGAAACACCGTCCATATACCATTCCTGCTTTTCAATTGCCTTCAAGATATCAAGATTTATAATTTCTCCGAACTCTTTTTCAATATTTTCCACCCAGTATTCTCCAAATTTATCATACAATATTTTTTGCTGTCTTTTCTCCTTTGTTCTACTCTGTACCAAAAGATAAATCTGATAGAAAAATCCTTTGCCTGCCTGAGAATAATATGGGCTTTCCTGGATCTCCTGAAACAACTTTTCCCGACATACTTTATTTGCGCATACATAGGCGGATACCATTCCTCTTTTTCTGTCAAGTTCATCCGCAATCTCAATGCACTCACGATGAAAATTATTCAGCATACCGTTACAGGACTGATAAAAAATTTCAAATTTTTCGCAGAGTTCATTCACATACTCATCGCATTTCTGCAATACTTCCAAATAAATAAAATGCTTAGACCATTGAAAAATTGCACTGTATATTTCTTTCAGTTTACTATGCGCTTCTTTCAATTTGTGCTTTGGATAAACTCCTCTTATCTCTTTATATCCGCTGTATCCCTCCACATTTTGAAGAATATCCCCTACTTTTCCCTTTTCAGATTCAATCCTTAGCTGCAGCTCATCTCGAAGCTGATACAGAAAATATCTCACCACACTTGGATGAACAAAATAACCCTCGCGAACCAGATAATACTCCAGCCAATATTCCTCCAGTTCATCCTCCATCTCATGAGGCACAAACCATAATTTTATATAAGAACTTGCATCCCTTCTGTTTTTATCCTTCATTTTACTATGCAGTTGTTCCAGGAAAATAAAAATCTTGATTCTTGCCTGCTTTTGTTTCTTGATCTTATTATCCGAATTTTTAAGAATATCAAACTGTTCGTCACATTTTCCAATTATTGTAGCATTATTTGCTTCCGATTCTTTTTTGTACTTTTCTATATCATCTGCAATTTTATCGAACATCTTTTGTAATAATTGTTTCCATATAGGTTCCGCTCCCTCTGGATAACAAATGTTTTTTACCTCGTCTGCAAGAAAATCATTTTTTGCATTATCAATCGAACGGATATATTCCTCCCCTTGATCCGCTGGAATAATTCGTTTCCCCTGTCTGCGTTTTTCCTCCTGCTCACGCAAAAGCTCATAATATACTATATCGTGCGCCTGCCATCTCTTTCCTATTGCATCAATCGCCCACTGGAATGCCAGATATTTCTTGAGTTTCTCATATGGATAAACCAATTCTCCGCAACCTATTCCTCCAAATCTGCTCAAAAAATTCTCCTCTCTTTTTTGAGCCAATTGCATCATATGCTTAATCGTATTATCCTCCATGGAGCTGTTCTTATCATGCAGCGGACTACAAGCTTGTACATACACAGCATTTGCAACCAAATTTTTTAGATCCTCAAAGGAATGAACCCCCCTGCCCTTTTGATTTAGCATACCGAACAAAAAGCAGTAATCATAAGCTTTTCCATATCCCATTGCATCTGTCATGTCCGCATTCTTTTCCACTCCTTCGTTTAAACTACGATACCGCTCCTCCCTGCTATCCGCCACTCTCATATAAGCACTGAGTTCCTTCACTGCCGCATAAGCATTTGCATCTACGCTGTCCTGCTCCAGTCTTGCGCCGCCAAGCTGCTTAATACTGCTGGAGAGCAGGAAAAATCCTTTACAAGTAAAATTCGCTTCCCCAAACTCTTCCATAAAAAACCGATTTAAATATAGAACTAGGGGCAATGCAATTCCAGAACCTGTTCCGCCTGCTAGAGAATTGATTATATAAAATCGTATCTGTTGTTCACTGTCATCTATACTAAGCTCATTCAATTGTCTTATCACCCGCTCCAGCTCATTTATCTTTTCCTCATAGACAGCATATTCAAACGCAAGACGGGATATCGCACGGTACTGCCCCGCACCTTCTGTCATAGGCTTGTTCGCAAACATTCCGTTCTCCTGATACCATGAAAGTGATTTTTCTTCTAACGCTCCAGTACATTTTGCAACGGTCATATTATCCGAAAGCCGAATAATAGTTCCTCCAAATCCCTTTTTTCTGACTTCTCGAAGGGTATTTACATCCGTATCCATAACAACAAATCGAAAAGCATTTCGATCTGGAGCATCTTTTGGAAGCATACTTTCAACTTTCACACATATATCTGAACCGATCCCCCCTATGCCAATTATTACAACAGGTGCTCTCATCCTTGGCTCTCCTTCCCAAAATTACCCCCATAATTTCAATTGATGCTTATTTCCATGTTTATTGAGAACTTCAAATTTTTTGTTGTCACAAATCAAATTATTATTGCCATTAATCTCTTTTCCTCCTAACAGACATCGGTTACTATCCCCGATCGCATCACAATTCATAATAATATATCCGTCTCCCTGCGGATTATTTTTTACTTTCAGCGAAAAATTGGGATAATAGCCGCTGGTATCTTTGAAACATATTCTTGCTGTTTTCCAAAAAGGAATGAACAATACTCCCTTACGCTTGAATTTCACCTCCTGATCCTCATATCCAGGAGCTACAAGTGAGAGTTTCCGCTTTTGGATGAAACTATCTGTAAATCTATGAGCTATACATAGTATTACCCAACCCGTCAGGAAACCCAATCCAAATAAAATAAGAAACTGTTGTAATTTATTAAGATAAGAGATTTTTAACTCCATCGCTACTTCCTGGCTCAGTTCTTTATTCCATCTGGTATATCTTAATGTAAAATTCACCGTAACATTATCCTCTTTATGGAAAAACCAGTAAAATAATCCCGGTTTTAAATAAATATTTCCCTTTTTATCCACCACAATCTTTTTTCCCATTTTTTCTGGTTCCACTGTGCAGCCTTCTATTTTTATCTCTTCCCTCTGTTCCCCGGTAAGCTCATCGCCATCACAAAAATAATCTATACTTACTGTTTCGCCTTTTATCCCTCTTGTTATTGCCTCCTTCGCTTCTGATTCCCTCACCTTCGCGCTCAGTTCAAATTCGCCAGATGTAATAGGAAGCGAAAAATTTTGTGTATGCTCATTTGTCCCGCCTATTTCATAATTTGTGGTTACAAGCAGACGAATTGGCAGTTCTTCTCCTACATGATGGTTCTTTGTGTCTTTTAATATTACATGAAAATTCCATATATCATCACTTACTTTTTTCTGACTTTCAATCTCAAAATTCTCGTTTTCGCTCTCGCACTTCACTGAAACAATATGTTTTGCCCGCTCCGAATCTACTGGCTCCCCTGCGGAAAAAAGTCTGACCTTTATATCGGACGCAGCATTTTTGGGAGATTCCAAAAATACCGTATCTGTGTCGCTTAACATCATTGTAACAGGCTCCCATCTATCCTGTACCTCCAAGGTCTGCACACATATTTCATTCCATGAAGTGATAATTTTAAGTTCATAGGTTCCCTTTTCCAGATTTTTACAAGAATAGGTCAGATCATCTATAGTTTTCAATTCCTCCCATTCCTCTTCCCCTCCCGCCGAACGCAGATATGCTTCAAACAATTCGGGATGTAAAAGTTCATTATCTCTGTCAATTTCTTCCTTTTTATCCCTGGATCTTATCTTAAGAACAAGTTCCAGATCCCCAGCCTGTATGCAGGATTCCATATTTGCCTGTGGATTTTTTTTACAATTCTCACTATGTTCTATCAGCTCATCATCCTGTATATAATCGATCCCAATAGAAACCGAAGGTTTATAATATATATTAACCGTCCGATCCATTGTTCCCACTATGGTTACCGTTTTTTCTCCGGAAAAACTAAATATATCTGTGGGTACCAGAGTATGCATTGTTCCTTTTAAAAAACGATAATGAAACCTCTTTTCCACATGATCTTTTTTTGCCCTTTCTTCCACTTCCGGTGCTTTATCTCTCCCCTGAAAGGAATAACTTGTGTTTTGCTTAAAAGCTTTTTTGTTGTTGTCCTGCAATTCTAATTCTGTATCTTCAACACTTTCATTATATTCTTTTGAGTATGATATTTCCGCTCCCTCATACTGCGTTAAAATCAACATTTTTTCTACCGGCACATCCCATGAAATTTCTACTTTATCATTATATTTTTCAAAGTATTCTCCGGTATCTTTTATTGTAATTCGCTTATATATTTTATTTGCAATATCAATAAGACGCTCTGTAACATTACCTTCTTCATCCGGAATAAATATACGGCTATCCTCCATTCCGGAGAGATAATCCTTATCCTGCGGCATACCTCCCTCTATATATACATAAGCAATCGATAGTGCATCCCTGCTTTTCTTTGTTAAATCCACCATTTTAGCTTTAATAATTTCCTTATCTATTGTAGTTAATTTGTTATTCTCAATTTTTGTAAAATAGCCATCTGTCAAAATCACAATCCAATAATCATTATCCTCGCCCTTTTTCTCATCCTTTTTTTGCCGGTCTTTCAAATCATCTGCTGCCTTTTCCACATTATCAAAAGGAGTGCCATCATACAAAGTCATATTTTTCATATAATTATCTATCTGTTCAATGACGGTTTCTAAATTTTTTCCTATGTTTATTTTTTTGCTTTTTCCGGTATCATCTTTAATAAAATATATATTCAGTTCATCCCCCTCGTTCATCATGGCAGCCAGTGCCTTTAACGCATAATCTGCCTCTACCCAGCGGGGAGTATATTCTTTTGGTTCCTCATCATTTCTACACATCGAAGTAGAATTATCGAAAATAACACTTATTACCTTTTTCTTCGTTCCATCGTCCATATTAATATTGTTGGATTCCGCTTTACAGCTTACTCCACTTTCCCAGAGCAGACCAAACCCTGCCAAAAAAGCAAAAATAACGATACCCCATTTAGTTCTTCTAAATACTTTTTCCATAATTATTCTCCTTTCTTTAATATTCCTTCCTGTACTTGTCACTGTTTTACAATCTAATAGTATATTATTTTACTTCATCAAAAACTATAAAACTTGCACAATGAACTTATTAAAAAATTCAGAAAATTCTCTCTTAATATGAAATATATTATATAATATCTCATATTTCTTTTCAATTACCTGACCTTTAACAGCTATTTTTTGACCGAATAATGCATTTATCGACCAATTTTGACATTTTTCCTCCCTTATCTAAAACATAAGTTATTCTTTAAGCATAAATAAAGTTCAAAAAAATAAAGCGTGCCAAAATTACATTTCTGCATAACGCAAAAACTATTTTCAAGCACGCTTTATTCTAAAATCTTTCTGCTATTACCTTTAACCCTTCACTCCCAAAACCCTATTTCCCATTTTTTCTAATTTTTAGTATCTGTACATTTTTATTATTTTCCAAGACCCTTAAATCTTCAAAGCTACTCAAACATTAGAAAAAATTTCGAAACCTCACCTTTTTCCCTTCTTCCTCACTTCGTCAGTACCACCGTTGTCACCGACCCCTTAGCAATAGTGATCGGTTCATCCGCCGTCCACTCTCCCTCCTTTACGCACTCCAAATCGCGCGCATCCGAAGTTTCATAGACTGCAATTTTTCCATATCCTTCCGCCCCCTCAAGCACAAAAGTCTGATCAAGCACATCCTCGTTGATAAATACCATAACCAGCTCCTCTGCTCCAGTCTCCTCATTCGTTCCCACAAACGCAGTCGGCATCATTTTCTCCTGCGCCCGTCTTGTTGCAGTCAATTCCACGCGCACATAGCCAGGACGCACATAGCGCGAATAATTTCCAAAACTCCACAACCGTTTTAATGCACGGAATTTCTGCGAAGCCTCATCAATATAGATCAGTCCGTCACGGTAGCCACCCGGTGCCACACCGACCCAGTTCTGCCAGGAAACCACATTTAAAATGGTCAGATCCTCCGCGATCTGCTGTGCTAAATGATACGCCGAATCCATTGTTACATCCGAACCGTTGACCATCTCGCACCATTCACTGGTGCGCATCTTCACCTCTGGAAAGCGGATTTTCATCCAGTTGCGAAAACTTTCCTTTGCAATTTTATCCGACCAATAAGAATGATTATCAATCCCATCAAAATGTGCATAAAGACGCTCGTTGCCAAGAACTGCCTCCGTGTAATCCTTTGCCTGTCCGCCCCACTCACCGCTCTCCGGACCCGATAAATGCAGCACTTCCAGCAGCTCCGGGCGTTTTTCCAGCTCATCTAAAAATGCTAAGTAGAGTTCCCTTGTCTGCTTTGGCGTATAGTGACAGCCCTCCTGTCCATTATACCAGTCCCATTGCGGCTCATTAATTGGGGAGAGGAATTTTACCGGGATACCCTCCGCAATAAAATGCTCCGTCACATCATAGCAGTAATTTGCAAACTCTGCGTATTTCTCCGGCTGGATATTTGTCTTGCTGCCGCCCTCGCTCATATGCGGCAGACCATTGTCCGTCAGGCGCACTAATGGGCTGTTGCAGAAAAATACAACTTCCTCCACCCCTAATTCCACTGCCCTTTTTAAAAACCATACCGCATTTGCGTCCTTGGTAAAATCGTATACTCCCGGCTCCGTTTCAAAACAATAAGCTTTCCGATGTGGGTCCCAAAATGTCCCTGTCCGGCTCTCCACAGAACCTGCGCCAAGGTTGTAGCGATAGCTGGTCAGCCCGATCCCCTTCTCCTTGTCGAACAGAAGTTCGGCAATCGCATCCCTGGTTGCAGTCCCATTACCATAAGGATCTTTTGTAAAGCCCCCGACATACTGCGACCACCACGCGCCGCTTGTACCGAAGGTTTCCATGGTTTGATAGGTTGTCGCTGTATCCAATTTCATTGAATCATAATTCTGTACCATAATCTCTTCTCCTGTCGGTTCCGGAGCCTTAGTTGCCTCCGGGGTAGCCTGCACCTCCGGCGTGATTTCTTCTGTGGGAGTTGGGGTTGGTGCTGGCTCTGCCTCCTGCTTGTTACCACACCCCGCCATCCCTACTGCAAGCAACGCCGAGAGCAAAATCCCCGATACTGCCTTAAGCTTCCCACCTGTCAAATTTCTTTTCCTCATATCAACCATCCATTCCGGAGCCTCCCCTCGCAGAAATTTCAGATGAAATCCTGCAAAAACAACTCCACAAATTGTTTATGATATAAAACAATTAACTATAATTTATTCAAAAATTTAAGGGGATATCCCGCCCTAAATTCCTGATGAAAGCAATACCGCAGGTAAACCTGCGGTATTGCCTTGGTATAAGATGCATGAAACTGCACAGCGTATTAACCGACCAATCCCGAATTCTCCAGATTTTCCACTAATTTTCTCTGTCCAATCAGGTAGACAATCAGAAGCGGAATCAAATAGACCAGCACGCCCGCCTGCTTAACTGCATCGAATGCCATATCCGGCACTAGCGGAACATCATACCAGGTTCTTACCGCGTTCATTACATAGTCCTTGTTTGCAGAATTAAATGTGGTAGAAAGCAAGGTACTTAAAAATCCTCCGTTCGGGCTAAAATAATTTGTGTAGTAGGTATCGCCGTAATTCCACACAAACGATAAGATAGCGACCGTCGAGATAATCGGCACTGCATTTGGCACCATAATTCGAAAATACGTCTTGTAGAATCCGCACCCGTCAATTAATGCTGCCTCCTCAAGTTCCTTTGGAATATTCTTGAAGAATTGGCTGAACAGGAAGATAAACAAACTCTGGTTTACACCAAAACCAAATACCGCTAGGATAACAAGTACCACGGGGTTGTTAATCAAATTAACCTCACCCGCCTTGGTAAAGAGATTCATAATGCCAAGCACATCAAAGTGATTGAAGAAAATATACTGCGACAAAAGCAGCGACTGTCTTGGCAGAAGGAATACAAGGATTACCATAAAGAATACGATATTCCTTCCCCAGAAATTTACTCTCGCAAGCGCGTAGCCGACCATTGCAGAAAAGAAAATCTGGATTACCATAATGCCTGCGGCATATAACACAGATTTTGCCATCGTGCCAATCCCGCCGGGCAGGATAAAGCGGATGGCCGCCTTAAAGCTGACCATGGACTTCTCCAGCGGCAGCCAAATGACATTCGGATTGCCAAGTTCCTCAATCGAGGAGAAGACGACCGGTACAAGATTTAAAATTGGCAGGATAATGGTAAAGCAAAGTCCTAGAATCAATACGGTCGTAATAATTTTCAGCACAGTCTTTTTCGACCTTTTCTTAAATAAATACAAGGCTAAAGACGCGTCCCTGTCATTATTTTTCATTCTTCTTCACCACCTTCCGCAGCAGTAACATTACAAGTCCAAGCACAATCAGCACATTGAAAATATAGACCACTGAAAGTGCTGAACTGATACCAATTTTATTTTGCTTAAACGCGAAAGCATACACTTCCTCCGCCACCGGCGATGCGATAAAGAGCTGCACAATTGTATATACAATCACGAAAAGCGTGATGTGCATAATGGAAGGGATCGTAACCTTCCAGAAGGTCTCGTAGGCAGTCGCGCCCTCCATCTTTGCCACCTCGTACATACTTGGGCTGATGGACTGTAACGCTGTCAGATAGACAAGCGTCTGCACACCTGCCTGAGAAATCAGCGTAAAAATATTTTCGATGTACGTGATAATCGGGTAGAGTACCCTCATTGGCACATCCAGCACACGCACTAGGAAAACCGTGATATAGCTGCCGGAGACAAGCTGGCTGCCCGTGTCAAGACTCTCCGTTCCTGTGGTCATTGTAAGCATCGAAGTGACCACCTCGATTCCAAGGATAATCGGCAGGAAGAAAATCAGCCGGACAACTGCGCGCCCCTTAAATTTCTGGTTTGCAAGCAATGCCATAAAAAGACTGAAAATTACAATTAGCGGCACACTTAAAAGCATATCCCGGTTCTGCTCGGTAAACAGTCTTGCCATCGTTGTGGAGGTGGTGGTTACCTCGGTCTTGAACAGGTCAATATAGTTCTGTATTCCATTCCAGGTAAAGGTCATGCCGCCCGTTTCCCCGACACCCACCTTGTTGAACGAATAATAGACCGTGTTGATGATCGGAATCAGGAAGAATGCGATAAAACCGATCAGGAACGGTGCCACAAAAATCAGCCCGTTAATCTTTCGTTTTACCCGATAAGGCAGTTTTTTCCCTTTTTTCATCCTTATTTCCCTCCCTCGATCCGATAAGACTCGGCCTCAAGTACTGTGCCGTCCTCAAGTTCCACGCTGTGGAGATTGTAGTTGACGATAACTTCCACTCCGTTGGCGTAAGTCGTCTTATAAACCTCTTCTGCCAAACAGGTATGCCCCGCAATCTCGCTTGTGCCAATTTTACTCCGAATCTCCGCAATCTGCGCATACATCGCGCGGATATCTTCTTTTAACAGATCGTACTGCGCGGCATACAGATAATGGTAATCCGTATTCTTTAGGGTTGTCACCGCCTTCGCCGTCAGAATATATTTGGGGATGGAGCCAAGTTCTGCTGCCTGAAGCACAAAGTATGCCGGGTTTCTCGATGAGATATTGACATTCTTTGTCGTGTAGTCCACAAGTCCGTTCATCACTAGCTGACGGAATGGAATCGTATATGCAAACGTTGCATAATCGCTGCTCTCTTTTGAGACATCAACGGCAATGCTGCCATAAGCGATATTGTCCATAAATGGATTTTCAAGTGCTAATTTCTTATCAGAAAATTTCTTTAAATTCTCCGTGATAACCTCCGCCCCCTGCGCACCGTTTACCATGTTGTTAAAACGGTAGTCCGCGTAGTACATCCCCGAAAGATCGGTGATGGCAAGCTTATTATAATCCTTTGCATCCTTCAAGAAGCCGTCAACAGCGTAGCCTAAATACTTTGGCGCGAGCAGGTACTGCCCGTTGTGGGAAACGCCGTCATAGAGTTCTCCGCTTAAAACACCGATCGCTGGCATATAGCGGTAGAGTACCACCTCTTTATTAGAGAAATCCCGCAGCGCGTGAATGCCCGCCATAAAGCCGTTCCCACTCTCGGAAACTCTTGAAGGTGCCACCGAAAGATAGAAATCAAACCCGTTTTTGTCGGCGTGGTCAAGCAGGGACTTCAACTCTTTTTTGCTTCCGTTTGCCCCCGTCAGTTTTGCCTCTGAATTCATGCCGCCATCCAAGCCGCCATTGAACGCACCATCATATTGTACCTGGTAGCGTATATCCGAAAGTTCCTCTATAATTTCTTTTAACTCCTTGTAATTTGTCATGGAGTAAACAGAATTGTATGGAATGCCAACAAATCGCTTCTGTAGCGAGAGCGCGCCGACAAATTCTAGGTACAGGCTTCCTTCGCCATCATCATAGGAAGTCTGTAGCCCGTAGCGATCCATCAGATACGCCTGGTAATCTTTCGCCATATCAAAATAGGTAACTTTCCCGCCATACATCCGATAGCGCACGGTGCAATCAAGATCCTGCATATTCGTCTGCACCAGATAGTTCGCTGAATTATCACTGTACGCGCCATTAATTTTTACCCTCTGGAACTGATTGATATCAAAGGAAGCATAAGCGCGGTTATACCTTGAACTGCCCTCGGCTGTCCCCGCCAACTTCACATTGATATAGGCATTGTATGCCCCAGATTCAATCACAGCAAAAAAGCCTTTCTCCGTACTTTGCATTGGTCCGTATCCCATACCGTAAACTGGCATCATAAGTTCCTCACTGTACTCCGGCATAAAGAAATAATCTTTAAAATAATCATTGTCGTAAACTGGACGCTCATAGTCCTTGATGGTTGGCTGGTTTGTATTAAAGGAGAAGAGCGCGCCCGCGCCATCTGGCACTAAAATATAGCCGTCCTCATACTCTTCCGCTGCCGCCGCGCCAAAATTTGGCAGAAATTTTACATTCTGAATGCTATAGTAAGCATTTTTCGAAGCCATCTCTGCCGCCGGCATACGCACAACAAGTTCGCCGTCCTCAAGCGTTGCCTCAACTGTGATATCAAAATCCGCCGGCTCCGCAATCACTACGGTAAAATCAAACTGATCCGCATCTTCAAACAGCATATCCTGTGTATAGCCCACAAGCCGCACAATCTCAAGCATCTGTTTTACTGCGCTGACCGGCGGTGTTCCCGTGTAGGTAACGGAGTAGCATTCCTCCATAATACTCTTTTTGTAGACGAGTCCGAGTGCCATCAAATAACGCTGTTCCTGCGCCGCCGTGATCTCTCCCGCTTCCTTCGCCTTTTTTAATCCGCCGACAAAGAATTCCTCATACCGCTCGATTGACATTTTTTTCGGGCAGTACTCATAAAAACGCTGGGATTCTCCCTCGTTAAAATTCATGTGGATGCGCACGCCGTCCGCAATGCGATGCAGATCATAGGAGCCGAGTGCCACACTGTTGTCGTAGGAGTTCCACTCACTTAAATTGTTGTCCTCGCCTAAGTACTGTACCGAAAGCAGTGCTTTATCGCTTCCCTCCTCCGCATCTGCAAGCCCTGAAAAAAGAATCTGTCCCGTCGTCTTATCCACCAGCTCAAAAATCATATCTGCCGTGGATAAATAAAGTTCCCTGCCGCCGTTTTCCGCAATCAGAACTCTGCCCTCTTCCTTTGCAATCTCGCCTAGCGAGTCCGAGAGCGGCGCACTCTTTACTTCCGGGATCTTTCCGCTCTTTACAAAAAGCACCGGAAACATATAGATGATTCCAATTAAGAGTGCCACAGCAAGGATTGTAAGGAAGAGTTTGCGGATCACATGTTTTGCGTAGAAGCACCGGATCGCCTTAACCGCCTTATTTTCCTTTAAATTCTTTAAAAAATTCATGACTGGCGCCTCCCCTCTACAATCTCCGGATCATTTCCTGCGCGACAGAAACGATGAATGTTATCATCTGCTCAATCAGCGTAAAGAAAAGCATCCCGATAAATACGATAATAATTGCCGCGACAAAGGTTAAGAAAATCGCCGCCGCGTTTTTGCCAAATGTGTACTCGTGGATGGTTAAAAGCCCCGCCACCAACATAAAAACTGACCAGATTAACCCTAAGTTGACCACAACATTTAGAATCATTGCCTCCTCAAGGATAATAAAATTGCTTACAAACACCTTGATAATAATTCCGAACATATACGGAATCAGCGAGTAGCCAAGCACCGTGACAATGGCAGGAAGATTGCCGCTGCCGTTGAGGAGCGTGGTCACCGTCCAGTTGCTGACGGCAAACAGTATCAAAACCAGGACGGTTGTCGTAAAAATAGAAACACTGTTCATCGCTTCAAGCTGATTTGTATTGATAATAAATCCAGTGTACTGGTGTTCCACACAGCGCAGAATCCCGAAGATAAGCAAGAGGATTACCGCTAACAGCGCGCTGCCCTTTTTCCGGAAACGGATTTCATAAAATCCGTCAAAAGGATGGAAAATCGATTGTTTCAGATAAGCGAGTTTTTCGCGAATATTTTCCTTCACTTCTTCTTCCCTCCTTTTTTATGGTAGCGGATTTCCGAGAAGATCATCCAGCCAATCAGCACCAAAAAAATCACCATAATCACCGGGAAATATTTTTCCAACATCTCACTGCGGTAGCCATTGTAAGCTTTCGAGTAAAAGGTTCGGTTTTGTCCCAGCTTAAAGTACTCCATCGCCTTTTTATACTCGCTTTTCATCAGGTAATTTTTTCCGATTCCGCTGTATGCCACATCATAATTAACATTGAGTCCGATCGCCTTCTCAAAATGCACAAGCGCATCGTCCCAGCGACCATTGTAATAGCAGCGGTTCCCGTTAAGCACTGCCTGACCAAACTGCGTCGGTGCCAGGATGTAGGCGCATTTTAAAGTTTTGTCGGAGATAACCAGCTTATCGCCAAGCCACGCGATGCCGGACGGATCTTTAAATTCGCCCTTCAGGTTCCCAATTGTGCCAAAAACATTTAGAAGCTCACCGTCAAAATTATAAAGGAAAATCCTTCCATGTGCGCGATCAATCAGCGCATAGGTGCCGTAGTCCGTCACTGCAATATCAACAAAGCGGCTCCCCTGATCATCCCCGTGCAAACTCCAGATCTCGCCGGTTACAAGAGTATTTCCCTCCTCGCGCAGTACGTTCTTGCCATTGGAATTTAAACGGAACACCATATCTTCCGCCGAGGTATCATAGGTGACTGCCATAATAAACCCCTCGCCGTCCAGCGTGATATTGTTAAACGCCGGCGCGTAGGTCTTTGACATCTGGGATTTCTGCTCATCACTCGCAAGCGATTTCCAGAAATAATCGATCAGGCTGACACGCGGTGTATTTACCCCGTAGTACCCGGAAAAGCTTCCGTCCGCAGTAAGTTCAATAATGCCCTCGTAGCTGGACTGCACAATTACATAGATGCGGTCTGCTAAATCAACGGCAATTTTTGACGGTTTAAACTGTGTTGCCCCCGTCATATTTTCCGGCTGGTTAATCACGCGCTTTAAAAAGTAACCGTCAAGGTCAAGCACCAGAATTCTCTGCGCGCCGGTATCCGCAATATAAAGCTCGCGGTTTTTCTCATGTACAAAAATCCCTTCCGGGGCGGTAAGCATGATCTGATTTCCCGCCTCATCGAGCGCGATCTTATTGTCCGCGTTGCGAAGAAGTTTTAAATTTGCAAGCAGCACCCCGCTCGAATCAAGCGCGAACACCCTGCTCTCCACGGAGTCCGCAAGAAAAATTCTCCCATCTAGGCTTGTGCAGACATCGTCCACGCTGCCAAGTTTTGAACCGCCGAGATTATTTATATCAATCACGCGCTCTAGCTGGAAGGTGGCAGGGCTCTCCTTGACATTCCCCCAAAAATCATAAATATAACCGTCGTATACATAGCTGCTTCCGTCCGATGCCGACACCCTTAGCGGCAGCATGAGCAGAATGAATACAAACGTAATGCTGATGATTCGTTTTATTTTTTTATTCATACCGTATCACCTACCCTTTTATTCCCGATGTGGACATCGTCTCAATGACATTGCTCTGGGATACCACGAACACGCCGACTGGAACAATAAGCATAACTAAGGATACTGCGGACGCGACACCAGTTCTTGCAATACCGCCGGAAACTAACTGTGAGAGTACATAGCTAAGCGGTTTTAACTCCTCGGAGTAGATAAAAATACCGCCCGTAGTTCCCCACATCTGCTGGAACGAGAAGATAATCAGCGTAATCCACGCCGGTTTACACAGTGGCATCACGACCTTCCAATACGTCTGGAATTCCGTCGCTCCGTCAATTTTGGCTGCCTCAATCATCTCGTCCGGCACCTGCACCATAAAGTTTTTCATCAGGTAGAGTCCAAGCGTTCCGCCCACAGCTGGCAGAATTACCGCCCAGTAGCTGTCAATCAAGTGCATCGCGCTCATAATCAGGTAGTTCGGGATCGCGGTTACCGAGGCGGAAAACATAAGCGCGTACACAATCAGATTGCTCATAAATGCCGAACCCGGAAATTTATATTTCGCAATCGGAAACGCTGCCATGGAACCTAAAAGCACGGTGCCGAACGTACCAATACCAGTAATCAAAATGGTATTGAATGCGTAGCGCGAAAACGGAACGGCAAAGCTCTCGATGATCGTGGCAAGATCGACGAAATTGTCCGTGGTCGGATTGTCAACCGTAAGCCTTGGCGGGAAAATAAAAATCTCGCTGAATGGCTTGAACGCGCTTGTCACTGTATACAAAAGAGGGAAAAGACTGAATATGCCGAATAGCCCAAGGATTACGGTCAGGGCGATATCCCCGCCCATACTCCGGTTCCTGCGCTTGAATTTCCGGCTCACCAATTTCTTTTTTATATATCGAAATAATTTCATAGCGGCCTCCTATCCAAGCTTTCTAAGCAGCTTCTGTACCAGCACGTTGCAGATTAACATAATACAGAACAAGATAACTGCAATCGTACACGCATATCCTAACTCGTAACGGATATTACCAAAGTCATGCAAATGTGTTAGGATCGTGTGTCCCGCATAGTTCGGGGACGGGAACCCAACTAAATCAATGGAGAGCTGTGATACGGACAGAGAACTTGTAATCTGCATAACCGCACCGAACATAAGCTGCGGCTTCATACATGGCAGAGTGATATACCAAAGCTCCTGCCAGCGGTTTTTGATTCCCTCAACAGCCGCCGCCTCATACAGCGATTTGTCCATATTCTGCAAACCTGCGATAAAGGTTAGGAAACTAATTCCAAGACTTAGCCAGAGCTGCACGACAACTAAAATTGGCATAATATACCCCTCGGTCTGCAACCACAAAATAGCCTCGCTGGTAAAACCAAGTTTTAACATCCACGCATTTGCCCAGCCATAGGTATCTGATGAGAACAAAAGTTTCCATACCAGATACGCATTTCCGGAGATGGATGGCGCGTAAAAGACAAGCGTCATAATTGCGCGCGGGATACGCGGAAGATCATTGACCACCCACGCAAACAAAAAGCACATAATATAGCTGACTGGTCCTGTAATAATCGCAAAGACCAATGTGTTTTTCACCGCAGTCAAGAAGATCGGATCATACACAATCAACTTGACATAATTTGCAAAACCAATAAATTCCGGTGCCTTCACCATATCGAAGGAGGTAAGGGAAAGTATCATGGAAATCACAACCGGTAAAAAGGTAAAGACAATGAAGATAAACGCGAACGGCGCAATCATCATGTATTTATATTTGTGTTTTCTCCACACGGTAGAAAATTTTTTGTCGTGGGATAATTTCTCCTGCACGGAAATATCCAACGCCGGGGATAATTGCTTTGCTGCATTTTTCTGTTTCCCCACAGTTATCCCTCCTTCCTATTTCAGATAAGTCAAATGCAGTTCCTCGCGCTTCCTGGTCAATTCCTCGTTGATGGACTTGATATTTAAATACAAAGTCTCTCTCGGATTCGCATTTTTCGCCACTACATCATTAAACGCATACTGTACCATACGTGTTGTCATATAGTTTCCCGGCACTGCCTCAATGCCGATAGTCGCCTCAAACTGGGAGAGTAGTGCGGTAAGCTCCGCATTGCTCCAAGGAAGCTGTCTTAGCACCTCCGGATCAGCTGCGGAGTATCTCGCTGCCGTACCCATCAATGCCTCAAGGGAATTTGCGAAGGAAAGCTGTGCTTCCGTTCCCGTCCACCACTTGACAAACTCCCATGCCGCCTCCTGCTTTTTGCTCTGTGCCATAATTACAGTGGAAACCGTATCCACAACAAAATTATGGTCGATTGTCCCGTCCGCTTTCTTTGTGCCGAGCATCGGAGCAAATGTCCAGCGTCCCTTAATTTCCGGCGCGAAAATCTCAAGCTGATTGAATGTGTTGTAGGTGATAATCCCAATCGGAATCTCACCGGTACGGAAACGGTTTGTGAAATCTACTTGCACCTCAAGACCATAACCAGTATAAAAATCGGTGAAATCCTTAAATGCGATCATCGCTTCATCCGAGTCTAGGGCACTCTCAATACCGTAATCTTTTCCCTCTCCGCCGTAGGCATCGCCGCCATTTTGGAATACCATCGAGAAATACAGATTGATATAGCCCGCGTTCTGCTGTACATTCGGGATATAGGCATTGTAATTATTTTTTTGCAGTACCGGAAGCATTTCAAGGAACTCCGTCCAGGTCTGCGGGATGGAAAGCCCTAAGGAGTCTAAGATATCCGTCCGTGCAAATACCATCATAAAATTCGCCTGTTCCGGAATGCCGTACACGCCGCCCTGGAAACTTGCAGAGTCAAGTGTACTCTTATAAAAACGTCCCGCCACTTCCTCGTAGCCTGGAAGTGACGAAAGCTCCGAGACCGCATTTCGCATTGCGAAATCCTGCAGGGTGGACTGGGAAAGTCCAATTACAACATCCGGACCGTTGCCTGCAAGTGCTGCTCTAAGTACAACATCCACCGGAATTAACTGAAGATTCACGGAAATATCATGTACTGGCGTAAACGTCTCATCAATCTGGTTTTGAATAATCTGCGCCTGCTCACGCCCAAATGATGCCATCCACACCTTGATAGAATTGTCCCCCGACACATCCTCCTCGGTAATCTGGCTTGTGCTGTAGAAGAAGGTAGCAAAGAACCTTACCACACTGTTCGCTGCGCCCTTAAAAAATCCATGCTTCGCCGCAGGAAGTTCCCCGCCTTCTTTTGTGAGAAGAATACTGTCTATCTCAAGCGGCATTTCCGCAACATTCACAAGCCATGTACCAATTGCGGAAATATTGTTTTTAAACTGGTTCAATTCCTCAATCACACTCTCCGGATCTTCTGAGAGCCACTCGGCTTCCAACGCCATCTTCTCAAGCAAACTGGTGTTCTCTCCCTTTTCCCCGGTGATCTCGACAATCGCATCGATCGCCGCGTAGAGATTTTCACTCTCCTGTTTTAAATTCTTTGCGAAATTTGGGATCTTCTTATCAATCTCATAGTCGATAAATTTGTTCGGTGCCTGGCCAACTAACTGGACAACAGCTAAGTAACTCTCGTTTAATACGGAAAGACTTTCTTCCACCTGGCTGATAATTCCGCCCATCGGTCCCATCACATTCTCTAAAGTGATGGTGTTTTCTCCCGCATTTAAGTAAAATAAGTACGGCTCACCGCCCTCATCCGTAATCGTATACATATTCATATCGCTGCTGTAGTTAAAGCCGACACTGTTGACTTCACTGTACGGAATTTCCCCGTTAATATAGAGCCTGCGATAACTGGTCACGCCGCGATTTAAATTCTGTCTGCCCTTTATGGTCAGTTCATAAAGCCCCGCCTCCGGTGCCTGCACTGTCCAAGTAATGGATTCTCCCGGTGAATTCCAGCTTGACGCGCCGATTGTGTTATATACGATATAATATGGGTGGTACGGCTCTAAGAGCGTATCCGAATAATTTTTCTGAATATTGATGGAAGTGGAACTTTTGTAGATTGCCTTTGTATTCTCCGTCGCACGCTCCGCCTGACAGATAATATTTTCCCCCGCATAAACTGGATACTGTGCTTTTAACTCCGCAATTTTTTCTGCGTAGGACGGTGTTTTCCCTGCCGCCGTAAATTTTAGGGAAGTATATTCAAGCGGTTCTTTCGTCACCTCAAAAGTAATTGTATGTTTCCCCTGCGCAAGGAAAAACAGAAGCGGCTCATTGTTGCGCCGGTTGTAATCCTCCACAAACCATTTTGTATCGTGGTATATCTCGTAAGCTCCCGGACGGATCTCATTTTTGTTCTTCATCTTGATCTCCTCGTCCGACCACCATCTCTTGATTACGACATGAGCCAGATCCTCATAAGGAAGTTCCCCGTCAATTAGAATCTTTCTCTGGATGTCCGAGGTCGTCCCCGGCTGCGCAATATAGCCGAGTTCCAAATTATAAAAACCTGCTTTCGCCACATCAAACTCCCATGTGATCTGCCCCGCATCCTCTGTTATAATCCCTTCGAGGCCAACACTTACCGCGCAGTCTGCCGATGCCGTATAACGGCTCAAATCGACTTCCACGCTCTCGCTTGAGAGCGTCCCATCGTACCCATTGCTTTTCAGGTAGTTCGCATAGCTTGACTCGTAGATTGTCTCAGAGTTCGCTGATGTCGCATGAATGCTTTTCCCGCCCCCTGAAACAATAAGGACAACTGCTATGAGCGCGATTAACACAACCACTGCAATGATACGGATTCCCCTTTTTTTATTCCTGTCTTTCATGGGTGATAGTTCCTTTCCTACCTGACTTGCTGCGATTCTTTCCCGCAATTACGTGGATTGCTTTTTATTTTTTGCCTTTTATCGGTGAAAGAAGGCAGGAAGACTATGGTCCCCTGCCTTCTTGATCCATTCACTCGGTAAAATTGCTGCCTGGAAACGAAATATTTATTCCGCTGTCACGGTTACAGCCACAGTTACGCTGCCCGTATTGCCCACATAGTCCGTAACGGTAAGAGCGACATTGTAAGTGCCAGGTGTCGTCGTATCCAGCTCGGAGAGATCTGCTGTGACGGTTTCTTTCACATCAAGACCATCTGCATCCACTGCGGACTCAATATAATCCTTCCAGTTGATTGTGGAAGTATCAGTATCCACTTTAACGGTTGGAAGCTCTGCTTTTGCGGTAACTGTCGGTGCTGTCGTATTGTCCGGGTTGTAGACGATCACTTTGATCTTCTTCTCACCCTTATTGCCCGCCGCATCGGAAATTTCTGCCTTCACTGCGTCATTGTAGGAACCTGCCTTTGCAGTATCCACGTCTTCTGACACGGTGTAGGTCGCCTTTGTCATATCAAGCTCGCCGTCCACACTGTCCTTCGCAGTAAAGTACTCTGCCCAGTTCACGGAAGCTAAATCCGTGCCTGCCGCAAAAACTGCCTCCTTGCCGTCAATTGCCGGCGGCTGGTTATCGTGAACTTCATTCGAAGCAAGGATGGATTCCACATTGCTTGTTACATTGGTAAAGAGATTCATATTTGCTTTAACTGCAACATCGTAGGCACTCATGCCGTTCAGACCATACAGGGATTGCCCAATGATATCATCCCAGGTCACACGGATGCCAAGCAAATCAGCATAGTCGTTGACAAGCTTATCGCCAATGGCAAGGAAGCACTCTATGATCTTATCGCCATATTTCTCGTTCAGAACATCGATCTTCATCTTGTTCAGCTCCTGAAGCGCGTTCTGTTCCTTGTACTCCATAACGGTATCCGTGCCGCCGAGTGCCTTGTAGTAAGTCGTCCAATAAAGCGCGTAAGCCTTCAGAGCAAGCTCGGTCTTCTCCGGGCTGACACCCTTTAATACGCCAACGGAATCGCCGAGTGTGATCGCCTGTGTATACTCCGGATCGTCAATGCTTAACGAATCTTCTCTCGGCCACGGAACAATGCCGACAACCTCGCCGCGGTCTGATGCGGAACCAGCAACGCCGCCGATCCACCAGTCAGGGCAATCCGTAAATACTACCGCACCCTTGCCGAAATCATCCGCTGCGCGACACCACTCCGGTGTACCCTTGCCATCATCGTAAGTGCCCGGATCTACTAAAAGCTTCTTTTCAAACAAATCTTCAATGTACTGCATCCCCTTAACAGACGCTGCGGAATCCGGCTCAAGACCTGCATTTCCGTAAATTGCGCCGCCTGCGGAATACATTGCAGAAAGACCTGCGAAGCGATGGTCAGTCTCATACGCCTGGATGGTATCGTATTTCGAGCCTTCCGGTGCCGCCGTGTTTGCGTAATATGCCTGGATCTTTGTCAGATAATCCGTAAAAGTACTCCAAGTCCAGGTGCCATTTAAATAGTGATCCATCGGAGTGATAGTGTTGCCATTTTCATCCTTTAAGGAATCCACTTTCTCAATCATCGAAATGTTAAAAATCAACGGCCAGCGCTGTTTGTAGCGGATGACATTGGACAACATATAGTTGTGTCCATACAGCTTATCATAGAACATCCAGGAAGTATCCTCATCCTCGAATATGTAAGCATAATTGTCAAGCTGCTGCAATACGTTCTGTGCAAGAATTACACCTTCCGATCCGCCCCACATCAGTGCGAGGTCGCAGACCGGATTTCCCGCAAGCACGCTGGTCATCAGTTCCTCGGTCGTGTTCGCGCTGTACTGGATAAACTCAAATTCGACATTTAACTGCTCCTTGATTGCCGCAAGCCCCGCGAGTCCCGCCTGTCTCTCCGTCTCATTCATCGTGTACTCACCCGACACATCATCCACATGGTTCGGGTCAAGGTCCTGAACCCAGTGTGTACCGTAACGGATCACAACCGGGTCGCCGGCAGGCACACTTGCTTCTTCCGTCGGAGTCGGCTTTGCCTCATCTGTCGGCTCCGGTGTATCCTGTGCGCCCTCGGTCGGCTTTGCCGCTTCAGTTGGCTTCGGGGTCACCTCACTGCCCTGCGCAGGGGTTGGGGTCGGATCTTTTTCTTTCTCCCCATCACCGCCGCACGCGGTCAGGCTGGCTACCATACATGCACTCATTAGTAACGCACCAATTTTCTTTTTTCTCATATATTCTCCTCCTTTTTGTTGTTCGAATCCGTTCGGCAATTTTACTTTATGCAACCGATTTCATGTTTTTATTATAAGCATTCTGCACACATTATGTCAATGATATTTTTGTAATCGATTACAAAATCGTTAAAAATGCACAAAAAAAACGCCGTCAATTTTATGCAATATGCATAAGCCCTGACGGCGTTTTATTAGACGAAAACGTATTCTGCCCCGATGCTCACTGCATCTTTAACCGATATCCGGTTCATCTTTCAAGAAAATGCTCTCCGCTGCCTTACCCTCAGTTTCAAACAGGATAATCTCATTCTTCCCCACTCTTAACAGAGGTGCTGGAATATAAAGACGTTTTTGCGGTCCGATCTCCCAGAATCTTCCAAGATTAAACCCATTGATAAATGCGCAGCCCTTTCCCCAGCCAGCAAAATCGAGGAAAGTATCACAGCACTCGTCCGCCTCAAATGAAAAATAATAGAATGCAGGGGTATTTTCTTTGTATTCCTTTGAAAAGTCAATTTTTTCCACATGGTCAAGTGGGAGCGTGTACTGCTGCCAGTGATTGTGAATATGTCCGTTTATCTGAACACAGTGCGCAATCCCCTTTTGCTGCTGCTCCATATAAGGTCCGAAATTGACACGCCCCATATTTTCCACCAAAATATCAAGAACTGCTCCCGGAGAAAATTTAACTGCCGGAGAAAATTTCTTTTCCTCTAAAAGTTCCCGGTCATAGAGCGTGGCGATCGGTGCCTCATCCACAAAAATATTTGCGCGGTCATTTGCCTTCCAAAGGCGGACGCGCTCTATACTCTCCTCGGTCTCAAGCGGTGAGCGATACAAAATATAGCCGTAGCTCTGTCCAAGTTTTTCCATCGGCTGAGTAAATGTACTCTCTACCGGCTGACTCAGATCGTCGAGAACGGAAAAAAGACTGACCTTTCCTTCCAGTTTAAGTTCCCCGTAAGCGTGTCTCTGGATCTTTGTGGTAAACTGTACTTCTGGCACCGGCGCGTGCTTTGCGATCACTTCCCTGTAGCGGCGGTATTTCTCCGTGATCTGCCCGTCCTCCGTCAAGAGTGCATCGTAATCGTAGGAAGTTACATCCGGGGTCAGCTCATCATAATAATTCGATCCATTCATAAAACCGAAATTTGTGCCGCCCTCGAACATATAGATATTGACATTGCCAAGCTCAAGCATCCGGTCAAGATCCTTTACGCTCTCCTCCAGGTTTCCGCGCATATGTCCGCCATTGCCCCAGTGGTCAAACCAGCCGACCCAGAACTCGGTACACATTAACGGTCCCCCATCCGCATAGCGCGATAAAAGTGCAAAACGCTCGTCCGTCTTTGAGCCGAAATTTCCGGTCGGCAGCGCGCCATTAAGCTTGCCCGCATTCATGCTTTCCGGGTAAGGACCATCGGAAGTCACAAGAGGCACATCGATGCCAAATTCCCGCATCATATCCCTCATGGCACACATATACTCCTTATCCGTCGCATAGTAGCCATACTCATTCTCCACCTGCATTAAAATCACTGGTCCCCCATTTGTAATCTGCATCGGGGAGAGCATTGGAAGCAATACTTTATAGTAGTCCCTGACATACGCAAGGAACGGCGCGTAATTTACGCGCAGCTTCATCCCATCTTCCGCCAAAAGCCATGCCGGAAGCCCGCCGAATTCCCACTCAGCACAAATATAGGGTGACGGTCTTAAAATTACATAAAGTCCTAACTCCTGTGCCGTTTTCACAAAGGCACGGATATCAAGAATACCGTCAAAATGAAATTCCCCTTTCTCTGGCTCATGCATATTCCACGGGATATAGCTCTCCACTGTATTGCACCCCATCGCCTTCAGTTTTTCCAGGCGGTCTCTCCAGTACTGCGGCACAGTTCGAAAATAGTGGATCGCCCCGGAAATCACTTTGAATGGCTCCCCATTCAGATAAAATTTATCGCGGATCTCAAATGTCCCCAACACATCATCCCCCTTTCATATATTTTTTAGAAATCCGTTTTTGCAACCGATTTCATATAATTTATTTTACACTTATTTTTGGGTCATCGTCAACTGCTTTTCTGCAATCGGTTTCAATTTTGGAGGATTGCTTAAAGTTGAGTTCTTTTTTTGTATACTTTGCACAAAATTATAAAATATTTTTCCCCGGTCAAAATCGTTTTGCACAAAAAAACTGCTGCAAAGCTCTGCAGCAGTCTACAATTCCCCTTTATTCTTCTCTTACTCTTCCCGTTGTTTCCCTCACGACCAGCCTTGTCTTGATATACTGGATCTTTGGAACCTCCTTGCCTTCAATCGCCGCCATCACTGTACGAATTAACCTCTCACCAAACTCCCCGTAATCATAGTCCACACTGGTCAGTCTCGGCATAATCACTTCTGTCATAAATGTATTATCATAGCTAACTAACGAGATATCGTCCGGAATTACAAATCCATGTTCCCGCACACTTGCCATCACGCCGCTCGCTGTGGTCTCATTGATCGCGATCACCGCTGTCGGGCATTCACCCGCCTCAAAGATCGCATTCATCGCACCATATCCGGTCTGATAATCATAATTGCCCTCCCTGCGGTAAAGCGGGAGCGGCAGCACAATCCCCAAATCATCAAGTTTTTTCCTATATACCGCCTCTTTTTGCGCACTCGCCATATCGCTGGAAAGTCCGCCAAGAAACGCAATCTTTTCATGTCCGAGTCCGGTCAGATAACTCATCACCATCTCCATCGACTGTGCTGCATCAATCTGTACCCGGTAGCAGTCCGTCCCATCTAGCTTCCCAGTTACCAGCATTGGAATATTCTGTATCATGCGGTTGACATACTCTGCATACTCCCTGTTCGTACAGTTTTCGTCCGCCCGCCCGCCCATCTGAATCACTGCGTCCACACGCTTTTCCGCCAGCTTTTCTAAGAGTATTTTCTCTTGCTCTTTATCGCAGTAAGAATTGCACAAAAGCACCGTGTAGCCATAATTGCGCGCCGCGGCCTCGCACGCGACAAAAGCCTCGGAATAAAAAGGGTTGCGGATATCCGCCACCATGATCCCGATGGTCTTACTCCTCGTGTCCACCAAACCGCGTGCCATCGCATTTGGTCTGTAATTATATTTTTCCATAAGCGTCAAAATCCGCTCTTTTTTATCACTTCGCACATTTGTACTGTTCGTAAGCACGCGCGAAACGGTAGCCGCTGATACATTCGCTTCCTTCGCGATATCATAGATCGTGACCGGCTTGCCCTCATTTCCTTTGTTACCCTCCATCGTAACTTCCCCGCCTCCGTAGTTTGCAACTCAATATCCACTACTATTTATTTTATTTGCCTTTACGGATGCTGTCAAGAGTAAAAACTTATTTTTCCATCTCCGAGAGTTTGACGGCGCGGCACTGACCATTTTCCTTTCTGCGCATCTGCCAAATAGAGCCGGGAATCTCAAAACTCAATTCCCGGCTCTATTACCTTACAAAGCAGTTTTATCTCGCTTCCTGCAAAACCTTGTGCAGTTCCGCAAATAACTCATCGTACTTAATCTTCTCCCCTGCAAACTGCGTCACACCCACGCGCAGTCCAAGTGCAATCTGCATCCCCTCGTATTCAAAACATTCCCCCTCATGTGAGCGCAGCGACTGTGCAATCCTCTCCGCATATTCCCTTGCTTTACTGTCCGTCAAAAGCACAAACTCATCCCCTCCAATGCGGAACACCACATCCTCCTCGCCCGCTGCATCACACATCCGGCGCATGGTTTCAAGCAGTGCCAAATCACCCGCCTTGCGGGAAATCGCATTGATCGAAGTAAGTGACCTCGTATCACAGCACACAAACCAGCAATCCCTGCGCGTCACAAAAAGATCGTACAGCTCGCTGATATCCACACGTTTTCTTCCCTTCATCTGATCGTCCCCTTTCATCATCGGCGTTAAAAGCCGTGGGTAAAGCTCCGAAAACCGCCCACCGGTGCGGAATTCGGATGGGTTACAGTTCCACACATTCCGGAATGCGCGGGTAAAGGACTCGTTTGTACTGTACCCATAACACAGCGCGATTTCAAGAACGGAGAGCGCGGGCACTTCCTTTAACATCCGCGCCGCCTTCATCATTCTTCTGCGCACCAGGTAATCATGTACTGAGATCCCGTTCACAAAACGGAACAGCTTTTCGAGCGTTGATTTTGAGCAATAACAGGCTGCGGCGATATCCTCCGTTCGGATCTCATCACCGATATGGCATTCCATATACTCCAGAGCATTTGCCAGCAAAACCATATTTCTCAAAATCATCCCTCCTCTCTGCGATTCCTAATAGAAAGCTTTCCATCTATCCTTAGCATAGCATAAAAAGAAAAAAGCCGCTTGATATTTTGAGTAAATCAAACAGCTTTCTGCTTTGTAAATTCCATTTTTTTACAGTTACATATGGATGAATGCTGCTTTTTGTTCCTTCTTCTGCGCGATCCAATCCGGAAGCATATAGACAGCCAGATACATTATCGCACCCAATAAAAATGCCCAGATCACATCTTTTACTGAATGCTGCTTTACAAAAACAGTGGACAGGCAGATAAGCAGCGAGAGTATAACTGAACCAATGCGCAGCACTTTCTTTGATCTTAGAGATGAGCATTTATTGATGCCAATACAGACCCCAATGGAATTAAAACAGTGAATGCTTGGGCAGCAGTTAATTGCGCGGTCATTTGCATAGATAAATTTTGTCAGGTCAATCAAAAGATTCTCCCTCCCCAAACTTTCAAGATCCGGACGGAAATCAATTCCATTGGGCCAGATCGTATACGTAAGGAGTGCTACACTCATCCCGATAAATAAAAATCCTGCCAACTGATAGTATTCCCTGCGCTTCGCAAAAAAGAAAAAGTACGCGATCACAAACAGTATGTACGGGAACCACAGATAATATGGAATAATAAACCACTCGCAAAACGGTATCCTGTCATCTAACGGAATATGTACCATCGCATAATTTTCTACCACAATCTCTCCGAGCTTCCCCCACCAAATCAGATAGACTAAAGCATATAAAAGTGTCCATATATGTGGATATCTTCTTAAAAAATTCTTCATTTCTCTCCCCCTTTTTTATCTTACTTTAAAGACGATAAGTATTATTCCCAGATAAGGATAAAAATAAGATATACCTAGACAGGGCAAAATGCAACAAAGAAAATGTGAATTTCCGGGGGGAAAACCGTAAATTTTCATAAAGGAAATATAAACTCGCTAAAAGGGGAATACATTCTTTCAATATTTTATTAAAAAATGATAACCGCACCTCCCTCCCTTGCAGATTCCCTCTACTTATGATATGATATCACGAATAAACTATCATCAATAAATCATAATAGGGAGGCTAAAATGTCCGAAAAAAGACCAAATAGAAAGAAAACTGCCCGGTATCTCTTTGCCAACTTAGCTGCACTCCTTGCCGCCGCCATAAGCGCGCTGATGCTTGGACGGCAGTACCCCTTAATGCGGGAGTTTTTTCTCCTCTTCCTTTTCTCGGAATTGTTCACGCTCTGCCGTATTTTTGTGATTCAGGGAAAATCCGGAAACTCTCAAAAAAGAGACTACATAGGGAAATGCCTTACCGACTGGATTACTGCCGGGGAAGAACAAAAACTTTTAGCTGCGCGAATGTTCTTCCTTTTTGTCCAGATTCTGCTCCTCGCAAAACGCCCGGATTTTTTTAAGGCAAATATTATCATAGTGATTGGCAGCATTATCCTGTTTATCCTGCTTATTCTGCGGCAGCGCAGGATTAGTGCCACGCCAAAAAAACTCAAAACCTCCACAAAAATTAAGATTGCCGCTGCCTCCTACCTTCTCTATCTTATTCTCGGTGTGCTAATTTCCGGGTTTCCGCAGCCGAAGATCAGCGACGAATATAAAAAAAGTTTCCAACCGGAAACATTTTTTGGAAGCACGGACAATCCGGCAAAGGATCGCGCCGTGGTTCTTGAGGACAACAGTAGGGCACTTATCGAGCGCGTGCGCATGATCCGGGGGGCGAAGGATCGCATTATTCTCTCCACCTTTGATTTTCGCACTGATCTCAGTGGAAAAACATTGTTGGCAGCACTGCTTGATGCCGCCGATCGCGGTGTCTCGGTGAAAATTGTTGTGGACGGAGTTTGCGGACTTTTGCGCATGGAACAAAACCCTTACTTTTTCGCGCTCTCCTCCCATGAAAATATTGAGATCCGCATTTATAACCGCATCAACCCCCTGATACCCTGGAGGCTGATGGGACGGCTGCACGACAAATATTTGATTGTGGATACCACCGCTTATATCCTTGGCGGGCGCAATTCCTTCTCCTACTTTCTCGGCGATTGGCCGGGACATAAAAACTATGACCGCGATGTACTTGTCTACAATGCGAACGGGAGTGCAGAGAGTTCACTCTATCAGGTGGAATCCTATTTTAATGAGATCTGGAACTTAAAATATACCCGCACATTCCACAATCGGAAGAGTATTGGGAAGCGTGCCTGTGTAAAGCGGGCAGCAGAGGAATTAAGAGAATTGTACACACAGTACCTTGCC
Source organism: uncultured Lachnospiraceae bacterium (assembly GCA_910585065.1). Lineage (GTDB taxonomy): Bacteria > Bacillota > Clostridia > Lachnospirales > Lachnospiraceae > RGIG4057. Next base: position 32,850 of record CAJUCG010000007.1, read on the forward strand.
GATTATCAGGAAGCGGCAAGTCCTGCGGATTATGAGGCAATGACCTTTCCGACAAAAAAGATCATGCTCCTTGCCAACCCAACCACCGCCTACGCCAAGGAACCAACAGTATTTTATGCACTGACAAAATTGATGAAACAGGCAAGGGAAAGTGTTACCATCCATACGCCTTACATTATTGCTAACGACTTTATGTATGATGCTTTCGCCGAGATCGCTGCTGCCGTGCCGGAGGCTAGGATGATGACCAACTCCGTGGCAAACAACGGAAATCCTTTTGGCGCGGGAGATTACCGGGCAAATTTCGATAAGATCCGCGCCACAGGTATTCAGTTGCTTGAATATGAGGGCGGTGTTTCCTACCACGGAAAAAGTATTGTAATCGACGATGATCTCTCGATTGTCGGATCGTTTAATATGGATATGCGCAGCGTCTATCTCGACACTGAATTGATGCTTGTGATCGACAGCAAAGAAGTCAACGCGCAGCTTCGCGACCTGCTTTATCGCTACGAAAAAGAATGTGCCATTGTACAAATGGACGGCAGCCGTATTTTTCCTGATGGGGTGAGCCCACAAGAAATCTCCTCCAAAAAGAAGTTTAACATTGAGGTGCTGTACAATCTGCTGCGCTGGGCGAGAAGACTCTTATAGATCAGATAGAAAAAAGGTCGGAAGGAATCTCTATTTACCTGGTTCTAAGAATTCCTTCTAACCTTTTTAACAATACATAGCATTTAACCAAAACGGCAGGAGATCCCCTCTTTTAACGCGGATAAATAATCTGCAAATGGTTTTGAGATTTTACCGATAGTACTGTGCCTGCGCCTCAAACATCTTTGCATAATGCCCGCCGGAAAGCTCGACAAGCTCCGCGTGCGTCCCGCGCTCCGCAATCTCCCCGTCCACAAACACATAGATCACATCACAAAACTGGCAGGAAGACAGACGATGCGAAATATAGATCGCTGTCTTTCCTCCAACTAAGGTATGGAACTGCCGATAAATCTCATACTCGGCAATCGGATCGAGTGCTGCCGTCGGCTCATCCAAAATCACCACTGGAGAATCCTTGTACAGTGCGCGCGCAATCGCCATCTTCTGCTGCTGCCCGCCCGACATCTCACAGCCCTCATTGTCAAAACTTTTCATAATATAAGTATCCGCACCGTATTTCAGATCTGCGATCGCACCGGTCAGTCCTGCCTGCTCAATCACCTTAGCAAAGCGTGAATCTGCTGAATTTCCATAATTTTCCTTTTCTCCCGCCAAATTATTTGTATTTTCGCTCCCCCATGAGTTTGCCTTCTTCCCCTTATAATCCGTTTCTATCTTCTCCTCGTTCTTTCTCATAT